>CAKUMQ010000028.1 GCA_934667845.1 uncultured Eubacteriales bacterium | reverse complement strand
GCCTCCTATGTCGGCGGCGGCTATTCGTCCGGCAACGCCGCCATGGCGTTTTCCGCGGGGATCGGGTCGACGCTGACGCTCTTCGGCTTCAGCCTGTCCATGATCGCGATCGCGCGATGGCTCGTTCCCGGCGTGGCGCGGTTTCCCGGCGTGACCACCGTGGGCGGCGTGCTCGAAGCGGTATACGGCCGCCGCGCGCGGATCGTGTCCGGCTGGCTGGCGTTTTTCTGCTGTGCCGGCGTGGTCGGCGCGCAGATGGAGACGATGGGCGTGGTGCTGCATACGCTGACGGGGTGGCAGCCCGCCGCCGGTATTGTGATCGGCGCGGCGGTGGTGCTGCTCTACACCACGTTCGGCGGGCTACAGTCGGTGATCGTCGCCGATGTGCTGCAATTTGCGCTGCTCGCGGTCGGTATGCCGGTGCTGCTGTTTGCGGCGGTGCACCGCATCGGCGGGGTGCCGGCGCTGATCCATGCGCTGCCTGCGGAATATGCCGATCCGTTTTACCGCCTGCCGCCCGCTGCCTTTTTCTCGCTGCTGCTCGCCATGTCGTTCGGCGAGGCGCTCGCGCCGCCCTATACCCAGCGCCTGCTTGTGGGGAAAAACGCGCGGGAGACGGCAAAGGGGACGCTTTGGAGCGGGCTGTTTTCCGTGCCGTTTTTTGCCGTGACCGGCGGCATCGGGCTTGCGGCGTATGCGCTCGGCGTGACGGCGGAGCCGTCCGAAGCCATGCCCGCGCTGATCTTTGCCGTGCTGCCGACGGGGCTGCGCGGCGTGGTCATGGCGGCGATGGTGTCGGTGCTGCTGTCCGCGTCCGACAGCTTTTTGAACAGCGCCGCCGTCGGGTTGGTTGCGGACGGGATCATGCCGCTTGTGCCGCTGTCCGAGCGGCGGCAGCTGATCTGGCTGCGCGTCGCCAATGCGGCGACCGGGCTGCTCGGCGTCGCCATGGCACTGTGGCTGCCGGACGTGTTTTCCATTCTGCTGACCGCCTATTCCTGCTGGTGTCCGCTCCTGCTGGTGCCGCTTGCCGTCGCCTTTGCCGGATACCGCCCGCCGCCCGCAGCATTTTGGCGGGGACTTCTGGCGGGCGGAGCGACGCTCTTGCTATGGAACGGCATACTGCGTCAGCCGGGCGGTGTGGACGGCGGCGTGGTGGGGATGCTCGTCAATGCCTTGGTGTTTTTGTGCCACCCGATGAAAAAAACACCGCTGCCCGCGGAAATGCCGCGGATGGAGCGGTGATCCGAAAGAAGCCGGAATCTCCGGCTTCTTTTTTTATCCTTTTTGTCAAAAATTGGCGCGTAATTTCTACGGATATTCCGAAAAAAAAGAAGACGGGGGCTTGCAATTTCCGAATACTTCTTGTATAATAACAGGTAAGTGGAGCAAAGTGGTGCGAAAAGGGTTAAAGTGGTGGGTTTTCAACGTTTTCCACCGAGTTTTCCACACCCGGCTGTGAAAGGCCGGGGAAAGATGTCGAAAAAGCGACGCGGGGATGCCGAAATCACCGGCGCGGCGGGAAAGGAGCGGCTTTTGTCATGGGATTCGGACTGAACGGACGTTTTTCACATACCATCGACGCCAAGGGCCGCGTCTTTGTTCCCGCCAAGCTGCGGGACAAGCTCGGCGAGAGCTTTATCGCAGCGGCGGTGATGGATCACTGCGTCTGCCTGTATGCGCAGGAGGAATGGGACAAGCTGGTGGAGGGGCTGTCGGCGATGCCGATGACCAAGGCTCGCCGGCTGCAGCGCCACCTGTCCGCAAATGCCGCGGACGTGCAGGTGGACGCGCAGGGACGCATCCTGCTGCCGAAGCACCTGCTTGCCTATGCCGAGCTGGAAAAGGACGCGCTGATCATCGGCGCGGGCAACCGGGCGGAGATCTGGAACCCGGCGGCGTTTGAAGAGGATGTGGGGACGCTGTCCCCCGAGGAAGCGGAAGCGGAATTTGCGGCGCTCGGATTCTGAGCGGCGGAGAAAGGGAGGAAAACGGGATGGCGTCATCGGGGTATCATCGTCCCGTTTTGTTGTCCCAGACGCTGGAGGCGCTGAACATCCGGCCGGACGGCACCTATCTCGACGGTACCGTCGGCGGCGGCGGACATTCGTTTGCCATCGCCTCCCGCCTGACGACCGGGCGGCTGATCGCGCTCGATCAGGACCCGGACGCGATCGAAGAGGCGGGGCGGCGGCTTTCTGGGCTGCCGGTGACGCTTGTGCGGCGCAATTTCCGCTTTATGCGGGAGGTGCTCGCCGAGCTGTCGGTTCCCGGCGTGGACGGAATATTGCTGGATATCGGCGTATCCTCGCATCAGCTCGATACCGCGGAGCGCGGCTTTTCCTATCATATGGATGCGCCGCTGGATATGCGGATGAGTCAGGAGGGAACGACCGCTGCCGATCTGGTCAATACCTTGGACGAAGCCGCGCTTGCGCGGATCTTCTGGGAATACGGCGAGGAGAAATTCTCCCGCCCCATCGCCCGCGCGATCGTGCAGAAGCGGGAGAGCGCACCGATACAGACGACGCTTCAGCTGGCGGAGATCATATCCGCCGCCGTGCCCGCAGCGGCGCGGCGCGACGGGCATCCCGCCAGACGGGTGTTTCAGGCGCTGCGCATTGCGGTCAACGGCGAGCTGGACGCGCTGGACGAGGCGCTTGACGCCGCGTTTGACAGCCTGCTGCCCGGCGGACGGCTGGCGGTCATCACGTTTCACTCGCTTGAGGACCGCATGGTGAAGCTGCGGTTCAACCGCTGGCGCACCGGCTGCATCTGCCCGCCCGATTTCCCGGTCTGTGTCTGCGGACGCACCCCGGCGGGGGTGCTCGTCACCCGCCGTCCCGCCGAGGCGACGGCGGAGGAGCTTTTGGATAACCCGCGCTCCCGCAGTGCGCGTCTGCGGTGCATAGAGAAACGGCATGACCGGTATCCGGACTAAGCCGCGTCGGCATCCGGGGCGGGTGAAAGATAGAAATAAGGAAAGGAAGGAAAAGCGATGACGGATCCGCACGGCTCGGGGGCTTATGACCTCTCACTGTTCGAGCCGAAAAAAGCCAAGGTTACCTCGATACAGCCGAATAAAAAGCAGCAGAAAGCGAATCGGCGCCGTGCCCGTCTGCAAGCCTTTCTGAATACGGCGGCGGTAATGCTGACCGCTGTCGTGGTGGTGGGGGCGCTCGGGATGCTGATCGTCAGCCGTGTGCGCCTGACCGAGATGAACAACACCATCGCCGGGCTGCAAAAGGAGCTGGCGATCCTGGAAAGTGAGACAAAATCGCTGACGCACACGCTGGCGGCGCAGACCTCGACGCAGAGCGTGGAGGAATATGCCCGTTCCCACGGCATGCAGAAGGTGGAATCCTATCAGATCGAATATTTCACCGTGGACGGGGAAAAAGCAGAGGAAGAGGCGGCAGAGCCGGATTTTTGGCAGTCGCTTTGGAATCAGATCACGCATTTTTTCGGCGCGGATGCATAAGAATGAATAGACAGGCGGCGCTGCGATAAGCGGCGCGCGGCGGCAGTCGACCGAAAAGACACCGAGAGTTGGGATGATGACAAATCACAACTCTCGCTTTTGTTTAACCTGACAGGAACAGCCGGAGCCTGCCCGGCAAATTGCGTATCCGGTGTATAAGGAGTGAACGGCAGTGGCAAAATCCGAACAGAAGGAGACGGGCAGTCGCGCACCGACCCGCCAGATGTGGCGACGGTCACTGCTGGTGCTTTTGGTGGTCTGCGTGTTCTTTTTCGGCGCTGTGACCGCCAAGATGGCGCAGCTTCAGCTGGTGCAGGCGGACAGCTGGCAGCAACTCGCTACGGCGCAGCAGCTCAGCGACAGCATCATCGACCCGAGCCGCGGCACGATCTATGACGCGGGCGGGCATATTCTGGCGGAATCCCAGCTTGTCTGGACGATCATTATGTCGCCGAAGAATATCCCGGACGACACGACCCGCACGCTCATTGCCGACGAGCTGTCCGTTCTTCTCGACATCGACCGCGACACACTGTATAAGCGGACGACCCGCACCTATTCGCAGTATGAGGAGATCAAAAAGAAGATCGAGCGCGCCGAGGTGGAAAAATTCGCCGCATGGGTCGAGGAAAAGAAACTGACCGGCATATTCCGCGTGGTGGAGGATTATAAGCGCGTCTATCCCTACGGCAGCCTGCTCTCGACGGTGCTGGGCTTCACCGGCACCGACGGCTACGGGCTTTACGGGCTGGAGGCGGAGTACGAAAGCGTGCTGAAGGGTACGCCCGGGCGGATCGTCACGGCGCAGAACGGTTGGGGATATGAGCTGGACACCGCGCTCAAATTCGAAAAGACCGTGGACGCTACAAACGGCTACAGTCTGGTGCTGACCATTGATCAGGCAGTGCAGCAGTATGTGGAAAAATATCTCGATGATGCCGTCAAGACCAATAAGTGCGGCAACCGCGGCTGCGCTATCGTGATGAACGTCAAGACCGGCGCGGTTCTGGCGATGGCGACAAAAGGGGATTTTGACCTCAACAGCCCGATGACGGTGGCAGACCCCGATACACAGGCGAAGATAGCGCTGCTTTCTGGCGATGAGAAATCAGAGGCTGTCCGCGCGGCGCAGTATAAGCAGTGGACGAATAAGGCGATCACCGAGTATTATGAGCCGGGCTCCGTGTTTAAAATGTTCACGGTGTCCATGGGACTTGAGGAGGGCGTGATCCACGACAGCGATACCTTTACCTGCTCCGGCTCGTATAAGGTGCTCGACCGCCGCATGAAGTGCTGGCGCGGTTGGGGACACGGGACGCAGACGCTGGCGCAGGCGATCTCCAATTCCTGCAACCCTGCGTTTTTCCAGATCAGCGAACGGATCCTGCCGTCACTGTTCTACAAATATTTCGTCGGCTTCGGCTTTACCGAGCAGACCGGCATTGACATGCTCGGTGAGGCGGCATCGAGCAGCAGCCTGTATCACGGCGAGAACATGACGGTGCTGGATACCGCGACCTCCGCCATCGGTCAGACGTTTAAAATTACCCCGATGCAGATGATCACCGGCATCTGCGCCGTTGCCAACGGCGGCTATCTGATGCAGCCCTATGTCGTGGCGCAGATCCGCGACGACGACGGCAATGTGATCAAGAGCGTGACCCCGACGGTCAAGCGGCAGGTGATCTCCAAAGAGGTGTCTGCCCATGTGGGAACGCTGCTTGAAAACGTCGTGGACGGCGGCGGCGGTAAAAACGCCTATGTGGCGGGCTATCGGCTGGCGGGAAAGACAGGCACGGGCGAAAAGACCGAGCTGCCGCTCGATGAAAAGGGACGGCACCCCGTCGTCGGCTCGTTCGGTGGCTTTGCGCCGGCGGACGACCCGCAGTATGCCGTGCTGGTCATGCTTGATGAGCCGAACGGCAGCTACCGCTACGGCGGCACGATCGCGGCGCCTGTCGCAGGCGATATCATGGCGGAGGTTCTGCCGTATCTCGGCGTGGAGCCGCAGTATACCGAAAAAGAGCTTTCACAGATGAACAGGTCCACCCCCGATCTGACCGGCAAGGAGATCGCCGCCGCCAAGCTGCGGGCGGAGAGCGCCGGGCTGACGGTCAGCGTCAAGGGGGACGGCAATACGGTGCTGCGGCAGATCCCCGCGGCGGGCACGACGATCCCCAAGGGCGGCGTGGTGGTGCTGTATACGGACGAAAAGAGCCAGGAGAGCACCGTCACGGTGCCGGATTTCAAGGGCATGAGCGTGACGCGCGCCAATGCGACCGCCGCAGGCTACGGGCTGAACCTTCAGCTTTCGGGACTCAGCTCGGACAGCAGCGAGGCGTTTGCCGCCTCCCAGAGCGTGGCGGCGGGAACAAAGGTGCTGCGCGGCACGGTGATCAAGCTGGAATTTTTGTATAACTCTCAGGACGATTAAACAGGCTAAAAGGAGTGAAGACAATGAAACTGTCACAGCTTATGGCGGGCGTGCCGGGCGGCTGGCCGGATACCGAGATCACGGGGCTGACCTGCGATTCCCGCCGTGTGGAACCGGGATGGGCGTTTGTGTGCCTGCGCGGCACCGCCAGCGACGGGCACGATTTTGCCCGGAAGGCCGAGGAAAAGGGCGCGGCGGTGATCCTCGCGGAGCGGGACACCGGCACGGCAGTACAGCGTCTTCTGCCCGACGCCCATGCCGTCTGGCCGCTTTTGTGCGCCAACTGGTTCGGTCACCCCGCCGAGAGACTGCATCTGATCGGCTTCACCGGCACAAACGGCAAGACGACCTCGACGTTTCTGACCAAGCACATTTTAGAGCGTGCAGGTCACCGCGTCGGGCTGATCGGGACGATCCAGAATATGGTGGGGGATGAGGTGCTGCCCTCCGACCACACGACGCCGGATGCCTATGAGCTGCAGGCGCTGTTCCGCCAGATGGCGGACCGCGGCTGTGACTGCGTCGTGATGGAGGTGTCCTCCCATGCGCTTGCGCAGGGGCGCACCGCCGGGCTGACCTTTGACGTCGGCGTGTTTACGAACCTCACGCAGGATCACCTTGACTACCACAAGACAATGGAAAATTATATGCAGGCGAAAAAGCGCCTGTTTTTGCAGAGCCGCTGTGCGATCGTCAACCGGGACGATCCGTGGGCGGAGGCGATGACGCAGGGGATCACCTGCCCGGTGTATTCCTTCTCGCTCGGCGACGACCGTGCGGATTACACGGCGCGCAACGTGCGCCAGCGGCCGGACGGCGTGGATTTTGAGCTGCTTGCCACCGGCGCCATCGGGCGCGTGCGACTGAAAACGCCGGGGCTGTTTTCGGTGTATAACGCCATGGGCAGCGCGGCATGCGCGCTGGCGCTCGGTGTCCCGTTTGATACGGTGACGGCGGCGCTGAGCGAGACGGCGGGGGTCAAGGGACGCGCCGAGGTGGTGCCGACCGGACGGGATTTCACCGTGGTGATCGATTATGCCCACACGCCGGACGGACTGGAAAACATCTGCAAGACCATGCGGGAATGCTGCCACGGGCGGCTGATCGTCGTGTTCGGCTGCGGCGGCGACCGCGACCGTGGCAAGCGTCCGAAGATGGGCGCCGTGGCGGCAAAATATGCGGATGTGGCGGTCGTGACCTCGGATAATCCCCGCAGCGAGGAGCCCGAGGCGATCATTGCGGAGATCCTGACCGGAATGGACGGCATGACCGGCGAAAAGCAGGTGATCCCGAACCGCATTGAGGCGATACGGTGGGCGCTGTCCCATGCCAAAGCGGGTGATACCGTCCTGCTCGCGGGCAAGGGTCACGAGACGTATCAGATTCTGAAGGATCGGACGATCCATCTGGACGAGCGCGAGGTCGTCGCCGACGCACTTTCGCCGAAAGCATAAGATCAGAGGAGTTGTAGACTGTATGACCGTGGAAATGCTGACATTGCTCGGCGGTGTGCTGCTGGCGGCATGTATTTTGACCGCCGCTTTGGGAAAATGGTTGATTCCGGTGCTTCATCGCCTGAAATTCGGGCAGACTATCCGTGAGGTGGGGCCGGCGTGGCATAAAAATAAGCAGGGCACCCCGACGATGGGGGGCATTCTGTTCATTTTCGGCTCGCTGGCGGCGGCGCTTGCGGGCACCGTGCTGTGCCGCTTTTTGGGGATCCACCTGTTTTCCTCGTCGCCCGCGACGCTGACCCGGCTGCTTGCCGGTCTGCTGCTTGCATTCTGCTGCGGCTTTATCGGCTTTGCGGACGACTATATCAAGGTGGTCAAAAAGCGCAACCTCGGTCTGACGAGTCTGCAAAAGCTGTTTTTGCAGCTTTTGGTCGCCTTCGGCTATGCGCTGGCGGTGTATCTGTCGGGCGGCACGTCGATCTATGTGCCGTTTCTGAACACGGTCGATCTCGGGATCTGGTATATTCCGCTGTGCATGTTTCTGGTGGTCGGCTTTGTCAACGCGACAAATCTGACCGACGGCATCGACGGCCTCTGCGCTTCGGTGACGGGGGTGGCGTCGGCGGCGTTTCTGGTGGCGGCTGCCCTGCTCGGCTATTACGGGCAGTGTATCTGGGCGGCGGCGCTGCTCGGCTCGATGATCGGCTTCCTGCTGTGGAACCTGCATCCCGCCAAGGTGTTTATGGGAGATACCGGCTCGCTGTTTATCGGCGGCGCGCTGTGCGCGATCGCCTTCGGCATCGGTCGTCCGCTGCTGTTGTTTCCGTTTGGTGTGATCTATGTGGCGGAGACCGCGTCGGTGATCTTGCAGGTCAGCTATTTCAAGCTGACCCACGGCAAGCGGCTGTTTAAAATGAGTCCGATCCATCATCATTTTGAAATGTCGGGCTGGAGTGAAAACAAGATCGTGACGGTATTCTGCAGCATTACGCTGATCGCCAGTGCGGCGGTGCTCTGGGGGATATTCGGTCACTGAAAACAGAGATAGGGCGAGAGGAGATGACATCGGAATGGCGGCACAAGCGGAGCCGGTAAAAAAGAAGCGATTGCGCCTGTTTGCGCTCGGACAGAGCTTTGATATGCCGTTTCTGATCCTGTTGATCGCGGTGCTGATCATCGGGCTGATCTGTCTGTTTTCCGCCAGTTATGTCTATGCCTACTACTGGTATAACAACAGCTATTTCTTCATCAAACGGCAGATCATTTTCGCGTTGATCGGTCTGGCGTTCATGTTCGCCGTGTCCACGATCGACTATCACATTCTGCACAAATTCGCGCTGCCGCTGATGCCGGTGGCGTGGGCGCTGCTCGTCGTCGCCCTGCTGACGCCGAGCAAGACGGGAGTCCACCGCTGGATCGACGTGCCGGTGGTCGGGCAGTTCCAGCCCTCGGAGGCGGCAAAATTTGCGTTGATCTTGCTGTTTGCGCATCTGATCTCGCTGAATTACCGCCATATGAAGAGCTTTGCCAAGGGCTTTCTGCCGCTGCTCGCCATACTCGGCGTGACCTGTGCGCTCGTCGTTGTCGAGCCGCACCTGTCGGGTACGATCCTGCTGCTTGCCATCGGCTTTGTGATGATGTATGTGGGCGGTACGCGCGCCGGCTATCTGATCGGCGTGGCGCTGGTCGGCTGTGCCGCGGTGTACTATCTCATCGCGGTCAGGCACTATGAGTGGGACCGCATCGTGGTCTGGCTTGATCCGATGGGGACGTATACCGATAAGGAGCTGGTCATTGACGGCGTGTCGGGACGCGATCTTGCCTGGCAGACGGTGCAATCGCTGTTTGCGGTCGGCTCGGGCGGTCTGATGGGCACGGGACTCGGCAACTCGCGGCAAAAGCACCTGTTTTTGCCCGAGCCGCAGAACGACTTCATTTTTGCGATCGTCTGCGAGGAACTGGGCTTTATCGGCGCGGTGCTGATCATTCTGCTGTTTGCCCTTCTGGTGTGGCGCGGCTTTGTGATCGGTATGCGCGCAAAGGATAAATTCGGTATGATGCTTGCCGTCGGGCTGTCCGCCCAGATCGGCATTCAGGTGGCGCTGAATCTGGCGGTGGTGACCAATCTGATGCCGAATACCGGCATCAGCCTACCGTTTTTCAGCTACGGCGGTTCATCGCTTGTCATGCTGCTGGCACAGATGGGCGTGGTGCTGTCGGTGTCACGGCAATCGCGTATGCAGAAGGAGGAGAGCGCATGAGGGTACTGATGGCGGGCGGCGGTACGGCAGGCCATATCAATCCGGCGCTGGCGATCGCGGCGGAGATCCGCCGCCATGAGCCGGACAGCGTGATCTTGTTTGTAGGCGTCAAGGACCGGATGGAGACGCGTCTGGTGCCGGCGGCGGGGTATCCGATCCGCACGATGGATGTGCGCGGCTTCCGGCGCAGCTTTTCGCCGGCGGCAATAGGGGAAAATATCGGTGCGGCATGGCGCGCGGCGGCGGCTCTGCCGCTTTCCCGCAAAATACTGCGGGAATTTCGCCCCGATGTCGCCGTCGGCACGGGCGGCTATGTCTGCGGTCCGGTGCTGCGGCAGGCGGAGCGGATGGGGATACCGGTCGTGCTGCACGAGTCGAACGCCCTGCCGGGTGTGACCACAAAAATGCTCGCCAAGCGGGCGGCGGTTACGCTGGTGGCGGATAAGGCGGCGATCCCCCGCCTGCCGGAGGGCTGCCGCACCGAGGTGACGGGCAATCCGCTGCGGGAGGGCTTTTTCACCCTGGATAAGGCGGCGTCCCGCCGGGAACTGGGGTTGGATGAACGTCCGGTCGTGCTGTCCTACGGCGGCAGCCTCGGTGCGGCGCGCATTAACGAGGCGATGACCGGCGTGCTGGAGCGCAGCTGTAAAGAGGGGCGTCTCCAGCATATCCACGCCGCCGGAAAGGCGGGCTATGCCGCCATGTGTGAGGCGCTGACGGCGCGCGGCGTGCCGCTTTCGGGCGGCGGAATCTGCGTGCGCGAGTACATCGACGATATGCCCCGCTGCATGGCGGCTGCCGATCTGGTCATCTGCCGCTGCGGCGCAATGACCATGAGCGAGCTGCCCGCTGCGGGCAAGCCTGCCATCCTGATTCCGTCTCCCTATGTGGCGGAGGATCATCAGCGGTACAATGCCATGGCGCTGGTGGATAAGGGCGCGGCGCGCTGCCTTGAGGAAAAGGATCTGACGGCAGACAGCCTGTGGACGCTGATCGGCGAGCTGACCGCTTCGCCGGACACACTGAGGAGCATGGGCGAAAAGGCCAGAAGCGCCGCTGTTCCCGATGCCGCCGAGCGGATCTACCGCGCGATCCGCCGCGTCGTATCGGACGCGAAATAAGCTGTCTGTCACCCGGGTCAAGCCCTTTGACATACCCTGTCAGTGAACGAATGACAGGGAAAGGGTGGGATCCGTGGAGGAATTATATATCGAAGGCGGCCATCGGCTTGAGGGTACCGTGCGCATACACGGGGCGAAAAACAGCGTGCTGCCGCTTCTGGCGGCGATGACGCTGATCGACGAGCCGGTGACACTGGAGAATTGCCCGCAGCTGTCGGATGTGCGGGCGACGCTGTCCATTTTGCATGCGCTCGGCTGCCGCGCCGGGCAGGAGGGTGGGGTCATCCGCGGGGGCGGGCATCCGACGAGCGCGCACATTGCCGACGAGCTTATGCGGCAGATGCGCTCCTCCATCATCTTTTTGGGACCGCTTTTAGCCGTCTGCGGCAGAGCGGAGGTGTCGCTGCCCGGCGGCTGCGAGCTGGGACCGCGGCCGATCGACTGGCATCTCCAGGCGCTTCGCCGCATGGGTGCGGAGATCGAGGAGAGCGGCGGACGGGTGGCTGCCCGCGCGCCGCAGGGGCTGACGGGCTGTGAGATCTCGCTGATCTTTCCGAGCGTCGGCGCAACCGAGAACATATTGCTCGCCGCGGTGACGGCGAAGGGATGCACAACGATAGTCAATGCGGCGCGCGAGCCGGAGATCGCCGATCTGTGCCGCTTTCTGACTGCCTGCGGGGCAAGAATCGAGGGCATCGGCGGCAGCACGCTGGTCATAACCGGCGTACCGCGGCTGCACGGCTGCCGGTATGCTGTGATGCCCGATCGCATGGAGGCGGTCACCTATGCACTGGCGGCTGCCGTGACCGGCGGCACGCTCTGCTTAGACGGCGCAGATCCCGCCTGCCTGCGGGCGGCGCTGACGGTGCTCGGCGAGATGGGCTGCGTGCTGTGTGAAGAGCCGCAGCGGCTGACCGTGTGCGCGCCCTGCCGCCTTGTGCGGGCGCGGCAGATCCGGTCGATGCCGTATCCCGGCTTCCCGACCGATGCGATGGCGCCGTTTACGGCGGCGGCCTGCGTGGCGGAGGGGACGTCGCTTTTGGTGGAGACGGTGTTTGAAAACCGCTTCCGCCATGTGGATGAGCTGCGGCGCATGGGGGCAAAAATCAAGGTGGACGGCCGCGTGGCCGTGGTCGAGGGCGGCACGCTCTGCGGTGCGGCGGTACGCTGTACCGACCTGCGCGGCGGCGCGGCGCTCGTGCTGGCGGCGCTGGCGGCGGAGGGCACTTCGACGATCGGCGCGCTGCAGCATCTGGAGCGCGGCTATCCCGACTGGGAGCGGCAGCTCTCCGCCGTGGGTGCCAGACTTACGCGGCGGGCAAAAGAAAACGGATAAGAACAGAAAGGAAACCGACGGGATGAAAGAACAGGAGCTGAAAAGGAAAAAGCCGTCCTACCGCGCGGATGCGGTCAAGGTGATCCTGATATTGCTGATCGCTATCGCGGTTTTAGCTGCCGGAAGCTGGTTTTTGTGGACGGCAGTGCCTGACGGCGGCGGACAGTCGCAGAAGTCCCCGTTTCTTTCCGTAAAAGCAATCGAGGTGGAGGGCGAGACGCGCTACGACAAGGCGCAGATCATCGAAGCGAGCGGTCTGTTTGTCGGGCAGAGCCTGCTCGCCGTCAACAAGGTGCAGGCGTATGAGCGGATCGCCGCCGCGTTCCCGTATATCGAGTCGATGGAGATCCAAAACCGCACGGTAGACACGGTGTGCATCACCGTCCGCGAGGCGACGGCGGCGGGCGCGGTATATTTTGACGGCGGGTGGCTTGTGGTGAGCGCCGCGGGAAAGGGGCTTGAAAAGCTGCCGATCTCCTCGGACCGCCCGCCGCGCCTGCGGTATATCAAGGGCGCCGTGCTGCGCGAGGAGGCCGGTGTCGGAAAGGCGTCGCTCGACGAGCGCAGTCTCGCGATCGTCCGCACGCTGACAGACGGGTTTTCCCGCTACGGCTTTGACGAGGTGTCGGAGATCGACCTGTCCGATCTGACGGATATCACGTTCCTGATGGAGGGCACGCTGCGCGTCAAGCTCGGCTCGGACGGCAATCTCGAGCAGGAGCTTGAGGTGCTGTCCACCACGATCCCGAAGCTCAAAAATACCTACGGCAGCAAGCTGCGCGGCGTGGTTGACGCCAGCTCCTATTCGCGCGAGGGCGCGACGGCGCGCGTGGTCTACACGCCGCAGGAGGTGGCGGAGGGGAATTTCTGAGACCCGCCGTGAAACAAACCGGAAAAATTTCGGATTTTCCCAAAAAAGTCCCCGCTTTGCTTGCATTCGCGCAAAAGCTATGTTAAAATAAAGATATATATCGGATTTCGACAAAAAGACGACACCGTTTTTAAGAATAGAACTGGCGGGAGGACGTAAAATGGGCTTTCAGTTTGATACCGATTATGTAGACGGGACGCAGATCGCCGTCGTGGGCGTCGGCGGCGCGGGCGGCAACGCCGTGAACCGTATGGTGCGCGCCGGGGTGAAGGGCGTGGAGTTTATCGCCATGAACACCGATCACCAGGCGCTTCTGCATTCCGAGGCGACGCATAAACTGCAGCTCGGCGAAAAGCTGACGCGCGGACAGGGCGCGGGCGGCAATCCCGACCGCGGTCAGCGCGCGGCGGAGGAGAGCCGTGAGGAGATCGCGGCGCTGCTCAAGGGCATGGATATGGTGTTTATCACCGCCGGTATGGGCGGCGGCACCGGCACCGGCGGAGCTCCCGTCGTGGCGGAGGTTGCGCGCGATGCAGGGATCCTGACCGTCGGCGTCGTGACGAAGCCGTTCAGCTTTGAAGGGCGCAAGCGCATGGAGCAGGCGGAAAACGGCATTGCCATGCTGCGCGAGAAGGTGGACAGTCTCGTTGTTATCCCGAACGACAAGCTGCGTGAGGTCAGCGAGACCAAGCTGACGCTTGCCAACGCGTTCCAGATCTCGGACGACGTGCTGCGTCAGGGCGTGCAGAGCATTGCGGAGTTGATCACGACAAACGGGTTTGTCAACCTCGACTTTGCCGATGTCACCGCCGTGATGAAGGATGCCGGCTATGCGCACATGGGCGTGGGCTTTGCCGAGGGCAAGGATAAGGCGGTCGCGGCGGCACAGGCGGCGATCTCCAGCCCGCTGCTCGAGACGACGATCGACGGCGCGACCGGACTGATCCTGAACTTTGCCGCGCCGCAGGATTTTGACCTCGCCGAAATGGATGAGGCTGCCAATCTGGTGACGCGCAGCGCCCATCCCGACGCGCGGGTGTACTGGGGCGTGTCCTTTGACGAGGCGCTGCAGGACGCTGTGCGCGTGACGGTGATCGCGACCGGCTTTTCGAGCGAGCGCAAGCCCGCCGAGCCGGAGAAGAAAAAAGACGACGGGTTTACAAGCCCCTTTATTTCGTCAGCCGGCACGGACGGCGCGGAAAACGCGTCCCCGGCGGCTGCCAAGGATGATGACGACGGCGGATTTATCGACATCATGTCGATCTTCAACAAACGTCGCGATTGATATGCGGTGGATTGCCGCCGGAACAGGATGATCCCGTTCCGGCGGCATCTTTTATGCCGAAAAAGGGAAAATTTTACGGCTTGTTCATAAGATTATCGGGTCAAAAACTTGCCTAACGGGGGAGAATATGCTATACTATATCGGATAGTACAAAAGAAAGGGAGACGGACGCCATCGTTATTTTGGGGATCGACCCCGGCTACGCCATTGTCGGCTGGGGCTTGGTGGAATATCTGCGCGGCCGTTTCCGTCCGCTTTGCTTCGGCGCCATCACGACGCCGGCGGAAATGCCCTTTCCGCAGCGGCTCGACGGTATCTACCGCGAGCTGACGGCGCTGCTTGTCCGGCATCGGCCGGATACGATGGCAGTGGAAAAGCTCTATTTTAAAAACAACCAGAAGACCGCCATCGACGTGGCGCAGGCGCGCGGTATCGTCGTGCTGGCGGCGTATCAGCAGAATGTGCCGCTGTTTGAGTACACACCGCTTCAGGTGAAAAGTGCCGTGACCGGCTTCGGCCGCGCGGAAAAGCCGCAGGTGATGGAGATGACCCGCCGCCTGCTGGGGCTGAAGGAGGTGCCGCGTCCCGACGATACGGCGGATGCGCTCGCCATCGCCATCTGCCACGGGCAGATGGGCGGCACGGCGCTCAAACGGCAGCTTATGCCGAAAACGGCAGGAGGGAACGGCAGATGATCTACAGTGTACGGGGAACGCTGACGGCGGCGGGGCCGCGGTTTGCCGTCGTGGAGTGCGGCGGTGTCGGGTTTGACTGCCAGATCACGGGGCACACTGCCCGCCAGCTTCCGGCGTTGGGCAGCGAGGTAATGCTCTTCACCTTTATGAACGTCCGTGAGGATGCGATCGAGCTGTTTGGCTTTGCCGACCGGGCGGAGCTGGGCTGTTTCCGTCAGCTGACCGCCATCACCGGCGTGGGACCGAAGGCGGCGGCAGCGATACTGTCGGAGCTTTCGCCCGAAAAGGTGGCGCTGGCGGTCGCGGGCGGCGACTATAAGTCGCTGACGCGGGCACAGGGTGTCGGACCGAAGCTCGCCCAGCGTATCGTGCTGGAAATGAAGGATAAGGTCAAGGCGCTTGCGCCGCTCGGCGGCACGGAAATACCGGTACCGGCGGACGGCGTCCGCTCGGCGGCGGGCAATGCCGCCGAAGCGGTCAGCGCGCTTTCCATGCTCGGCTTTTCCGCAGGGGAGGCGTCGGCTGCCGTCGGCAGACTCGACAGCACGCTTCCGGTGGAGGAGCTTGTGCGGCAGGCGCTTAAAGGGCTTGCCAAGCGCGGCTGAAAAAGAGGGGGTGAGACGTCATGGAGCAGGAAACCGACTACGAAAACCGCATCGTATCCACGGAGTATATTCCGGAGGATGAGGGGGATAACCCGCTGCGTCCGCGCACGCTGGCGGATTATATCGGACAGGAAAAGGTCAAGGAGAACCTTTCGATCTATATCCGCGCCGCCAAGCAGCGCGGCGAGGCGCTCGACCATGTGCTGCTCTATGGGCCTCCCGGACTCGGCAAGACGACGCTTTCGGCAATCATTGCCAACGAGCTGGGGGTGAATTTCCGCATCACGTCCGGCCCCGCCATGGAGCGCCCGGGCGATCTCGCGGCGCTGCTGACCAATTTAGAGCCGGACGATGTACTGTTCATCGACGAGATCCACCGCCTGCCGCGCACGGTCGAGGAGATTCTCTATCCCGCGATGGAGGATTTCGCCATCGACATTGTCAACGGCAAGGGACAGGGCGCGTCGTCGATCCATCTGCCGCTGCCGCATTTCACGCTGATCGGCGCGACGACGCGGGCGGGACAGCTTTCCGCGCCGCTTCGGGATCGCTTTGGCGTCATTGCACGGCTGGAGCTGTATACGCCGGAGGAGCTGGGGCTGATCGTGTCGCGCAGCGCGCGCATCCTCTCTATCGCCTGCGATGAGGAGGGGGCGCTGGAGATCGCCTCCCGCAGCCGCGGCACGCCGCGTATCGCGAACCGGCTGCTGAAACGGGTGCGCGATTTTGCGCAGGTGATGAACGACGGCGTGATCGACCTTCCGACGGCGAGAAAGGCGCTCGATCGGATGGAGATCGACGAGCTGGGACTGGATATGGTGGATCGCCGGATGCTGCTCGCCATGATCCGGCACTATAACGGCGGCCCCGTGGGGCTGGATACGCTCGCCGCGGCGATCGGCGAAGAATCGGTGACGATCGAGGATGTATATGAGCCGTATCTGATGCAGATCGGCTTTTTGTCCCGCACGCCCCGCGGGCGTGTGGTGCTCCCGGCGGGCTATCTCCATCTGGGACTGCCCGTCCCCGGTCAGATGCCGCCTGCCGCACAGCAGATGACATTCGGCGACGAGGCGTAAATTCGGTGACAGCGGCACAGCCGCAGAAAGGATACAGGGTAACGGTATGGGCAGATTATTCGGAACCGACGGCGCGCGCGGCGTGGCCAATACGGAGCTGACCTGTGAAACGGCGATGGCTATCGGCCGCGCAGCGGCGATGGTGCTGACCGAGGTGGGCAACAAGCGCCCGCAGGTCGTGATCGGCAAGGATACACGCGCTTCCTCGGATATGCTGGAGGCGGCGCTGACAGCGGGACTTTGCTCCGTCGGCGCGGATGTGATCCCGCTCGGCGTGCTGCCCACGCCCGCGGTGGCATTTCTGGTGAAAAAATACGGTGCGGATGCGGGCGTGATGATCTCTGCCTCCCACAATCCCTGCGAATATAACGGCATCAAGCTGTTCAACGGCGAGGGCTACAAGCTGCCGGATGCGCTGGAGGAGGAGATGGAAGCCATCATCCTCGACGGGCGCAGGATACCGCCCGCTCCCGTCGGCGGCGGGGTCGGTCATGTGGTGCGCTCCGTCCGCGGGGCGGAGGACTATATCACCCATCTGCTCTCCTGCGTGGAGGGCAGCCTGACCGGTATGAAGCTCGCGATCGACTGCGCCAACGGGTCGGCGTCGGTGACGGCGCGCCGCCTGTTTGAGGCGCTCGGCGCGGAATGCGTGATGCTCAGTGATACACCGGACGGCGTGAACATCAATGACCGCTGTGGCTCAACGCACATGGAGGCGCTGACGGAATACGTCAAGACCCACAAGGTGTTTGCGGGTATTGCATTCGACGGCGATGCCGACCGCTGCCTCGCCGTGGACGAACAGGGCAACCTGATCGACGGTGACCGCATTATTGCGGCGCTGGCGCTGCATATGAAGAAGCAGGGCATCCTCGAAAAGGATACCGCCGTCGTAACGGTGATGTCCAATCTGGGCTTTCTGCGCTGCTGTGAGCAAAACGGCATTACGCCGGTGACGACAAAGGTCGGCGACCGCTATGTGCTGGAGGAAATGCTGCGCGAGGGCTATGTGCTCGGCGGCGAGCAGTCGGGGCATATCATTGACCTGCGCCATGCGACGACCGGCGACGGTCAGCTGTCGGCGCTGAATCTGCTGCTCGCCTGTCGGAACGAGGGCAAAAAGCTCTCGGCGTTTACCGGCGTGATGGAGCGGTACCCGCAGGTGACGATCAACGTGCGGGCGGACGCCGCGCAGAAGGCGGCGTTTGAGCGGGATGAACCGCTGTGGAACGACATCCATGCGGCGGACGAATCGCTTGGGCGGGACGGCCGTGTGCTCGTGCGGGTATCCGGCACAGAGCCGGTCATCCGCATTATGGTCGAGGGCAAGGAATTCGACCAGATCAACCGGCTCGCGGTGAGTCTCGGCGAGCAGATCAAGGCGTCGCTTCCGGCGGCGGAATAAGGGCGGCGGCATATGAGAGCGGCAGACAATTGGAAGGATTATGAGCTTTTGGACGCCTCCTCCGGCGAGCGCCTGGAGCGATGGGGCGATATTCTGCTGATCCGCCCGGATCCGCAGGTGCTGTGGCGCACGCCGCGCACCCATCCCGGCTGGAATAAAGCGCACGCCCGCTACAGCCGGTCGCATACCGGCGGCGGGCATTGGGAGCAGGCGCGGGCGCTGCCGGAGAGCTGGCAGATCACCTACGGCGCGCTGACGTTCCGGCTCAAGCCGATGGGGTTCAAGCACACCGGTCTGTTCCCGGAGCAGGCGGTCAACTGGGATCTGCTTGGGGCAAAGATCCGTGCCGCCGGTCGCCCGATACGGGCGCTGAATCTGTTTGGCTACACCGGCGCGGCGACGCTCGCCTGTGCGGCGGCGGGGGCAAGCGTGACGCATGTGGACGCGTCAAAGGGCATGGTCGCCTGGGGACGCGAAAACGCGGCGGCATCGGGGCTGTCCGACCGCCCCATCCGCTGGCTTGTGGATGACTGCGGAAAATTCGTGCTGCGGGAACAGCGGCGCGGCAATACCTACGACGTGATATTGATGGATCCTCCGTCCTACGGCCGCGGGCCGGGGGGCGAGGTGTGGAAGCTCGAGGATCAGATCTACGATCTGGTCGGCGAATGCGTCAGGCTCCTGTCTGACCGCCCGCTGTGCTTCCTCATCAATTCCTACACCACCGGGCTTTCGCCGTCGGTGATGCAGTATATTCTGGCTTCGCAGATGCCTGCCCGCTGTACGGGGACGGTATCGGCGGACGAGATCGGCTTGCCGGTGACGGCGAGCGGGCTGACGCTCCCGTGCGGTGCGACAGCGCTTTGGACGGAAGGCAAATGATCGGGAGGCTTCAAATTCCGGATGGATATGCTTCGCGCGGAAAAGATCCGCTTTGACTATGAATATGAGGGCGAACCTGCCGTGACCGTGCTGAACGGGCTGGATCTCGCGGTGGAAAAGGGCAGCTTTACGGTGATTTTGGGTCACAACGGCTGCGGAAAATCCACGCTTGCCAAGCTGTTCAACGCGATCCGTCTGCCGACCGGCGGGCGGATGCTCGTGCGGGACCTGGATACGGCGGACGAGAACAACACGCTCACGGTGCGGCGCACGGTGGGGCTTGTGCTGCAGGATCCCGACAACCAGCTCGTCTCCACTATCGTGGAGGAGGATGTGGCGTTCGGACCGGAAAATCTCGGCGTGCCGCCCGAGGAGATCGCCCGCCGCGTGACGGATGCGCTCGCCGCCGTCGGCATGGAGGAATACCGCCATCACGCGCCCCACAAGCTGTCGGGCGGCCAAAAACAGCGGATCGCCATTGCGGGGATACTCGCCATGCAGCCGGAGTGCATCGTGCTCGATGAGCCGACTGCCATGCTTGACCCGCAGGGGCGCCGCGAGGTGATGGAGACGATCCGCCGCCTAAACCGCGAACAGGGCATGACCGTGGTGCTGATCACCCACTATATGGACGAAGCGGTGCAGGCGGATCGCGTGGTCGTGATGGATGAAGGGCGTATACTGCGCGACGGCACGCCGCGGGAGATTTTTGCGCAGGTGGAGCTTCTGCGCTCCGTGGCGCTGGATGTGCCGCAGCCGACCGAGCTGTGCTGTGCGCTGGCGGATGCGGGCGTGCCGATCCGCCGGGACGCGCTGACGCCGGAGGAATGTGCCGAGGCCATTTTACAGGCGGCGGGGGTGAGCGTATGAGCGTGCTTGAGGTGCAGAACCTGACCTATGTGTACTCGCCCCGCACGCCGTATGAGAAAACGGCGCTGAATGATGTGTCGTTTGCGGTGGAGGCGGGCGACCTTCTGGGCATCATCGGCCACACCGGCTCCGGAAAATCCACGCTGGTGCAGCATTTAAACGGCCTTTTGCGCCCCGCCTCCGGACGGGTGCTGCTCGACGGCCGCGATATCTGGGAGGAGCCGAAAAAGATCCGCGATGTGCGGTTTCGCGTCGGCATGGTGTTCCAGTATCCGGAGCATCAGTTATTTGAGGAGACGGTCTATAAGGATATCGCTTTCGGCCCGAAAAATCAGGGGCTGTCGGACGCAGAAATCGACGCGCGCGTAAAAACGGCGGCGGAGGCGGTCGAGCTCAGGGATGAGCTGCTTGATCGCTCGCCGTTTGAGCTGTCGGGCGGGCAGAAGCGGCGTGCCGCTATCGCCGGTGTGATGGCGATGGCGCCGGAGGTGCTGATCCTCGACGAGCCGACTGCGGGGCTTGATCCGCGCGGGCGTGACCGCATCCTGCGGCTGATCCGCCGCTATCGCGACCAGAACGGCACGACCGTGCTTTTGGTGTCCCACAGCATGGAGGATATCGCGCGCACGGCTGACCGCGTGCTCGTCATGAGCGGCGGAAAAGCGGCGTTTTATGAGCCGACCGCGTCGGTGTTTTCTCATGCGGCGGAGCTTGAGGCCATCGGGCTGACCGTTCCGGCGGTGACGCGGGTCTTTATGGAGCTGCGCCGCCGCGGGATGGACGTGGGCGAAAACGTGTACACGGTCGAACAGGCGGTCGAACGCCTGCTCCCGATCCTGAAGAAAGGGGGCGGCGCGGATGCTCGCTGATGTGACGATCGGGCAGTATTTCCCGGGCGATTCCCTGCTCCACCGCATGGACCCGCGCGTTAAGCTCGTGCTGACGCTCGCGTTTATCATTCTCGTGTTTGTGCCGAAGAGCTGGGCGGGCCTGCTGCTCGCCGTGGCGTTTCTGATCGCGGCGGTCGTGCTCTCCCGCCTGCCGCTCCGTCTTGTACTGAAGAGCATGAAGCCGATCGCGCCGATTGTGGTGCTGACATCGCTGATCAACATGTTCTACATCCCCGGCGATGAAATTTTCAGTCTCGGCTTTCTGCACGTCACACGGCAGGGCGTGTTTACCGCCGTGTTTATCGCGGTGCGGCTGCTCTGCCTGATTGCGGGCAGCTCGCTGCTGACCTATACGACGTCGCCGACGACGCTGACCGACGCGCTCGAGCGGCTTTTGCACCCGCTGACCTATCTGCGGCTGAATGTACATGAGCTGGCGATGATGATGACCATTGCGCTGCGGTTTATCCCCACGCTGATCGAGGAGACGGACAAGATCATGTCGGCGCAGAAGGCGCGCGGCGCCGATCTGGAGAGCGGCGGACTGATGCAGCGGGTGCGGGCGCTGATCCCGATCCTGATCCCGCTGTTTATCTCCTCGTTCCGCCGTGCCATCGACCTCGCGACGGCGATGGAGTGCCGCTGTTATCACGGCGGCGAGGGGCGCACCCGTATGAAGCAGATGCATATGGCGGCGCGGGACGGGATTGCCCTTGCGGTGACGGCGGCGGTGTTTGCAGGCATTATCGTGCTCAACCGCTTTACCCCCGCCGTGATCTGATTTTGTAAAAAGGAGGCGATATCCGTGGCGAGACTGCTGCTGACGCTGCGCTATAAAGGCACGGCGTATCACGGCTGGCAGGTGCAGCGAAACAGCATTACCGTGCAGGAAACGCTGCAAAATGCGGTCGAGCGGGTGACCGGTGTGCGCTCCGGCGTGACCGGCTGCAGCCGCACGGACGCCGGCGTGCATGCCGATATGTTCTGCTGCGCAATGGATACCGCTTCCCTGCTGCGCGGCGGCAAAATGGTGCGGGCGTTAAACGCCTGCCTGCCGCCGGACATCGCGGTATACGACTGTCGCGAGGTGCCGCCGGAATTTCATCCGCGGTATCAGGCGCTCGGCAAGCGGTATGTGTACCGCTTCTGGAATGCGCCGGCGCGCAACCCGTTTTATGCCGACACGACAGTGCAGGTGATGCGCCCGCTTCCGGTGGAGGCGCTGTCCCGCGCGGCGGCGGATTTTTGCGGCACCCATGATTTTGCCGCGTTTTGTGCCGCCGGAAGCACGGTGGAGGATACGGTGCGTACCGTGACGGATAGCCGCGTGACGGCGTCCGGACCGCTCGTGCGCTTCGAGGTGGCGGCGGACGGCTTTTTGTACAATATGGTGCGGATCATGGCGGGCACGCTGCTGGATATGGCGGCGGGGCGCATCCCGTTTGATGCAATCCCCGCTGTGCTGGAAAGTCGCGACCGCGCCCGTGCCGGCACAACGGCTCCGGCGCAGGGACTGTTTTTGAAAGCGGTATACTATCCGGAGGAGGTGGTGGGTACATGGCCGTCCATGACGAACCACCCGTGAACCGGCGGCGCAAAAAGCCCTCGCGCCCGCCGCAGCTCTCCGAGAACACGGCGGCAGAGCGCCAGCCGCGCCGGAGAAAACGGCATCATCCGGTGTTGCGCTTTTTACTGCGGCTGACACTGGTCGCCGCCGTTGCTGCGGGCTGCCTGTGGGCGTCCCGCAATGTCGAGTCCCTCTCGCCGTCAGCCATGGCGGACCGTCTGGAGGGATGGTTTTCCGGCGGCAGCCGCGGCGACGGCTTTCCGCTGTCCGTGGACGGCGACGCGGTTTTGTCCGCCGGCGCGCTCGGCGATTCGCTGGCGCTGCTGTCGGATAACGCGTTTACCGTGTACAACAAAAACGCCGGCGAGACCGCGCGGCGGCTGCATAATTACGCCGACCCGCTGATGGCGACGAGCGGCAGCTATGCGCTGATCGCGGAGCTGGGCGGCAGCCGCCTGACGCTGGAAAAGCGCAGCGGCACGGTCTGTGAGCTGACCGCATCCGGCACTGTGACGACGGCGGCGGTGTCGGCAAACGGGCGGATCGCGGTGGCGACCGGCGCGGACAAGAGTCATACCGCGAAGATCACGGTATATGACCGCCGCGGAAAAGAGCTGTACACCTGGGTCAGCGCCGACCTGCGCATTGTCTATCTGGCGTTTTGCGCGGACGGCAGCCGCGTCGCCGCAGTCGGCGTGTCCTCGCATGATGCGAAGCTGCGGTCTACCCTGACCGTGATCCCGGTCTCGGGGGATAAGGCGGCGGAATATGCGGCAGACGATGTGCTGCTCTGCGCGGCGGAATTTGCCGGAACGGATACTGTGATCGCCGTCGGCACGGATGAGATGTGGGCGGCGGCAGCCGACGGCTCGGGCAAGACCGTCTACAGCTATAAGGATCGCGAACTGTCCGGCTTTGCCGTCGGGAGCTCGTTGGTCGGGCTGGTGCTTCGCCCCTACGGCAGCGCCGACGGCGGCGAACTGACGGTGCTGGATACCACCGCAAGCGAGCGGCAGACCGCCGCGTTTTCCGAGGCGTTTCGCTGCCTGACTGCGGACGGCGACCGGCTGCTTTTGCTGACAGAGGGGCGGCTGCGCGCCTATACGGCGGACGGCGTGAGCGGCGATACGGCCGTCTCCGCCGACGGACGGCTGGTCGCAGCGCCGGGCGGCAGACCGTTGGTCGTCGGATTGACCGCGGTGACGGCGTATACATGGGAAAATACGACCGACGGCACAGACCGCGGCGTGAGTACGGGAGGTTGAACGGCATGACCTACATGGCATATCTGTTGGATCTGGCGGTAATACTGTTTTTTGTACTGAGCATTGTGATCGGCTGCAAACGGGGCGTGGTCAAGGCGCTGTCCCGCCTGGCGGGAATCGTGGCGGCGGTCGTGCTGGCGTTTCTGTTCTGCGGACCGCTGGCGTCGCTGACCTTTGACCGGTGGATCGGTCCGAGCCTGCAGACGACGGTCGCGGAGAAGATCGAGGACAGCCGCGAGACCGGGGAAAATGCGATCCGCACCGGCGTGGAGTCGGCGCTGGAAGCGCTGCCTGCCCCGGTTTTAAACCTGATGAAAAACAACGGGATCGGCACGGTGGATGAGATCATTGACCGTGTGGATCTGTCCGGCGCAGATCAGCTGGCGCAAAACGCCGACGGGATCGCCGAGCAGCTCACCGCGCAGGTCGCGCGCCCCGTCATCGTGACGGTGCTGCGGGTGCCGGCGTTCCTGCTGATCCTGCTGCTCGGCATTATTGCCGCGCTGCTGCTTTCCGGGCTGCTGGATGCCCTGGTGAGCCGGATACCCTTTGTCAAGGGGGTCAACCGCTCGCTCGGCGCGGTGTTCGGCGCGCTGGAGGGCGTTTTGCTGGTGCTGGTGTTTGTCGGCGTGGTGCAGATCGTGGCGGAGCTGGGGGCGGATACCTCGCCGCTGAATCAGACGGTGCTGGACAAAACTCTGCTGACCGGACCGATCGCGCAGATCAATCCGATCGGCAGCTACTTCCGCTCGGTCTTATCTGTGCTGACCGGCGACTGACCGATTTTTAAGTGGGGATATTTTAGGACGTTTTGAGGGAAAGACTATGAAAGTACGTTTTGAGTGGACCATACCGAATGCTCTGTCGATCTTGCGATTGCTGCTGATCCCGGTGTTTGCCGTGCTGTATCTGACCAGCGGCGACCACCCCGAAAGGCTGTATTGGTCGGTCGGCGCGCTGCTGCTCTCCGGGCTGAGCGATGCGCTGGACGGGTATATTGCCCGCCGCTTCAACCAGATCTCCGAGAGCGGAAAGCTGCTGGATCCGCTGGCGGATAAGCTGACGCAGGTCACGGTGCTCGTCTGTGTGACGGTGCGCTGCCCGGCGCTGATTCCGCTGCTGATCATTTGCGCGGTCAAGGAGCTTTTGCAGCTGATCGGCGGGGCGATCCTGCTGCGCGGAGGCGACGGCGGCATTGAAGGCTCCCATTGGTACGGCAAGCTCGCGACGTTTGTGTTTTACGGCGTGATGGCGGTGTTCCTCTTCTTTGAGCTTCGCCCGATGCCCATGCCCCCGTGGCTGCTGATCACATTGATCACTCTGGTAGCTGTGCTGATGCTGTATGCTTTCTTCCGCTATTTCCGGCTGTTTTTGAAGATGCATGCCACACAGGAGAAAATGCCGGAGGCAGACGGTGAGAAACGTCAGGAGGGATCATGATGCTCTGTTCAAGGTGTAAAAAACGTCCGGCGGTGGTGTTTATCGCCCGTTCGGACGCCCAGGGGAGCCAGAATGAGGGGCTTTGCCTGACCTGCGCGCGCGAGCTGGGGATCAAGCCGGTGGAGGATATGCTCAACAAAATGGGCGTCACGCCGGAGGATATGGAGCAGATGCAGGAGCAGCTCGGGCATATGCTGAGCGAGGCGACGGAGGGGGATGCTGAGGAAAACAACGAGGACAGCGGCGACGGAGCGGAGTTTATTCCCGGCGGCGCGGCGACCTTTCCGTTTTTAAACTCGCTGTTCGGCGACAATAACCGCCGCGCAGAGGACGGCGCGGACGGCGCTGCCAAGCCGCCGAAGAAGAAGAAACGCAAGTTTCTGGATCAATACTGCACAGACCTGACCCGCCGCGCACGCGAGGGGCAGATTGACCGCATTATCGGGCGCGACCGCGAGATCTACCGGGTGACGCAGATCCTCAGCCGCCGCACCAAAAACAACCCCTGTCTGATCGGCGAGCCGGGCGTCGGCAAGACGGCGATCGCGGAGGGGCTGGCGCTGCGGATCGCGGCGGGCGATGTGCCGCCGCGGCTCGCGGAAAAGGAAATCCATCTGCTGGATCTGACGGCGCTTGTGGCAGGAACGCAGTTCCGCGGTCAGTTTGAGAGCCGCATCAAGGGGCTGATCGACGAGGTGAAGGCGGAGGGCAACATCATCCTGTTCATTGACGAGGTGCACAACCTCGCCGGGACCGGCGATGCCGAGGGCAGCATGTCCGCCGCCAATATTTTAAAGCCGGCGCTGTCCCGCGGCGAGATCCAGGTCATCGGCGCCACAACGTTCAATGAGTACCGCAAATATATCGAAAAGGACGCGGCGCTGGAACGCCGCTTCCAGCCGGTGACGGTGGAGGAGCCGTCGGTGGCCGATACGGTCGAGATGCTGCGCGGTGTCAAGGAGTATTATGAACAGTATCACGGCGTGCGCGTTTCCGACGCGCTGATCGGCGAGGCGGTGCGCCTGTCCGAGCGGTATATCACCGACCGCTTTTTGCCCGATAAGGCGATCGACCTGCTCGACGAGGCCTGCGCGGCGACGGCGCTGCGCAACAAGGCGGCGGATCTGTATGCCCGCCTGCAGAAAGAGGCCGCCCGCCTCCGTGAGGAGGAAGAGGCGCGCATGAACGAGGAAACGGTCGATTACGAGCAGCTGGCGAACGTGCGCGCCGATCTGCTCAAGCATGAGCAGGAGGCGGACGCCATCCGCGAGGAGGCGACGGCGGCGCCGGTGACGTCGGAGGATCTCGCACGGGTGATCGAGCTGTGGACGGGGATTCCGGCAGCAAAGATCCGGGAGAGCGAGCTTTCGCGGCTTTCGACGCTCGAGGAGCGCCTGCGCGCCCGCGTGCTCGGTCAGGATGAGGCGGTCTCGCTTGTTGCCGCCGCTATTTTGCGCAGCCGGGTGCAGCTTTCGCCCCGCCGCAGACCGGCATCGTTCATTTTTGTCGGTCCGACCGGCGTCGGCAAGACCGAGCTTGTCAAAACGCTGGCGGGCGAGCTGTTTGATTCACCCGAGACGCTGATCCGGCTCGATATGTCGGAATTTATGGAAAAGCACGCGGTCTCCCGTATCATCGGCTCGCCGCCCGGCTATGTCGGCTATGACGAGGCGGGGCAGCTGACCGAAAAGGTGCGCCGCAAGCCCTATTCGGTGATCCTGTTTGACGAGATCGAAAAGGCGCATCCGGATGTGCTCAACATCCTGCTGCAGATCCTTGACGAGGGGCGCGTGACCGACGCCCACGGGCGCACCGTGAACTTTGAAAATACCGTCATTGTGATGACGTCAAATGCGGGCAGCCAGTTTAAGGAAACGCTGATGGGCTTCGGCAAGACCGACGCCCAGGCGAGCCGCGACAAGGCGGAGCGGGCGCTGTCCGAGTTTTTGCGGCCGGAGTTTTTGGCGCGTGTGGACGAGATCGTTTATTTCCGTCCGCTCGGCGCGGCGGAATATGCCGGGATCTGCCGGATGTATTTCGAGGAGCTGAAACAGTCGCTTGCCCTGCGCGATATCGGAATGACGTGGACGGACAGCGCGGTGCAGTCGCTGGTCAGCGCGTCCGTCGGCGGCCGCAGCGGCGCGCGCGGACTGCAAAACGCCGTGCGGCGGCAGGTGGAGGACGCCATTGCGTCCGCGCTGGTCAGGCACGGAGATGTGCCGCCCGCCGCTGTGCAGGTGGATACGGACGAAGCGGGCAAGGTCTGCGTGCGCTGTGAGGAGAGAGCGATATGACCGTGATCGATATCACCCGCGAAATGACCTCTGCGCCGGTCTACCCCGGCGATCCCGCGCCGCAGCTTTCCTCTCTCTCCCGCTTAGCGGACGGGGACAGCTGCAACCTCGGGACGATCACGGCGTGCCTGCACAGCGGGACGCATATGGACGCGCCGCTCCACTTTCTGGAGGGCGGCGATGACACGGCTTCGCTGCCGCTTGACGACTGCATCGGCGAGTGTACCGTTTTGGTGCTCTCCGGTGAGCTGACCGGCGCGCAGCTGGAGGGGCGGCTGCCCTTCTGCCGCCCGCGGGTGCTGTTCAAGGGCGATGTGTCGCTGACCGAAAGCGCGGCGTTTGTGCTGATCCAGGCCGGTGTGCGGCTGGTCGGCGTAGAGGGAACAACGGTGGCAAAGGAGCGGACGGCGGAGGTTCACCGCCTGCTGCTCGGCGCGGGCGTACGCCTGCTTGAGGGGCTGGACCTCTCTGCCGCCGCGCCGGGGACGTATATGCTGATCGCGGCGCCGCTGAAAATTGCCGGTGCGGACGGCTCACCCGTGCGTGCGGTGCTGTTGGAGCGGCAGCCCTCACTGGATGTTTAAAAAAAGGAGTAATACAGATGAATGTATCCGATACGATCCGGTATATCGGTGTCAACGACCGCGAGATCGACCTGTTTGAGGGGCAGTATGCCGTGCCGAACGGCATGGCATACAATTCCTATGTGATCGTGGATGAAAAGATCGCCGTGATGGACACGGTGGACGGCAAATTCACGGCAGAATGGCTCGGCAATCTTTCCGCCGCGCTCGGCGGCAGAACGCCCGATTACCTTGTCGTGCAGCATATGGAGCCGGACCACAGCGCCGGTATTGCGGCGTTTATGCAGGCGTATCCGCAGGCGGTCGCCGTGGCTTCGGACAAGGCATTTAAAATGATGACCAACTTTTTCGGCACGGATTTTGCCGACCGTCGGATCATCGTCGGCGAAAATGACACGCTTTCGCTCGGCAAACATACGCTCACCTTTATCACCGCGCCGATGGTGCATTGGCCGGAGGTGATCGTCACCTATGAGAGCACGGAAAAGGTGCTGTTTTCCGCGGACGCGTTCGGCAAGTTCGGCGCGCTGGATGCGGAGGAGGACTGGGCGTGTGAGGCGCGGCGCTATTATTTCGGCATCGTCGGGAAATACGGCGTGCAGGTGCAGGCGCTGCTGAAAAAGGCGGCGGCGCTCGACATCCGCACGATCTGCCCGCTGCACGGACCGGTGCTGAAGGACAGCCTTGATACCTATCTCGGGCTGTATGCCACCTGGTCGTCCTATGCCGCGGAGGATGAGGGCGTGATCATCGCCTATACGTCGGTATACGGGCATACGCAAAAGGCGGTCATGCGTCTGGCTGACCGGCTGCGGGAAAACGGCTGCCGGGCGGTATCGGTCATTGACCTTGCCCGCAGCGACATGGCGGAGGCGGTCGAGGATGCATTTCGCTATGACCGGCTCGTTTTGGCGACCACGACCTATAATGCGGATATTTTCCCGTTTATGAGGGAATATATTCAGCATCTGACGGAACGCGGCTTTAAAAACCGCACGGTCGGTCTGATCGAAAACGGCTCCTGGGCGCCCACGGCAGCCAAAACAATGAGGAGTATGCTGGAGCCGTGCAAAAACCTCACCTTTACGGATACGACGGTCAGAATTCTTTCGGCGCCAAACGAGGAAAGCATGCGGCAGATCGACGCCCTTGCCGATGAGCTTTCCGGGTGTGCGCACTGACGGCGGCAGGATATACATACGCTCTTTACGGGGCGTTGATTACTTTTGATCGAGGAGGTGAGGCCTGTGCGGACAAACCAGCTTAAGCTGGGTGTGCTGATCAATTACGGCTCGGTCGTGATCGGTCTGCTGCTCACCCTGTTTTACACCCCGCTGATGTATAAGGGGCTGGGTGAGTCGGAATACGGCGTTTATTCCACCACAATGGCGCTCGTCTCCAATCTGAGCCTGCTGAGCCTCGGCATGAACAGCGCATTCACCCGCTTTTACTCCCGCAAGAAGCTGGAGGGAGATGCCCGCGGCGTGGCGCGGCTCAACGGCATGTTTCTGACGATCTACTTTGCCATGTCGGCGATCGCCCTGCTCTGCGGCATTGTGATCGCGCTCAACTACCGGGCGGTTTTCGGCGGCGTGATGACCGAGCAGGAGCTGTCGCGCACCCCGATCCTGACCATGATCCTGACGGTCAACGTCGCGATCACCTTTCCGGAAAGCCTGCTCGAATCGACGATGACGGTCAATGAGCGCTACGTTGTCCACCGAAGTCTGAACGCGTTAAAAACGGTGGCAAACCCGGCGCTGATGCTGCCGATCCTGCTGCTGCCGCAGCTGTCCCGCTTCCGCACCTCGATCTCGCTTGCCGCTATTTTGCTGTTTGCCCACAGCTGCCACATTCTGTGGTGCTATCTCTATTGCCGCAAGTCGCTGCATTTCAAGGCGGAATTCGGCCATTTCGATATCCCGATGCTGAAAAGCATCGCGGCGTTTACGCTGTTTCTGTTTTTGAGCATCATCGTGGATAAGCTCAACTGGAGCGTGGACAAATATCTGCTCGGCAAAATGGTGAGCAGTACCGCCTCCGGTGTATACTACCTCGCCGACCAGCTCAATGTGTATTTTCTGTCGCTGGCAACGATCCTGTCCAATGTGCTGATTCCGCGCGTCCACCGTGTGGTGGCAAGCGGCGGGGACGATCGTGAGCTGTCCCGGCTGTTTATCAAGGTGGGGCGGCTGCAGTTTATCGTGCTTGCCGCCATCTGGTCGGGCTTTTTGTTCTTCGGGCAGTTTTTTGTCAAGGTCTGGGCGAACGGGCAGAGGGATGTCTACCCGATCGCGCTGCTGCTGATGGGCTCGACCATTGTGCCGTCCATCCAGAATCTCGGTATCGAGATCCAGTGTGCGAAGAACAAGCACCAGTTCCGCTCGATCTTGTACCTTGCCGTGTGCGTGGTCAACATTCTGCTGACCTATATCGCCCTGAAAAAGGGCTACGGCGGTGTCGGCGCGGCGGCGATGACCGCCATCTGCGTGCTGATCGGCAACGGACTGATCATGAACATCCATTACAAGTACAAGATTGGACTGGATATCGCCGCATTCTGGAAAAGCATCCTGTCGCTGCTGCCGAGCCTTGTGGTGCCCGGCGTATTCGGCTTTTTGGTGATGCGCTATGTGACGATCGACAGCTACCGGACGTTTTTTCTGTTCTGCGTGACCTATGTGCTGCTGTATGCGGTCTGCCTGTGGGGTTTCGGACTGAACGAGGAGGAAAAGTCCATGGTGACGCGCGTGACCGACCGGCTCAAACGGATGATCCGGCGGTAAAGATAAAAAGGATCCCTGCCGAAGTAAACGGCAGGGATCCCTTTTTGTGCAGGCAAAATGCAGTGCGGGCAAATTATCTTACAGCCCGAAATGCTCTGCCAATATGGCGGTCAGCTTTTCGGCGGCGATTTTGTGCCCGTCCCGCAGCGGATGGAGCGGCTCGGGCGGGAGCCATCCGGCGGTGTCGACCAAAAAGATGTCCCGATGGTGCGCGGCGTTATAGGCGTTGACCACTGCGCAGGTCTCCTTGTCCTTGCGGCCGAAGAACGGCGCGACCGCGATAACGTGAGTATCGGGGTGGGCGGCGTAGACGGCGTCCAGCAGACGGATATATCCCGCTTCAAATTTGGCAAAGTCTGCGGCGGCATCGTTGGTGCCGTGGTTGATCAGCACATAGTCGGGGTGGGGATAGGACACGGGTACGCCCTCGAAGCAGAAGGGGTACATGTCCGCAGCTGCCGGTACGCCGCCGCAGCCGCTGCGCGTTACGCCGACCGCGCCGTAGCCGCCGCAGAGCGGCTCCAGTCCGAGCGCAAGCGCGGTGCGATAGGCATAGGTGGCGGTGACATCGTCCTGATACGGGCGATTCAGCAGATCGTCGTTGCGGTCGGGCGCATAGCCGGCGTCGACCAGTACGCCCTCGGTGATGGAATCGCCGATCAGCTCAATGGTCTTTTTGCGGTTTTCCGGCAGGACTGCCGCTGCGTCCGCCTCGTAGCCGATAAGCGACAGCTTGGCGATCAGCGGATGGTACCAGCGGTGCTGCATTTCGACCTCGCCCTTGAGGATCACGGTCAGAACATGATCGCCCGCGCCGCATTCCACGAGCAGATAGCGGTCGATCGGCACCTCAAAGCGCGCTCCCTCGTCCAGCTGCATCCACAGATGCGGGTACGGTACCGTCGACCAGGCGAGATCCAGGTGCAGCCGACAGCTCTTGCCGGAAAAAGCGATCTCCAGCTTAGATCCGGCAGCTGTGGCGGTGAGCTTGCCGTCATACAGCCCGAAACGACCGGTTGCCCGCACGGACGGATCGGTACAGGGAAAAAACATGCGGATCATCTCCTTGAACATCATTGCCCTTAAGTATAGGGGACGAAAGCGGAAATGTCAAGGATGTTTTGTCCGGCTTCGACGAAAAGAGCAGGCGGTGGGCGGCGGGGCAGGCTGAACAAAAATGCGGTTTACTGAAACGGAGGATCGCGCTGCATTTTTGGGTTGACACTGCCGAAAAAGCGTGTTATGATTCGGGTAAGAAGGCGGGCGGACGGCAGAAATGGCGGCGATTGCCCGTTTATATCTCTTATAATAGGTACAAAGGAGTCGAAACATATGTCCCGTATTTTCATGCGCTTTCCCGGAGGGCGCCCGAAGGCGATGACGTTCAGCTATGACGACGGTGTTACACAGGATCGGCGGCTGATCGCTATATTTAACCGGAACGGACTGAAGGGCACGTTCAATCTCAACAGCGGCATGCTCGGCAGGACCTACAATGAACTGCAGACGATCGTTTCCGAGGAGGAGATCAAAGAGCTGTACCGCGGTCACGAAGTGGCGGTCCATGCGCTGACCCATGATTTTCTGGAAAAGCTGCCCGCCGATCGGGCGCTGTATGAGATCTTCACCGACCGCTGCCGTCTCGAGAACGTGACCGGCGGCATCGTCCGCGGCATGGCGCATCCGTGGGGCACCTACAACAACACCGTGATCGAAGCGGCGAAAGCGGCGGGGATCAACTATGCCCGTACGATCACGGCGACGGGCGATTTCCGTCTGCCGGAGGATTGGCTCCAACTGACCGCCACCTGCCACCACGGCGACCCGCATCTGTTTGAGCTTTTGGAGAAGTTTTCCGCCGACAGCCCCGACAAGGCGCCGTATAACCGTGACCCGTGGCTGTTTTATGTGTGGGGGCACTCCTATGAATTTGACGCCGCGCAGGACTGGGAGCGCATGGAGACGTTTGCGGAAAAAGCCGCCGGAATGGACGACGTGTGGTATGCCACAAACGGCGAGATCTATGACTATATCACCGCATACCGCACGCAGCTGTCCTACAGTGCGGCAGGAGACAGGGTGAGAAATCTTTCGGCAGCGGATATCTGGATCGAACGCGACCGGAAGCTGATCTGCATTCCGGCGGGTGCGACGGTGGATTTGGATGCCGATAAAAGATAAGCGGCGAAAAATACTTGCAGCAGGCAATGCCCCCGATCATGTCGGGGGGCGTTGCGCCGTTTTGGTATAAAAACAGAGCCGGAACCGTACAGGTTCCGGCTCTGTCTGCGGTTTGGGGGTATGGGGTATGACCCATTATCTGCGGGACCGACCCCTTATAATAAGCATCGCCCGCCAACCGCCATCTACTCATTCACCTCGATACACTCTGAGTCGGCTTTGATTTCTACGCGATTAGATGTTTTGCACTTAGGACAATAATAACTTGTTGTTATATTGCCGCGAGCAGAACCGTTATTGTTGCTTACGTCGCCGCAGGATTCACACTTTTTATGGAAAAAGCAGCAATCCGGATACCCGTACTCATCATAGGTCTGGTCGTATATTACTGCTCCTTCAACAGCATAAAAACTTTTAATTACGCGTACGCTTCGCTTATTTGCACTGTTGCCCATTAAATCTTCTTCCTTGTCCGTTTGTTCGTTACTTACCGAACTGTGACTTGATTTTTCATCAGTACCGCTTTGAGGAAGGTTATCGTCATTTCCGCAAGCTGTGAACAGAAAAGAAAGTACTATGCATAAAAATAAAGCAATAAATTTTCTCATATCCATTCTCCTTTTTGAATGTCATACCACCCGTACATCGTTAAATCTGATAGTAAATTGACTCGACCTGCTATTTGCTTTTGCTATTGCTTCGACTTTTTGTTTGGCTTCTTCGGAACTATTGGCTTCAACTACCATTTTCTGCAACGACCTTTCATTTGTGTTATAAGAAACTTCCCAACGCATTTAAAACACATCTCCTTTTCCGAACATATTCTTTTCATTTGTTCTTAATCATGTCAGCCATCAAACGATCCATTGCTGCCTGACATTTTGCTGCTTCCTTTGTGTTTCCGTGCGCAATAAACCCTGCCTTCAATTGTGCTTGACGTTTATACTCGTTTCTTGCAGACGGATCCCCGCCGACCATATCAGCCATACTTTTATCCATTCTTGCCTGTGCGAAAGCGGCCTCTCTCTGATTTCCGTGAGCAACTGCCCCCGCCTTTAGATTGGCTTCGCGTTTATAGTTTTCTGCTGCACTCTTTTTTGCTGCGTCATTGGCAGCTGCCATTGAATCGGCTGAATCACTATTGGCAAACATTGCAATCAGAACCAAAGCAACAGCAGCGAAAAAAATAGCAGGTAAAGCAAACATTTTTAACAGTATTCTTAGCCAAGCCGCACGAATATCCCCGAAGAAGCCAATAATGCCCATAAAAATGGATAGTATAACTATAAGGATATCTTTATATATGCCTGTATTATTTACGAGAGTTTCACCATGAGATTTTAGGCTTTTAATGCGGCATGAAATTTTTATACTATCCGTTTCTTTACTGTTTAGCAGTTTTTCCAATGTTTTTTCCGAGACCCTTTTTTCTCCCGGGCTTGAATATTCGCTTGTTGTTATTGATAACGTGGCGTCCGTCATTCCATATGCAGAAATGTCAGAATGGGAATAGCTTAGATAATCAAATTTAACCCCTTCAACATTAAAAGTGATGCTGTATTCATCAATTTCTTCATTGGTATTATTGCTGATCCCTAAGATGATGTTGTAATCTTCTTTTGAGTTTTTATTCGGTAAAGTCCCAAAGTAATAAACTTCTAAACTGTCCTGTCCTTTCCAG
>CAKUMQ010000027.1 GCA_934667845.1 uncultured Eubacteriales bacterium | reverse complement strand
GTGGTCGCTAACGACGGCTCCGTGCTGAGCAAGAGCACCTATCCCTGGATCTGCGTGATGACGCTGGATGCCAACAAGTATCTGGATGCGTACAATGCCGAGCTGGGCGGAGAGTGCGGTACGCACTATCTGAAGAAGGGCCAGGCGGAGACTGCGACCGTGACCTGGTACTACAATGCCAATCTTTCCAAGTGGCAGTTCCGCGAAGCCGATGCCCCCGTGTATATCGACATTACCCACAACGATCCTACCCCCGAGTACACCGTTACCTACACCGACGGCGTGGACGGCGCGGCTTTTGCCGATCAGACCCACACCGTCAAGAAGGGCGAAAAGACCCCCGCTTTTGACGGCACGCCTGCCCGCGAGGGGTATGTGTTCCTGGGCTGGGAGCCCGAGGTCGCCGAGACGGTGACCGGCAATGCCACCTACACCGCCCAGTGGGAAGAGGCGCTGACCGAGGTCAAGGTCACTGCCAACAAAAAAGAAGGCGCGCTGCTGTTCCTGGGCGATGAGATCAAGGTGACCGCCAAGGCCAACACCGCCGCTGTCATTACGATCACCCCCACGCTGAACGGCGCGTTCAAGCAGATCGCTTCCAGCACTGCGGCTGACGGTACCAAGACCATCTGGTACCGTGTGACGAAGATCGTCGGTAATTACACCAGATTGAGCTTTACTGCCACCGCCACCAAGGGCAATCAGACGCCTGTGACCGATACTTTGACCTTTGGCGTGAACCTGCGCAACCGCATCCATGTGAGCGTGACCAGAAAGGTCAGCGGCGAGGTCGTGACGGATGCTACGGTTCAGCTGATGCACAAGTATCCCAAGTGGAATACCTGCCCCATGCTGAAATTTGACACCAACAAGAATGAGTATGTCATGAAGAACCCGTGGGATCTGTCCAGCCAGCAGTTCAACGCGGTGAACATCACCATCGGTGACAAGACCTACAGTGTCAACAAGACCCGCGATGGCAGCGATCTGATGAGCGTGATCCTTGCCGGTACGGAAGAGATCTATGTGAACTATGTGGTCGTGGATCCCATTAAGGTGAATGTTATCATTAACGGCAAGACGGTTTCTACTGTCGAGTTCGAGGGCAGCGACGGCGAGACGCTGGATTTCTCCAAGCTGTACTGGGCTGTGATGGATGAATTCAGAGAGGCAAAGTTGACGCCTAGCGTGAACTACACGTATAACAACGATGCCGAGGCTCCCGTGTTTGGTCAGTGCACCGAAATGAACATGATCTTTAATGTCAGTGCTACCGGTGAAGACTTCCCCTGGGATACCGGCAAGGGTATTACCGCCAGAGGCGACGATTTCGTTTGGGCGAACTGATCCGGCACAGGCTTTCGAAAAATAGTTTTTTCAGATCATGAGTCAGGACCACCCTTCGGCGATGCCGGAGGGTGGTTTTTTGCCGCACGGGAACTGCGCCCTGACACGGCGGTTTTCCACCCGTCCGCTCTTGACATATCCGGCAAAATCCGATATAATAAAAAATGGTGTCTTTTTTTAGAAAAGACATACGTTATATAATGGAGATATAAGGCTATGAAAAAGGATGTACTCATCATCGGTGCCGGTCCTGCCGGTATTTTCACGGCTCTCGAGCTGCTGCGCAAGGGGTCGAAAAAGTCGATCCTGATCGTGGAAAAGGGCGCCCCGATCGAGCGGCGCGCCTGCCCCAAGACCAAGACCAAAAAGTGCATGAACTGCAAGCCTTATTGCCATATTACCACCGGCTTTTCCGGCGCGGGCGCGTTTTCGGACGGCAAGCTGTCGCTGAGCTATGAGGTGGGCGGCGATCTGCCGTCGCTCGTCGGCGAGCAGCTCGTGCAGGATACGATCAACTACACCGACGGCATCTATCTCGAATTCGGCGCGGACACCCACGTCGAGGGCATCGGCAATGTCGAGGCGGTCAAGGAGATCCGTTCCCGCGCGATCCAGGCGGGACTCAAGCTCGTCGATTGCCCCATCCGCCATCTCGGCACGGAAAAGGCGCAGGATATTTACTACGCGATCGAGCAGTATCTGCTGAACAACGGCGTGGAGCTGTGGTTTGGTCAGGAATGCCTGAATCTGATCATGGAGGACGGCGCGTGCAAGGGCGCCCGCCTGTCCGACGGCCGCAAGGAGAGCGAGATCTTCGCCGATGAGACGGTCGTGGCGACCGGCCGCCGCGGCGCGGACTGGCTCGAGGGGCTGTGCACCGAATACGGCATTGCCCACCAGCCCGGCACGGTTGATATCGGCGTGCGGGTTGAGGTGCGCAACGAGGTCATGGAAAAGGTCAACGAGGTGCTCTATGAGTCCAAGCTCGTCGGCTATCCGAAGCCGTTTAAAAACAAGGTGCGCACTTTCTGCCAGAATCCGGGCGGCTTTGTGTCGCAGGAAAACTATGACAACGATCTCGCCGTCGTGAACGGGCATTCTTATAAAGAGCTGAAATCCGACAACACGAATCTGTCCATTCTCTGCTCCCACAACTTCAGCGTGCCGTTCAACCAGCCGATTGCGTATGCGCAGAAGGTCGGCGAGCTGACGAATATGCTCGCCAACGGCCACATTCTGGTGCAGCGGTTCGGCGATATTCTCGACGGAAAGCGCACCTGGGAAAAGGAGCTGTCGCAGTCGAACGTCCGCCCGACGCTGCCCGATGCCGTCGCGGGCGATATCACCGCCGCAATGCCCTATCGCGCCATGACCAACATCATCAACTTCATCCACGCGGTCGATCACGTCGTGCCGGGCTTTGCCTCCTATGAGACGCTGCTCTATTCCCCGGAGCTGAAATTTTACAGCAACCGCGTGAAGATGGACACCGACCTGTGCACCAATATCCGCGGACTGCACTGTCTCGGCGATTCGAGCGGCTGGACGCGCGGTCTGATGATGGCATCGGTGATGGGCGTTCTGATGGGCCGTCTGCTCGCCAAGGAGGGCGAATAAGCGGCAAAAGCTGTCGAAAAATAACCGAAACAGCCGGACAGACAGGCGATTTTGCTTGCCAATCCGGCTGTTTTGTCGTATAATGACGGAAGAATACGGCAAAAGCCGCCCGATAAACGGGCGAGGCGCCGATCGGGCGCCTTGGTGGCTGCCGGAAAACGGAGGAGAAAAACCGTATGATCGTGACTGTGGTCTGCGATGTGCTGGGCGAGGAAAACAACGGCACGACTATCGCGGCAATGAATCTGATCCGCCATCTGCGCTCCCGCGGGCATACCGTGCGGGTGGTCTGTCCGGACGAGAGCCGCCGCGGCGAAAAGGACACCTTTGTGACGCCGGTGTACAATCTCGGTATCTTCAACGGCTATGTGGCGAAAAACGGCGTGACCCCGGGACGGGCGGACAAGGCGGTGCTGTCCGCCGCCATGGAGGGCGCGGACGTGGTGCATGTCATGACGCCGTTTTCCCTCGGCGGCGCGGCGGCGCGAATGGCGCACGAAAAGGGTATCCCGCTCACGGCGGGCTTCCACTGCCAGGCGGAAAACATCACGAGCCATGTATTCCTGATGAACAGCCGGCTTGTCAACCGCACGGTCTACCGCGTGCTCAACCGCCGCTTATACCGTTACTGCGACGCCATCCACTATCCCACCCGCTTTATCTGCGAGGTGTTTGAGCAGGTGGTCGGGCCGACGCCGCACCATGTGATCTCCAACGGCGTTTCCGCCATGTGGCATCCCTGCCCCGGCGTGCCGCCCGCGGGCAGCGAGGGGGGCTTCCGCATCCTGTTCACGGGGCGGTACAGCCGCGAAAAATCTCACCGCATCCTGATCGACGCGGCGGCGCTCTCCCGCCACCGCGACGAGCTGCGGCTGATCTTCGCCGGAAAGGGACCGCAGGAGGAGGCGATCCGCCGCCGGGCCAAGCGGCGGGGCATCGCCGAGCCGGTCATGAAATTTTATTCGCGCGAGGAGCTGCTCGGCGTCGTCAACAGCGCCCAGCTCTATGTCCACCCGGCGGAGATCGAGATCGAGGCGATCTCGTGCCTTGAAGCTATCTCCTGCGGGCTGACGCCGGTCATTTCGGATTCCAAGCGCAGCGCCACCCGCTTTTTCGCCCGCACGCCGGACAACCTGTTCCGCTGCAACGACGCCGCCGACCTTGCGCGGCGCATTGACTACTGGATCGAGCATCCGCAGGAACGCGCGGCGTGCAGCAAAGCCTATCTCGGCTATGCCGAGCAGTTTGCGTTTGATCACTGCATGGAGCGGATGGAGCAGATGCTCGCAGAGACGGCGGGAGTGAAGCTGGGCGCATGAAACAAAACAGCCGCGTCGTCTATTACCGCGACCCGCTGCACGACGACTTCGCGGGTACGCATATTCAGGCGGAGCCGATCCCGCCGGACTACCCCTTTGCCGATACGTCGCTTATCTTCCGTATCGCCTCGTTTCTGCTGTATTATGTCATCGCCATACCGGTGGTGTATGTGATCAGCAAGCTCTGGCTCGGGCTGCGCATCCGCGGGCGGAGGAATCTGCGTGCCGCGCGCGGCGGGCTGTATCTCTACGGCAACCACACCCGCCCGCTCGATGCCTTTTTGGGGCCGCTCGTCGCCTTTCCGCGCCGCGCCTATATCATCTGCAGCGCCGATACAGTCTCCATCCCGGGACTGCGCACCATTGTGCGGATGCTCGGCGCGATCCCGATCCCCGAGAGCCGCGCGGCGATGCCGGGCTTTTTGCGCACCGTGTCCCTGCGCATCGCGCAGGGCGCCGTTGTGACGATATTCCCCGAGGCGCATATCTGGCCGTTTTATACCGGCATCCGCCCGTTTACGGATGTGTCGTTCCGCTATCCCGCGGAGGACGGGCATCCCGCCGCCGCCATGGTCACGACCTATCGCCGCCGGCGCGGGCTGTTTTTCTGGTGCCGCCGTCCGGGCATGACGCTGACGGTCAGCGCGCCGTTTTTCCGCGATCCCGCGCTCACCCGCCGCGAGGCGCGAAAGGCGCTGCGGGATCAGGTGTATACGTTTATGCGCCGCACGGCTGACGCGCCCGGCAACGTCTGCTATATCCGCTATCTGCCGATGGAGGAGGCTTCCCCCGATGACGATCACTGATCCGCGGATCGACGGCGGCGCGCCCTTTGACTGGGGGCGCGTGTCGGCGGAATACGCCCGCAGCCGGGACATCTACCCGCCCGCGTTTTATGACCGGCTGATCCGCCACGGGCTTTGCAGCGACGGGTGCACCCTGCTCGACGTCGGCACGGGAACCGCCGTGCTGCCCCGTCACCTCTGCCGTTACGGCGGCAGGTGGGTCGCGGCGGACATCTCGCCCGAGCAGATCCGCTTTGCGCGGGCGCTGTCGGCGGGGCTGCCGATCGACTGCCGCGTGGGCGCGGCGGAGACGCTGCGCTTTCCCGACGGCACGTTCGACGCCATTACCGCCTGCCAGTGCCTGATGTATTTTGATCACGACAAGACCGCGCCGCTCTTTTACCGCTGGCTGAAGCCGGGCGGCAGCCTGTGATTTGCCTATATGGCATGGCTGCCCGCCGAAGATCCCATCGCCGGCGCAAGCGAGCGGCTGATCCTGCGCTACAGCCCGCAGTGGAGCGGCGCCAACGAGACGCCGCACCCCATCGACGTCCCCGCAAGCTATTCGTCCCGCTTCACACCGGGATTTTCCGAAGTGGTGCTTCTCGATGTGCCGTTTGATCGGGAGAGCTGGCACGGGCGCGTGGTGGCTTGCCGCGCGGTCGGCGCATCGCTCCCGCCAAAGCAGCATGCCGCCTTTGAACGGGAGCACCGGGCGCTTTTGGCAAAGATTGCGCCCGCGCGGTTTACCGTGCGGCACTATGCCGCCTTTTCAGAGTGGAAAAAGTCCGCGCAGGGCGGCTGAGCCGTGTGGTGTTGGGCAAAAAATGACCGGAGCGGGGAATTGTCCCTGTTCCGGTCATTTTCTGCTTTTTGCGGAATGTTGGCGCCGCGGTCATGCCGCAGCCTGCTCCGCCGCTGCTGCCTGTCGGTAGGCGTGCACAAAATACACCATCTCCGCCACCGCGGTGAGCGTCCACGACGCGGCGTAGAGCAGATACAGCGACGGAATGGTGCGGAAGGCGGCAAATACCGTATACACCCACAGCACGCGGAACACGCAGGAGCCGAGGATGACCGTAACGGTCGGGACAAAGCTCTTGCCGATCCCGCGCGAGGCGGCAATGGTGCAGTCCATAAAGGCGGAGACCATATAGGAAAAGCTCATGATCAGCAGCCGGTGCATCCCCGCATCCGCCACGGCGGCGTCATTCGTAAACAGCGCCAGAAACTGCCGTCCGAAAACGATCAGCAGCCCGCCGAGCACCGCCCCCGCCGCAAAGGAATAGATCAGCGAAATGATATAGCTCTGCTTCACCCGCTTCAGCTGCCCCGCGCCGTAATTCTGCCCCATGAACGTGGAACAGGCGACGTAAAACGCCGCCATCACGTTATAGACAATGGCATCGGCGTTGGCTGCGGCGGAATTGCCCTCGACCATCACATGGTCAAAGGAATTGACGGCGGCCTGGATAAAGAGGTTGGCGACCGCGAAAATGGCGTTTTGCAGCCCGGCGGGCAGTCCGAGCACCAGAATACAGCTGAGCTTGTCGCGGCAGAGGCGGGCGCGGCGCAGCGTTAAGCGGCAGGCGCTTTTGCTCCTCATCAGCCGCCAGGTCACGAGCAGTGCCGACACGACCTGCGAGATCACGCTCGCGAGCGCCACGCCGTCCGCCGCCATGCCGCAGCCGAGAACAAACACGAGATTCAGGATGATGTTGAGGACACCCGCAACAGTCAGGTATACAAGCGGGCGGCGGGTGTCGCCCTCGGCGCTCAGCACGGCGTTGCCGAAATTGAACAGCCCCACGGCGGGCATACCGAGCGCATAAATGCGGAAATACAGCACCGCGCCGTCGATCAGCTCCGGCTTTGTGCGGATGAGGGTCAGCATCGGGCGCGCCAGCGTCACGCCGACCGCCCCGAGCAGCACCCCGGCGACGACGCAGATCACCAGCGCGTTGAACACGGTCTCGCGGGTGTCGTCCTCCTGCCCCGCGCCGAGAAACTGCGCGATGCGGACGTTTACGCCGCTGCCCAGTCCGATCAGCAGCCCGGTGAACAGCGTCACCAGAATCGTCGTCGAGCCGACCGCCCCGAGCGCGATTGCGCCGGAAAATTTGCCGACAACGGCGACATCCGCCAGGTTAAACAGCACCTGCAGAAGCTGGGACGCCATCAGCGGCAGCGAAAACAGCAATATGTTTTTCCAGAGCGATCCGGTCGTCATGGCGTTTGACCGGGCGGGCGATGCGGACATAGCGGCTCCTTTCACGGCGGCGAAAAATGTCGTACAACAGCGTAGTATACTCCCGCCGCCGCGGGTTGTCAAGCGGGATAAGGGAAAGAAAAAGCACCGAAAGATAAAATCCTTCGGTGCTTTTTTGGTGGGCGTAAACGAACTCGAATCGCTGACCTCCTGCGTGTGAAGCAGGCGCTCTAACCAGCTGAGCTATACGCCCGTTTTTCCCCGCCGGAAAAGCGGGGGTGGTGACCCGAACGGGAATCGAACCCGTGATACCGCCGTGAAAGGGCGGTGTCTTAACCGCTTGACCATCGGGCCGAGTGCCTCTCCTATCGGAAAGACAGTGGTGGCTGTAGTAGGAGTCGAACCTACGACACTGCGGGTATGAACCGCATGCTCTAGCCAACTGAGCTATACAGCCGGATCTCCCACAGAGGGAACAACGGCTATTATACCCGAGTCGGCGGGAATTGTCAAGCCCTAAAACCGAAAAAAGCAAAATTTTTGCGGCAGACCGCGTTTTATTTTCTCAAAAGCGCGGTCTGCCGCCAAATCATGCACTGCCGCCGCAGGGCGCGATCAATTTTCCCGCTCGGCAGCCGCCGTCCTGCCGATGATCGCCGCAATGACGGCAGGATCAAATTTTGCCCGCCGGTCATAGGTATACAGCCCGTTTTGCTCCTGCTCCACATCGGTCAGCTGCGTATAGCAAAAGCCGAAGAGGCAGGGATTGTCGAGCTGTGCATCGGTCAGACCTTTAAGCCGCGCCAAAAATTCCGCAGCGGTCTTCGGGCCGTCGCCGTAGCCCCAGCCGTCCGGATCATCCGACCAGCGGATACCGCCGTATTCGCTGACAAACACGGGATACCCCTCCGCCGCTTTGCGCTTGCCGTCCACGCGGTCGATGTAGGTGCCGTCCGTCGGCAGCGACGCATAGGCGGCGGCAAACACCTCGGGGTCCTGTGCATAGTCGTGGACATCGCGCACGTCGGTGCGCGCATGGGTATAGCCGCTCGTGTCGATGCAGGGGCGGGTCGGGTCGGCGGCGCGGGTCACGGCATAGATCAGCTCCATCAACCGGTCATGCGCCCGCGGAGAGGCGGTCTTCCACGTCTCATTGAACGGGCACCAGCCGATCAGCGCAGGATGATCGCGGTCGCGGTCGATCTCCTCGAGCCACTCCGTCATCATGCACAGCGCCGCATCGTCGCGGCAGGGATCCAGTCCCCAGCTCGGGTATTCGCCCCAGACAAGATAGCCCTTGCGGTCGGCATGATAGAGAAACCGTTCCTCGAATATCTTCTGATGCAGCCGCGCGCCGTTAAAGCCCATCGCCACTGCCCGGTCAATGTCCGCCTCCAGCTCGGCGTCGGACGGCGCGGTATAGATCCCGTCGGGATAAAACCCCTGATCCAGTATGAGCCGCTGAAACACCGGCCTGCCGTTGAGCAAAAAGCGCTGCCCGTCAAAACGGGCGCTGCGCAGCCCGAAATAGCTTTCCACCGTATCACTGCCGTAGGTGAGCGTCAGATCGTACAGCCCACCCTTGCCGACCTCCCAGAGATGCCGCTCGGCAAGCGGCAGCGCGAGCGTCAGCCGTCCGCCCGCCGATGCGGCGGAGACAGTGCCCATCGGCTTGCCGTCAAATGCCGCCGACACGGTCAGCACCGCCGCGCCGCAAAGCTCGGCGGACAGATGCAGCACGCCGGTGTCGGCGTCCGGCTCGAGGTGAAACTTCTGTATGTGGGTATTCGGCAGGAACTCCAGCCACACCGTCTGCCAGATCCCGGTCGTGCGGGTATACAGGCAGGAAAACGAGGCGTACTGCGGCGACTGCTTGCCCGAGGGAATGCGCGCATCGCGGGTGTCGTCCGCGGCACGGACAACGATCCGGTTCTCTCCCGCCCTCAGCGCATCGGTGATATCCAGAAAGAACGAGACATATCCTCCTCTGTGCGAGCCGACGCAAATGCCGTTGACCCAGACGGTCGCCTCATGATCCACCGCGCCGAAATGTAGCCGCACACGGCCGGAAAGCCGCTCTTTCGGCACATGGATCGTCCGGCGGTACCATACAGCGGGCATAAAATCGGTATACCCGATGCCGGACAACCGGCTTTCCGGGCAAAACGGCACCTCGATCGTCTCGGGAAACACCGCTTCCTCGCGGGTCATTCCCCGCGCCTCGCCGCTGCTGCCGAAATCAAACGCAAATTCCCACGCGCCGTTTAAGCACACCCAATCCGCCCGGCGGGACTGCGGCTTCGGATGCTCACTGCGATAGCTCATGTCCAAACACTCCTTTGCTTTTTCTCCTGCGTATTTTCTTCATTATAGGAAAACGATCCGGACAAAGCAAGAACATAACGTCTTTTTTTGTTGACATATCCTACTGCATTCGCTATACTGAATCCGTCAACCGAAGGGAGGCGCTTTTATGTATACCATCGTCAATGCCCGCCATGCCTTTCCCGAGCGGGCAGGACTGTGCATCGACCGGCCGAACGGCAGGTCGGACTATACCTTTATCCACTTTTGGTCGGCTGTGGAGATCCGGCAGGGCGAAGCCCTCTGCCGAACCGCGCCCCACGCCTGTATCCTGTATCGCCGCGGCACGCCGCAGTATTACCGCTGCAGCACGCCGCTGATCCACGACTGGCTGCATTTCACCGGCGAGATCGACGGTCTGCTGGAAGAATGCGGCGTGCCGCTCGACCGCGTGTTCTATCCCTCCCGCACCGAGCCGCTGACCGCCCTCACCCGAGAGCTGGAAACAGAGCTGTATGGCGACCGTCCCGGGCGGGAACGCCTGCTGTCGCTCAAATTAGAGGAGCTTTGTATCCTGCTGGGCCGATATGTCAGCGATCCGCCGCTCTCCGTGGATCCCGCCATGGCGGCAGCTATCGGGGCGCTGCGGGAGCAGGCGTTTTCCTCGCTTGCCCACCCCTGGACGGCGGAGGACATGGCGGCGGCGGTCCATCTCAGTCCCTCACGTTTTTTCGCGCTGTACAAAACGCTGTGGGGCACCTCGCCGATCGCCGATCTCATCCGCGCCCGCATTGACGCGGCGCGCACGCGGCTTGCCGGTACCGATGCCCCCGTCGCGCGCATTGCCGAAGAGCTGGGGTATGCCAATCTGACCCACTTTTCCCGCCAGTTCCGCGCCATGACCGGCATCTCCCCCGCCGCCTTTCGCCGGGCGGCACGGGGCTAATCCGCCTCCTGCAGTATGCCGTCGCACAGGTGCAGACAGCGGGGCGATGCCGCGGCGATGGCGGGATCGTGGGTGATGAGCAGCACGGTGCCGCCGTTGGCATGGAAGCGGCGGAGTAGCGCCAGCACCGTTTCCCCCGCCGCGGTATCGAGGTTGCCGGTCGGCTCATCTGCCAGCAAAAGCTCGGGCTGCGTCACGAGCGCGCGGGCGATCGCCACCCGCTGTTGCTGCCCGCCGGACAGCTGATTCGGACGGTGGCAGCCGCGGTCAGCCAGCCCGACAGCCGCAAGCGCTTTTGCCGCCATGGCCTGCCGCTTGCATGCCGACAGCCCGCGATAGGCGAGCGGCAGCGCCACATTTTCCTCCGCCGTCAGCGCAGGCAGCAGGTGAAACCCCTGAAACACAAAGCCGATGCGCCGGTTGCGCACGGCGGAGAGCTGCCGCGCCGACAGTCCCGCCACCTCCTGCCCCATCAGACGATAGCTGCCCGCTGTCGGCGTGTCGAGACAGCCGAGCAGGTTCATCAGCGTGGATTTGCCCGAGCCGGAGCGCCCCGTCACGGTCACCCATTCGCCGACCTTTACCGTGAAGCTGGCCGTGCGCAGTGCCGCGACCGTCATGCCGCCCACCGTATAGGTGCGGGACAGCCCTTTTGTGCAGATACAATCCATTGTTTTTCCTCCTCTGTCGCCGATGAAACGGCGTTTGTGGCTATTTTGTGCGGTTTTTGCGGCGCTTTTTTGCGGAAAATATTGCAATGCCGCATTTTTTTTGCTATACTATTATTTTGTATAAGCGCTATGTATTTATGCTACCGGGCGATCGGGGAGAGAAAACCGCCGCGGCGCGGCAGGAAGGGACAGATCTATGGATTGGAATCATTTTAAAAGCGGAACCGATATCCGCGGCGTTGCCTGCGAAACAGAGGGAAAAACCGTCGATCTCACGGATGAGACCGTCGAACAGATGGCGGCGGCGTTTGCCGTCTGGCTTGCCGACCGGCTCGGCAAGCCGGCAAAGGAGCTGACGGTTTCGGTCGGGCGGGACAGCCGCCTGTCGGGTCCCCGCCTGCGGGATGCGGTCGTGTCCGCACTGACCGCCGCCGGGGTGACCGTGCGCGACTGCGGCCTCTGCTCCACCCCCGCCATGTTCATGACGACGGTGGATCTCGCCTGCGACGGCGCGGTGCAGCTTACGGCGAGCCACCACCCGTGGTATCGCAACGGGCTGAAATTCTTCACCCGCGAGGGCGGGCTTGAGGGCAGCGATATCACCGCGATCCTCGCGCTCTGCGCAGAGGGCAGACGCCCGCCGAAAGCGGACGGGCGGGTGAAAAAAGCCGACTACATGAAGGAGTATGCCGCCCGTCTGCGCCGTCTCATCTGCGAGGAGGTCAGCGCCGCCGACTATGAATACCCGCTCGCGGGCACGCATATTGTCGTCGATGCCGGAAACGGCGCGGGCGGCTTTTACGCCACCGAGGTACTCGCGCCGCTCGGCGCGGACATCACCGGCAGCCAGTTTTTAGAGCCGGACGGCCATTTTCCGAACCATGTGCCGAATCCCGAGGATGCGGACGCCATGGCGTCCGCCTGCGCGGCGACGCTGCGCGCCGGCGCCGATCTCGGTGTCATCTTCGACACCGACGTGGACCGCGCGGGCTGCGTGGACGATCACGGGCTGGAGATCAACCGCAACCGGCTGATCGCGCTCGCCGCCTATATTGCGCTGGAAAAATGCCCGGGCGGCACGATCGTCACCGACTCCGTGACCTCCGACGGGCTGAAGACCTTTATCGAGCAGACGCTCGGCGGACATCACTGCCGCTTTAAGCGGGGCTATAAAAACGTGATCGACGAGGCAATCCGCCTTGACCAATCGGGCACGCCCGCGCCGCTGGCGATCGAGACCTCGGGTCACGCGGCGCTCAAGGACAACTACTATCTCGACGACGGCGCCTATCTCATCACCCGCATCATTATCCTGATGGCCAAGCTGCGGGAAAAGGGACGGCGGCTGACCGACGTCATTGCGGCGCTGCCCGAGCCTGTGGAAGCGACGGAGCAGCGGTTTGCCATTCTGCGCCCCGATTTTGCCGCCTACGGCGCGCAGATCCTTCGCGAGCTGGAGGCCTACGCCAAAGCCCGCGGCTGGGCGGTGGCGGAGGACAGCCGCGAGGGCGTGCGCATCTCGTTTGGCAAAGACGAGGGCGACGGCTGGCTGCTTCTGCGCCTGTCGGTGCATGACCCTGTCATGCCGCTGAACATCGAGAGCAACGTCCCCGGCGGCTGCCGGATGATCTTCGACCGGCTTTCCGGCTTTTTGGCGGACAAGACCGGGCTGAAGCTCTGAAAAAAGGGGGAGGAGACCATGACGATTTCCGCAGAGCAGGCACGGGCGTTTTACCCGTCTGCCGAAGAGGTTGACCGATGGCTTGACGGTATTTTTGAGGAGAGCGCCGCGCGCCCGTTTACGGCGGAGCCGGTCAGCGCGTCGCCGCTTCTCCCGGCGACGCAGCTCGGCTATATCCACCCGCAGCTCATGCGGTTTTCCTCGCCCGGCCTGCCGGATTTTTACGGCGTGTGGTATCCGCCGGTGAGCGGGCCGAAGCCGCTTTTGACCTTTCTGCCCGGCTACGGCAGCGAGCTGTCGCTTGTGCCGATGGTGCCGGCGGCGCAGTATGCGGGGCTATCCCTCTGTCCGCTCGGCTACTGGACGCCGCAGGGGCAGCCAAATGAGCGCCGCGAGGAGGGGGAATGGCCGGTGCTGCCCGACACGGCACGCACCGGCGGCGCGGGCGGCTACCGCGACTGGCTGCTGCAGGCTGCGATGGCGGTGCGCTGGGCGTGGCGGCAGCAGGATGCCGTTTTGCCGGACCGCGTCACCTTTTTCGGCACCAGTCAGGGCGGCGGCGCCGCGCTGCTGCTCGGCTCGCTCTTTGCCGGGCGCGGCACCCGCTGTGTCATGGCGGATGAGCCGTTTTTGACCGATTATCCCACCGCCGCCTTCCGCGGCGCCTATCATGTGCTGGAAAAAGCCTATCGCGTCATGCCGCCCGAGGCGTTCTGGCACGCGGTCGGGCTTGTGGACACCACGGAGCATGCGCGGCGGCTGAATGTGCCTGTCATGGTGACGACGGGCGGAGCGGACACCGTCTGCCCGCCCGAGACGCTCGAGCTGCTGTGGCAGCGGCTGCCGACCACCAAGCTGCGGCTGTTTTTAGACGGGCGCGGGCATGGGCATAACCGCGAGTTTTCGGCGCTGATGCTCAGCTTTGCCGACCTATACGCATAAAAAGGAGAGACACGGATGGACTGGGTAGAGCTTTCCCTGCGCGTTCCCGCAAAGGACGCGGACCGTGCGGCGGATATCGCCAATATGGTGGTGCCCTACGGCTTATATATCGAAGATTACAGCGACCTTGAGCAGGGCGCGCGGGAGATCGCGCACATCGACCTGATCGACGAGGAACTGCTGCAAAAGGATCGCGAGCAGGCGATCCTGCACCTGTATCTCGACCCGGCGGAAAATCCCGCCGAGGCGCTGGCGTTTCTGGGCGAGCGGTTTTCCGCCGCGCAGATCCCGTTTGCCGCCGAAAACCGCACCGTCTGCGACACCGACTGGGCCAACAACTGGAAGAAATATTTCAAGCCCCTCCCGGTCGGCGACCGGCTGCTGATCTGCCCGACATGGGAGGAGCCGGTCGGCGCCGAGGGACGCGCCGTGCTGTCGATTGACCCGGGACTGGCGTTCGGCACCGGCGGACACGACACGACCCGCCTTGTGCTCGAGGAGCTGTCCGCCGCCGTCACGCCGCAGACCGAGATGCTCGACGTGGGCTGCGGCAGCGGCATCCTCTCGATCGCCGCGCTGCTGCTCGGCGCCAAAAGCGCGCTCGGCATCGACATCGACCCGCTCGCAGTCAAAACGGCGGCGGAAAACGGCGCGCTCAACGGCTTTGCGCCGCCCCGCTTCACCGTCCGGGAGGGCGATCTCGCCCGCGACGTCGCGGGGCAGTATGACCTCATCGCCGCCAACATCGTGGCGGACGCCATTTTGGCCCTCTCTCCCGCTGTTCGCCCGCTTCTGAAGCCGGACGGGCTGTACATTGTCTCCGGCATCATCGACAGCCGCGAGCAGGAGGTCACTGCGGGGCTTGCCGCCTGCGGCTTCACCCCGGTCAAACGGCGGGAGCACGGCGGCTGGCTGTGCTTTGTCTGCCGCGGGAGGTAAGCGCCCATGCCGCGATTTTTCACCGCCGCACCCAGCGGCGATACCGCCGTGATCGGCGGCGCCGACGGGGCGCATATCCGCCGGGCGCTGCGGATGCGGGAAAACGAAACGCTGACCGTCTGCGACGGGCAGGGCTTTGACTACCTCTGCCGCATCGTCGGCTTTGACGGCGACAACGTGCGGTTGCGGGTCGAGGAGCGGACAAAAAACCGCACCGAGCCGTCCTGCCGCGTGACGCTGTATATGGGGCTGCCGAAGGCGGATAAGCTCGAATGGGTCATCCAGAAGGCAGTCGAGCTCGGCGTCGCGGCGGTCGTTCCGGTGGCGACGTCGCGTTCGGTCGTGAAGCTTGACCCGCGCGACGTGCAGAAAAAGCAGGAGCGGTGGCAAAGAATCGCCGCCGAAGCCGCCGGTCAGTCCGGTCGCGGCATCATCCCCGCAGTCGAAGCGCCGATCCGCTTTGCCGATGCCTGCAGGCGCTTTGCATCCGGACGGGTGCTGACGTTTTATGAGGGCGGCGGCGAGCCGCTTGCCCGCCTTGTCCCGCCGGACGCGTCCGCACTGTCGCTGTTCGTTGGCCCCGAGGGCGGGATCGCGCCGGAGGAGCTTGACGCCATGCGGGCGGCGGGCGCCGCGGTCGCGACGCTCGGCCCGCGTATTCTCCGCTGCGAGACTGCGCCGGTGGCGGCGCTCGCCGTCGTTATGAGCCTGACCGGCAACATGGTTTGACAGCGAAATATATACTTTTTGTATATTTCCGTCGAATTATGCCGATTGTATAGCCGGCGGTGCGGGTTTCCATTGACTTTTGCTCCCGCCCGTGCTATGATTAAACATATTTATCTGCTGTATTTTTATATCCTTATTATAGCTATACGGAGGTTTCCCCCTTGACTGATCCCGCATTCTGCCGCACGGAAATGCTGCTCGGTTCGGAGGCGCTCGACCGCCTCAAGGCGGCGCGCGTCGCCGTATTCGGCGTCGGCGGCGTCGGCGGCTATGTTGTGGAAACGCTTGCCCGCGCCGGTGTCGGGGCGCTCGATCTGTTCGACGCCGACACCGTCAGCGAGAGCAACCGCAACCGGCAGCTTCTTGCCCTTTGCTCCACGCTCGGCCGCCCGAAAGCGAAAGCCGCCGCCGAACGGGTGCGGGATATCAATCCCGCCTGCGCCGTGACGCCGCATGTGCTGTTTTATCTGCCCGAAACGGCGGACAGCGTGGATCTGCGCGATTTCACGTTTGTCGTCGACGCGATCGACACCGTCTCCGCCAAGGTGGAGCTGGCGGTGCGCTGCCGCGACGCAGGCGTGCCGCTGATCGCCTCGATGGGCACGGGCAATAAGCTCGACCCCGCCGCCTTTCGCGTGACGGATATTTTTGCGACGCAGAACTGCCCGCTCGCCCGCGTCATGCGCCAAAAGCTGCGCACCCGCGGCGTGACGGCTCTGCCGGTCGTCTGGTCGCCCGAGCTGCCGACACCCCCGCGCTTTGCACCGCCGCCCGAGGCGGGCACAGCGGTGCAAAAGCGCCTGCCGCCCGGCAGCGTTTCGTTTGTACCGCCCGTCGCGGGCTGTATTCTGGCGGGCTATGTCGTGCGCGCCATCGCCGGGGTGTGACGTCTATCCCGCTTATCTTTGTCAACAACAGGTAATATTGCCTGTTGAATATACATTTTGTCGAATCGAAAGGAGTTACCATCACCATGCCTGACCCTGCCAATACAGCCGGAGACGGCGGCCGATTATGGCTGCTGCTCTTTTTGCTGTTGCTCGTGTGTCAAGCCCTCTGTGCGGCGGCAGAAGCTGCCGTGCAAAACGTCAGCGAAAGCAAGCTGCGCCGGATGGCGGAGGAGGACAAAAACCGCAAAGCCGCAAAACTGCTGCGCTTCCTGCGGGAACCGTCCCGTATCGCCCGCCGTCTGCATGTCGGGTTCACCCTGACCGCCGCGCTCGCCGCCGTCCTCACGGCGGTGTGGAGCATCTGCCGCCTGCTGCCGCCGCTCGCGGCGGAATGGCAGCCGGCAAAGGCGCATCCTTTAGCGGTCGCCCTGCTGCTTGCCCTCCCGCTGACACTGCTCATCGCCGTCTGTCTGCTCATTCTGTGTGAATGGGTGCCGGGACGCGTCGGCGCGCATCGCCCCGAGGCGGTGCTGCTGAAGATCGGCGGATTCGCCAAGGTCTATTCCGCCCTGTTCGCTCCGGCTGCCGCGCTCTGCGGCGGGCTTTCCGACCTGCTTGTGCGCCTGTTCGGCGTCACCGGCAGCGCAGAGGGTGCCGTCACGGAGGAGGATATCCGCCAGCTGATGGATGCCGGCGAGGAGACCGGCGCGATCGAAGGCACGCAAAAGGATATGATCGAGAACATATTCGCCTTTGACGATATCACGGCGGAGGAGCTGATGACGCCCCGCACCGATGTCGAAGCACTGGACGTGGACGGCACGGTGGAGGATGCGCTCAGGATCTGCATCGGCGAGGGCTTCTCCCGTATCCCGCTGTTTGAGCAGGACATTGACCATATCATCGGCGTGCTGTATGCCAAGGATCTGCTGCGCTATGTCGGCCGTCCGGTTCCGCCGGAGCTGACGCTGCGCGGCCTGTCCCACGAGACGTATTTCATCCCCGGCTCCAAGCGCTGCGGCGAGCTGTTTACCGAGATGACGGAAAAGCATCTGCAGATGTCCGTTGTTGTGGACGAATACGGCGGCGTCGCCGGTATCGTGACGATGGAGGATCTTCTGGAGTCCATCGTGGGCAATATTCAGGATGAATACGACCACGAGGAGGATGAGCTGCGCCGCACCGGTGAGAACTCCTTCGAAGTGGACGGCGCGATGAGCATGGAGGAGCTGTGCGAGCTGTGGGAGATCACCCCGCCCGAAGGGGAATTCGACACCGTGGCAGGCTTTATTTTAGATGTGCTCGGGCGTATTCCCGCCCCCGGCGAGCATGCCCGTGTCGTCTATGACCGGCTGACGCTGACCGTGCTGACCATGGACGGCCGCCGTATCGAAAAGATCCATGTACAGGTTGCCCCTCCCCCTGCGGAGGAATAACGGAAAGGAGATCAGAGCAATATGTTGGTCCGCAGATCCGTTTCCCGCCTTCTGGCGCTTGCGCTCGCGGCGGCCATGGCGCTTGCCGCCACGGCGTGCGACCCGAAGGAGCCGGATACATCGGCGCCCGGGGAGAGCACCGTCTCTACATCAGCTGCGGAGGAATCACAAATGACCGATCCCACACAGGGCGCCTCGGAAACGAAGCGCACCGGCACCTCTGCGGGCACCCGCCCGAACGGCACGACGAAGCCGAATACGCCTGCGTCCGGCACGAAAGCGCCTGCCACGACCAAAGCGACGACCAAGCCCTCCTCCACGCCCTCGGAGTCACAGGAGGTCAAAACGGTGCTGTCCGGCGGCGAGCGCTATGTCGTTGATTATGTGGTCACTGCGGCGACCGGCGCCGACCCCACCGGCAAAAAAGACAGCAGCGATGCCATCAACCGTGCGCTGATACTGGTCGGGTATTCAGGCGGCGGCACGGTCTATCTGCCCGCCGGCACCTATCTTTTGGAGGACAGCCTGACGATCCCGACGTTTACCACTCTGCTCGGCGACTGGAAGGATCCCGACAAGGGCGAAACGGGCGGCACGATCCTGTCCGTCTCGGAGAAGCTCGAGGACAGCCTGTTCCCCCTGATCAGCCTGAGCAGCTCGGCGGGCGCTGTCGGTCTGACCGTTCACTATCCCGGGCAGAAGATCGACAACGTAAAAGCCTATGCCGCGACATTTGATCTGGAAAACGGTTCATGGCTTCAGACGATCCGCAACATCTTCCTGGTCAACGCCTATGACGGCATTATCTATCCCGCTGTGTCGAGCGCGCACGAAATGCTGACCGTCGACAACGTCAAGGGCACCGTGCTGCACTGCGGCGCCTCGGTGTATAACCAGGCGGACGTCGGCACATGGAAAAATGTCTCGTTCGGTCCGCAGTACTGGGCGAACGCCAAGGGCAGCCTCAAAGGCCCCGATCAGGCAGCCATCGCGAAATACACCCGCGCCCACGCGACCGGTATCCAAGCGGGCGACCTTGAGTGGACGGAATTTTTAAACCTTAAGCTCTCGCAGTTTAAATACGGCTTTCAGGTCGTCAAGGGCGTGCGCATTGAGTTTGCCGGTTCGCTCTACAACGCGCAGATCACCGACTGTGACGAAGCGCTGCGCGTCGAATCCATTGATTCCCGCTGGGGCATGCTGGTCGCCGATTCCGCGCTGTCCGGCTCTGCCTATGCCGTGAATAACCGGGCGGGCGGCGTCGTCAAAATGTGCGGCGTCACGACAGACGGCGCCGTATCCGGCAGTGTGACCCGCGCCGATGCGGATCTCTCCGTTATCTCCGCCGATGACGCCAAACCGGCAGTCCCCGCCGCGCGGCTGTATGTTGCCGGCGGTGCCGATACCGGCAGCGACGCCGCCAAAGGCATCCAGACACTGCTGGATAAGGCGGGCAAGGCGGGCGGCGGTATCGTCTACCTGCCGGCAGGACGGTATCTGCTCGATTCCGCCCTGACCGTTCCCGCAGGCGTGGAGCTGCGCGGCGCCTCGTCGACCGGTGTGCGCGGCGTGCTCGGAGACGCGGGCGGCACGGTGCTGATCGTCACATTCGGCATGGAAAGCTCCGCCTCGGCAGCGGCGAGCGCCGCGGCGGCGATCACGCTTTCCGGCAAAAATGCCGGTGTGCGCGGCCTGCAGATGGTCTATCCGGATGAGATGTCCGCGCTGAGAGAAAAGCAGGCGCTGCCGTGGGCATATGCCGTCCGCGGCAAGGCGAGCGGCGTTTATGCGATCGACATCTGCCTTGTCGCCGCCTATAACGGTATCGACTTCTCAGGCTGCGACAACCATTACATCCGCCGCGCCGTCGCCTGCTGCCTGAACAACACGATGACTGTCGGCGGCAAAAACGGCACCGTCGAGACCTGCCTGCAAAATGCCACCGTGCTCTCCCGCCTGGGCAGCACGGGCTACTACAGCGCGATCAACGAGGGCGACCTCTACACCCATGTGTTTTATCCCGTGACCCGTCCGGGCACGACCTATATCAAGGTCGCCGCCAACGCAGACGGCCAGCGGATCATGAACACATTTGCCTACGGCGTTCACACGCTCGTGGAGAGCGCGGGCAAAAATACCCGCCTGTGCAATCTCGGCGCCGATAATCTCGGCGGCGTGATGCTCAACGTCACCGGCGGCTCCTTAAACGGCGTCAACCTGATGCGCTGGAACGGCAGCTCCTATGCCGCCGCGTCCGGCGCCGCCGTCCATCTCTACAACCGCCTGACGATCGGCAACAAGACCGAGCCGAACATCTGATCTGAAAAAAGGAGAACATGATGCCCGCCCTATATGACATCTTCGTCTGGTTTTTTCTGTATGCCTTTCTCGGCTGGTGCACCGAGGTCGTCTACGCCGCCGCCGTAACGGGAAAATTCGTGAACCGCGGCTTCCTCTGCGGACCCGTCTGCCCGATCTACGGCTTCGGTATGGTGGCGGTGCTGACCTTGCTGCGCCCCGTACAGGACAATTTGCTGCTGCTGTTTCTCGGCTCGGTCGTGCTGACCACGGTACTGGAATTTCTGGTCGGCTGGCTGACCGAGACGCTGCTGCACGAGCGGCTCTGGGATTACTCCAACGTGCCGTTCAACATCAAGGGCTATGTCTGCCTGAAATTCTCCCTCGCCTGGGGACTCGGCTGCCTCCTGCTGATCAAGGTGATCCACCCGGTGCTGATGAAGCCGATCGGCTGGATCCCCCATGCGGTCGGCTGGTGGATCCTCGGCGCTTTCTCCGTGATCATTCTGACCGACCTCGTGCTGACCGGTATCGAGGCCATGAAGATCTCAAAGCGTATCCGCGCGGCGGAGGAGCTGGAGCGTATGCTGCGCGAGGTGTCCGACGGCATCGGTGAAAACCTGTCCGGCGGTGTGCTGGCGGTGCGCCGCCACCTGCCGGAATGGGAGGAAAAATGGAATGCCCTGCGCGAGAGCCGCCCCGAAGCGGCGGCGCGCCTGCGGGAAAAGTGGGCGAGCTGCGCCAAACTGTTTGAGCAGGAGGGCTTCACCCGCCGCCGTCTGCTGAAAGCGTTCCCGCGGCTGCAGGAAAGCCGCCTGCACGCCCGCATGCTTCAGTTGCAGGCGCTGTTTAAACGGACGGAATCCGGGCAAAAGCCCGCGGACGCACCGACGGATACCGCCGACGCCGATTCCGCAAAATAAGCATTCTGACACCGCCGCCCCGGCAGGCTCTGCGCCCTGCCGGGGCGGTTTGGCTTTGTAAAATGCGGATAACCGCAAAAAGCGGACAGCAAAAAGCGCCCCCGAATTTTCGGGAGCGCTTTTTGTGGAGCTACTGATCCGATTCGAACGGACGACCTGCTCATTACGAGTGAGCTGCTCTACCTGCTGAGCCACAGTAGCAGATAACGGGTATATTATAGCAGACCATTTCGAAAACGTCAAGAGGAAAATTCTTTTTCTCTGCGTTTTCCCGCGTATTTTTTGGCGGCGCGGCAGAAAATTCTCCTGCCGCGCCGATAAAAAGGCTATTTAAGCCGGCACAGCGCCTTGACCCTCTCCACCGTCTCCGGGTCGTCGATCACAACGCCCTCAAAATACCCCTCCGTATATTCCGCGTCCGGGGCACAGTAGAGCAGCTTGCCGTCCTTATACGCCACCTCGCCCAGATCCGCCGTGGCGATGAGCGAGCCGTCATAACAGCCGTAAAGATACCGCGAGCAGTTACCGGAGGCGTAGGTTCTGAATCGATAGGTCTCGCCGGTACACGCATTCAGCCCGAGCAGCAGCGCCACATCCTCCGGGTCGTCCACGGTGATATCCTCTTGCGGGTTAGAATGGACGTCAAAGATATATAGGGCGGTGACCTCATCGCCGCCCTCGCGGACCGTGTCCTCCTTTTGGTAGAGAAACCAGCCGTCCCACCAGTGCAGCACCACATAGTCGCGGTTGTCGTCCCCTTTTACGCTGTAGAGGACAGAGCCGCCCTCCAGCTTGCCGAGCGCTTCTCCCACAGGGAAGATCGTCAGGTACGGCACACCGACAAAGCGGTAGGTCACATCGTTATAGATCACATCGCCATGCTCATCCCGTGTGCCCACCTGCTTCATAAACAGCGAGCAGCCCGACAGCGACAGCGCCAAAACGGCGGCAGCAATCCACACAGACAGAAACTTCCTCAAAATTACCCCTCCGATCGCCGTTTGCGGTTCCCTCCGACTGCTTTTGCGGATATGTACAAAACCATCTTACCATAGTTACATCCGTTTGTCAACTACGGCAGCTTACAGGGTCAGCATATATTGTCAAAGCACACCGTAAAGGAGTGGACTTGCCGAAAAAAACAGAGAAATCGGGAAATGCCTATTGAATTTTTCACTGCAATGCGCTAAAATAAAGGAAATTCATCGCATTGTGCCGCTTTCGGACGAAAACGGAGCGGAAAGGAGAGGGGTCATGGACGGAACTGTAGTAAAGCTGTGCGATTTAGACAGCCTGGTGATCCCTGCGGAGCTTTTGCAGACGCGGGTGGAGGAACAGGAGATAGACGAAGAGGTGCAGCGGCTGACGCTGCGCTTTGCGGCGGAGAGCGACGCGGAAACGGTACAGACCGGCGATACCGTGTATGCCCGTGCGAACCGGGAGAGCTATCCCGATCAGCGGACGATCCTGCTGTTTGTCGGCAGGGGGCTGCCCGGCGCGGAGCAGGCGGAGACGGCGGTACTCAGTCATGCGGTCGGCGACGCGCTGACCGTGCCGCTGGCGGGAAAGACCGCCGTGCTGACGATCACGCGCATCGTGCACCGCACGCCCGCGGCGATCGACGACGCGCTGATCGCCTCGCTCGGGATCGACGGGGTGCAGACGGTGGCGGATTACCGCGCGCATGTGCGGGCGAAGATCGAAGCGGACCGGCAGATGGAGAACAAAAAAGCCATGGTGCGCGCGCTGCTTGAGCAGCTGGAGGAAAACAGCACCTTTGCCTATGACGAGGCGGAGATGGAGGCATATGTCGCCGGTCTGCGCGCGCAGTACGCGAACGAGGAGGGCTTTGCCGACGAAAGCCCCGAGGAATTTAAGCAGGCGGTTCTCTCGCAGGCCAAGCAGGACTGGATCGCCGACGCGGTCTGCAAGAGCCGCGGCGTTACCTTTGACGAAGCCGACTTCGCCGCGCAGGCGGATCAGATGCGGGAAATGATGGAGCTGACCGGCGAGCCGGTGCCGGATCGCGCGGAGCTGCTCGACTATGCCCGCCGCGGCGCGGCGCTGGACGTGCTGTTTAATGCGATCGACGAGATCATCGTGCGAAAGGCGGGGGCGGAATATGGCAACAGTTGAGCTGAAAGAGCAGGAGTGGCAGGCGTTTTCCGGGGCGGAGTACGCGGTAATCGACTGCTACGGGGATAATTGCGTCGCCTGCGTGATGCTCGAGCCGGTCTATGACGGTGCGGCGGATGAGCTGAACGCGGTCGCATTCGGGCGGATCAATATTACGCAGTACCCCGGTATTGCGGAAAAATTCGGCATTGACGCCATGCCGACGCTGCTGTTTTTCCGCCGCGGAGAGCTTGTCGATCAGGCGGTGGGCAGCATGGAGCGCGAGCAGCTGTTTGCCTGTCTGGCGGCGCTGCTGTATCAGTAAACGGGAGGTGCGCACATATGGCTAAGGTGCGGCTCAACGACGATCGTGAGGTTGTGGCTCAGGTGAAGGAGGGCTTGAAGCGCACGGGCGGGTACTGTCCCTGCCGTGTCGGGAGAAAGCCCGAGAACAAGTGCATCTGCGAGGAATTCAAGGCGCAGATCGCCGACCCCGATTTTGAAGGATACTGCCATTGTCGGCTGTATTATAAAGAGAAGTAAAGGAGAAATTCACATGAAAAAGGCATTATCTCTGGTTTTTGCCGCTGTGATGCTGCTGTCCTTGGCGGGCTGCAGCCTGTTCAGCAGCAAATCGGTCGTCAAGCTCGGCGACTATACCCACCGCGATCCGATCGGTGTGTTTTATGACAAGCGGATCGTGCTCAAGGGCGCCCGCTTCGGCAATACGCTGGAGCAGTATTATAACGAGGACGCCTATCCCGATACCACGGTGTATGACGACGACGGCAACCCGATCGGCATGTACGACTATGACGCGGAGACCGGCAAGGCGTCCGGCTGGACGAGTATTACCGACGGCACCCATACGGACTTTGAGGCGGGCAAAGAGGTCGACCTCGGCAAGCCGGATCAGTCGAAGATGATCAGCATCCCCGGCGACGTGACGCTGTATTTCGTGCTGTACGGCGATGTGGATATGGCGGTTCACTCCTTTATGTATATTATCATGAGCGACGCCTCCGCCAAGGAGACGGTGGTCAAGGCGCTCGATGAGGTCTACGGTGTGGAGCTGGACGAAAAGAGCGATACCATACTCTACGCCGAACAGGATATGGAAGCCATTGAGAGCGATATCAAAACGGCGAAGGAAGACGGCTTTGAGTCGGACAGCGAAGGCATTGACGTGTTTGCCGAGGTGCTTGAGCAATATTACGGCGTGCACGAGTATAAGGGCGAGCAGGCGTATAAGCCCTATGCCAAGAGGGAGGACCCGAAGGAGGTCTCCTTCGACGCGTTCGTGGTTCTGGCAGGCCCCGGCGATCAGGCGGTCACAGAGGACTATATCGACTGCGTTACCTCGATGACGGCGATTCTGTATGCCAAGGACGGCAACGTGGTGGGGCAGCGCATCTATTATGAGTGCCCCTCCAAGGATGCCGCCGACAAGCTGATGAGCGGCGCGGATGATTTCATTTTCAATGCCACGCGTGAGTCTGACACGGTGATCCTCGGCGAGGTCATCGGCAAGGAGATGGACGACCTCGTGACGGCGTACATGGGCTATAATGTGCTGAAGGATCAGTCGATCGGCGAATACACCCGCATGGTCGAGGAGACCTATTTCCTGTCCGTGGTGGACAGCTATAATCAGTCCGAAGCGGGATAACGGCGGCGGGACGGATGCCGGTTACAGGGCATCCGTCCTTTTTGTCAGGACGGGGAGCGAGACTATGAAAACACGACCGGAAAAACCGGCAGGAGCGGACAGCTTTCGGGTGCTGTTCCGCACGATCGGGCGGCTGCGGCTGCCGTGGGTGTGGATCGCTGCCGCGCTTGCGCTGAATCTGGCGCTCGAGACGCTGATGCTCCGGCTGCCGGACACGACCGCAGACCTTATGAGCGGTCAGCTGTCCGGAGCGGCGACGGCAAAGGCGATCTTGTATTACATTGTGCTGGGACTGCTGTCCTTTGTCATGGTGGCGGGGCAGGTGCAGGCGCAGACCTACGGCATCCGCCGCGCGCGGCAGAGCCTGTGGAATAAAATGCTCGGTATGCGCATGTCCTATTTTGACCGCAATGACCCGTCGGATCAGATGAGCGCCATCATCAACGACGCGGGCAGCGCCGTGAACGACCTCGTCAACGTCATCATCTATCTGATCCCGAGCGTGTACTATGTGGTCATGGCGCTGCGGCGCATCGGCAGCTATCACTGGCTTTTAGCGGTGTCCTGCTTTGCCGTGCTTCCGCTGAAATACCTGTATGCCTTAGTCATGGGGCGGCAGATGCAGAAAGGCACCGCCAAGGTCTACGGGCATATCGGTGTGCTCACCGGCTTTCTGGCGGACCGCATCAACCATCTGCCGCTGATCAAGGCGTATACCAATGAAAAGGCGGAGATCAGAGCAGGCGAGGAGACGGCGCGCGGACTGCGGAAGGCGCAGATGAAGCTCGTTTTCCTCGACAACGTCGCCTCGGCGGCGGTCACCGTGATGGATATTCTGCAGAAATTCATCGTCATCGTACTGGCGGTCGTGCTGCTGCAGCGCGGTGAGATCGAACTGTCGATGTGGGTGGCGTTTTTCCTGTTTGCGCAGAACCTGTTCCCGAATATGGATCATGTCTTCGACACCTGGGTGCGGTTTAAGGGCATACACGGCAGCTTCCGGCGGGTCTGCGAGATCATGGACGGCGAGGACGAGGAACCCGCCGCGCTCGCTTTTCCCGAAACGGGCGATATCCGCTTTGACCATGTGACATTTACCTATCCCGACACCGATGCCCCGGCGCTGGCTGACGTGTCGTTCACCGTGCCGCGCGGCGGCGCGGTCGCCATTGTGGGGCTGTGCGGCAGCGGCAAGACCACCTCGATCAGTCTGCTCGAGCGGTTTTATTTGCCGGATGAGGGACATATTTTTATCGGCGATACCGATGTCCGCGAGATCGCCCTCGGCGATTTCCGCCGCCGCATCGCCTATGTGCAGCAGGGCGCCGCCGTGTTCGGCGGCACGCTGCGCGAGGCGCTGACCTATGGGATCGGGCGCGAGGTGACGGATGAGGAGATCCTGGCTGCCGCGGAAAAGACGGGCTTTGCGGAGTATCTTGCGCAGATCGGCAACGACCTCGACGCCGAGGTGGCGCCGGGCGGCGATTCCATGTCCGGCGGGCAGAGCCAGCGGCTCGTGCTGACGCGGGAGCTGCTGCGCGGCGGCGATATCGTGCTGATGGATGAGCCGACGAGCGCGCTCGACGTGCGGGTGTCCGCCAGGATCCAGGATACGATGGATACGGTGTTTGCCGATAAGACGCGTATTCTGATCACACACGATCTCGCGCTGGCGCGGCGCTACGGCAGGATCCTGGTCATGGACGGCGGACGCCTTTGCGGCGACGGCAGCCATGAGGAGCTGCTGGAGCACTGCGAGACCTATCGCCGGATGAATGAGGATGCCGAAGAAGAGGAGGGGAATGTATGAAGACAAAAACTGCCTCTCCCCGCCGCTATTTTGCCGTGCTGAAAGGCGTGCGGCTGCCGAGGTTCATCATTCTGCTCAGCGTGGTGTTTTCCGTCGCCACAACGAGCACGGAGCTGGAGGTCGCGACGCTGACGGCGGGGGTCATTGATTCCAGCCAGAATGCCATTGACGCCGAGCAGCTGCTCCGCTATCTCGGCACAGTCGTGATAGCGGGCGCGCTTTCGATCCTGAGCTACTATTTCACCCGCCGGATGGAGGAGGACATCAACCTCGGCGTGCGGGTGCGGCTGTGGAAAAAGATCATGGGACTGCCCACCGCCTATTACGACGCAGACAATGGCAATGAGCTGGTCAGCCGTGTGACGTCGGATGCAGAGGCGCCGTCCTCGCTGTTTTCCGTCGCCGTATCGTTTGTGACCTGCGTGGTCACCACGGTGCAGGGCTTTATGCGGCTGTTTGCCTACAACCGCCTGCTTGCAACGTATTCGCTGGGCATTATCCCGCTGACGATGCTGATCTGCCTGCTCTACGGCAAGCTGATGTTCCGCCTCGGGGTATACAGCACAACGACCATGGCGGGCAGTCTCGGCTACCTCGCCGAGCGGGTGCGCAATTTCCGGCTGATAAAAAGTGCGGTTGCCGAGCGGCTGGAGTCGGAAAAGGGCGGAAAGACCTTTAAAGAAATGTACAAGGCGGAATTCTTAAGCTGGCTGATGGTCGCGGGCTATCAGCTGGCTTCGGGGCTGTTCTCCATCCTGTTCATCGTTATCGTGTTTGTCATCGGCGGGCAGCTGATCGGCAAGGGTGAGGTGACGGTGGGCGACCTGACCGGTTTTTACATGATCTCCGGCACCGTGTCCATGCAGCTGATGCAGTTTTTCATGAACGTCGGCTCGGTCGCGGGCACTTTCGGCACGATGAAGAAGATCTCGGAGGTGGCGGTCGCGGATACGGAGCCGCAGGGCGGCGAGCCGGTGCCGCCCTTGTGCGCCGATCTGGTGCTGGACGATGTGCACTTCTCCTATGACGGCGAAAACGAGGTGCTAAAGGGCGTGACCGCCCGCATTCCGATGGGCAAGGTGACGGCGATCATCGGCGGCAACGGCGCGGGAAAATCCACGCTGTTCAAGCTGCTGACCCGGCTGTATGAGCCGGACAGCGGCACGATCCGCTTCGGCGATACGGATGTCCGCCGCTTTTCCCTTGCCGGCTGGCGCCGCCGCTTTGCCGTCGTGTTCCAGCGGGAGCCGTTGATCGGCGGCACGGTGCGGGAGAATCTCACCTTCGGCGCAGAGCGTCCGATCGGCGACGAGGAGCTGACTGAGGCGGCAAAACAAGCCAACTGCTATGCCGCCATTATGCAGAAGCCCGCCGGGTTTGACGAGGATGTGGGGTTAAACGGCAGCAACTTCTCCGGCGGACAGGGGCAGTGCATTTCCGTGGCGCGCGCCATGCTGCGCGGGGCGGATTATCTGCTGCTGGACGAGGCCACGAGCGATCTCGATGCCGTGAGCGAGGCGCAGGTGACGCAGGCGCTCGACAACCTCATGCGGAACAAGACCACCGTGATGATCGCCCATAATTACGCGGCGATCCGCAGCGCGGAGTATATTCTCGTGATGAAAGACGGCATTGTTGAAGCGGCGGGGACGCCGGAGGAGCTGGAACAGACCAGCGAATTTTACCGTCTGTTTTCCCAAACACTGTGAAGAAAAGAGGGCGTGCCGGCCGGCACGCCCTCTTTTAACATCCTACGGACAGCCGCCCCGCGTAAAAGAGGAGGAGCCTCTCGCGACGCGGCGGAAAAACAGCACAAGATCGGCGAAAACGAGCAGCCGCTGTCTGCCCCCCCGGGGCAGACGGCGGCTGCCTGTTTTTCCCTGCCGTACGGAAAACGGCGGGGATCGCTCCGCGACGGCTGCAAAGGTCAAAATAGTGTGTGTTTCCCATGCAAATGTCGTTGAACGGACGGAGAGGGGAATGGTAAAATACAGATAAAGATTGCGGAAGATGGGTTTTGACTTTGGTGAATTGGTCAAGGTGCAAGGGGTAAATTGCGGTGCCGGAAGGCGCTCGGCGTACATCCGGCGATCTTCCGGAATTGCTTGTTGAAGTATCCGATATTGTTAAAACCTACCTGAATTGCGATATCGGTGACGGAAAGCTGCGTATTGGTCAGATACTCCATGGCATTTTTGATGCGCACGGCGTTGATATATTCGATCGGGGTGTCGTTGGTCATCTGCTTGAACTTGCGGCAGAAATAGGCGGTGGAGAAGCCCGCCATGGCGGCGAGCTGCGGCACCTTCAGCTCGGTGTAGTAATTTTCGTTGATGTGCTTGAGAATATCCAGAACGGGGCGGCAAAGCTCGCTGGCCGAGACGGAGGGCGAATGGGTGCGGACGGGATAGCGGCTGATCAGCTCGGAAAGCAGCACGAGCAGATAGCCGATCGCGGTCACACCGGCGATCTCAACCGTGGGATCCTGGTGCCACAAAACGGAATTCAAAAAAGAGAGGATGCGCTCGTCCGAGATCAGATTTTGAATGACGACCGAATTGTTGGACAGGGCGAGAAAAGTTTTGTCGAGCGCGGGAAAATTCTTGCCGACAAAAATGTTCGGATCCAGAAAAACGCCGTCATAGTTGGCGTGATCCTCCGTTTCCAGCTCGTGGGTGTCATAGGGGTTGAAAAACAGGATGTCGTTTTCCTCCGCCCTGAGGGTGCGGCCGTTGCAGATGCAGAGGAGAGAGCCGGAGCGCACGACGAGGATCTCGATGATCTTATGATAGTGCGAGGTGATGATCTTCTGCGGCGTCAGATAGGTGTACACGTTGGCGCGAAAGGGAAAGATCCCGTTTTGTACGTCGTTTTTCTCGGGCTGGCCGTCGATCAGTGTGCGGATGTTCATGCCGGTTCCTCCCCACCTGCGGTTCATGGCTGTTATGGCGGACAACTTTGATTATACCGGTATCGGATGAAATGTCAACCCCCGTTTTTCCGGCAGGAGCCGGAGACGGGAGAGCGAAAAAGGAGCTGAGCATCGTTGAAAAAGCAAACGGCATGCAGGGCAGCCGCCTGGCTGTCGGTTTTGTGTCTGTGCCTTGGCGGAGCGCTGCCCGCGGCAGCGGATACGCAGACATCGGCTGTGGCAACCGGGCAGACGGACACGGCGGCAGCCGAAAGGGACGACACCTCGCCGATCGCCTACACGGAATTTTTGGCGGAGCATCCCGATGCCGGACCGGTCGCGGAAACGATAGAGGCGGATGTGCTGCATCCCCTGTCCGCCGATGGCGCCGCCGTGGAGACGGCGGACGGACGTGCGGCTCTGCGGCTCGCGGCAGACGACACCGTGCGCCTTGCGGTGCGGACGGAGAGAGCGGGACTTTACCGCCTGTGTGCCGAATATATGGCGGTGCCGTCCGAAAACGGGGCGGGCACCGCGATCCAGTGCGCTCTGCTCGTCAACGGGGAGATCGCGTACAAGGAGGCGCGCTATCTGGAATTTTCCCGCGCCTTTCGCGATGCCTCCGCCGTGACGCAGGACGAAAGCGGCGACGATAAGCGCCCCGCGCAGACCGAGGTCTCCGCCGCGCGGCGCTACACGCTTTATGACACGACCGGCTATGAGGAGGGACCGCTGTACCTCTATCTGCACGAGGGGGAAAACGAGCTGACGCTTTCGGGCGTGCGCGGCGGGCTGTATCTGTTTTCGCTGACGCTGGGCGGCGCCGACGATGTGCCGGACTATGCGGCGTATCGGCAGCGGCAGGAGGGCAGACCGTCGGCAAACGCCGAGGCGCAGCCGATCGTGTGCGAGGCGGAAACGGTGCATGAGCGGTCCCATCAGACGGTGATCATGCTGTCCGATGCCTCGTCGATCATGACCACACCGAGCAGCCCGCGGTATACGCGGCTGAACATCATCGGCGGCGAAAACTGGAAAACGGTCGGACAGTGGCTCTCGTGGCAGTTTACCGTGACGGAGCCGGGCTTTTACACGATCGGCTTCCGGTATAAACAGGATGTCTACCCCGGCACAGTGTCCTATCGGCGGGTGCAGCTCGACGGCGAAACGCCGTTTCGCGAGCTGGACGCCGTCGGGTTCCCCTACGGCGACGACTGGGCGACCCTGACGCTGGGCGGTGAAACGCCCTATGAGATCTATCTGGACAGCGGCGTTCATACGCTCACGCTGACCGTGACGCTCGGCGAGATGGCGCAGACGCTCAAGACCGTCAAGGGCGCGCTGACGGCGCTCAACGAGGATTATCTGACGCTGCTGACCTATCTCGGATCAAATCCGGATATCTACCGCGACTATGGTTTTGACGAGTTGGTGCCGGAGGTCATCGAGGATATCGGGCGGCAGTATACCGTGCTGACCGGCGTTTCGGCAGAGCTGAAGAGCCGTACGTCGCAGATGGGCGAGAACACGGTCGTGCTCGACCGCCTGGCAGCCACGCTGAAAAAGATGGCGGACGACCCCGATGAGATCGCCCGCAATTTCAGCAGCTTCAAGGACGGGCTGTCCTCGATCGGCACATGGCTGACCACCTATTCCGCCCAGCCGCTGGCGCTCGATAAGCTGTGCGTCGCCGTCGGGGAGGCGGGAGAGCAGCTTGCGGGCGGCTCGTTCTTTGCCGACCTCTGGTTCAATATCCGCCGCTTTTTCGTCTCCTTTACGCGGGATTATTCCGAGAACGGCGCAAAGGACGGCGAGACGCTGACCGTCTGGACGGCGCTCGGCCGCGACCAGCGCGAGATCGTCCGACGGCTGACCGAGGAGGATTTCACCCGCACATACGGCATCCGGGCAAATGTGCAGCTTGTGGCTGCCGGTGCGCTTTTGCCGAACATTCTGGCGGGCATGGGGCCGGACGTCTACCTCTCGGCGGGCGGCGGCGACCCGATCAACTACGCGATCCGCGGCGCGGTTTTGGATCTCAGGCAATTTTCCGACTGCGGGGACGCCGTCAAGGCGTTCCATCCGCAGTCGCTCGTCGGCTTCACCTATAAGGACGGGCTGTATGCCCTCCCCGAGTCGCTCAGCTTTCCCGTGTTGTTCTACCGGAAGGATGTATTCCGCAGATTCGGGGTGGAGCCGCCGCAGACGTGGAGCGATTTCTATGAGCTTCTGGCGATCTTTCAGCAGAACAACCTGAGCGTCGGGCTGAGCTACGCCGACGCATTCAACATTTTCCTCTACCAGCTCGGCGGCGAGTATTATGCCGAGGATCGCATGTCCACGGCGCTCATCAGCAACGAGGGCATTGCCGCATTCAAAAACGCGATGGAGCTGTACACCGCCTACGGCTTGCCGCCGCAGTTTGACTTTGCCAACCGCTTCCGCAGCGGCGAGATGCCGATGGGCATCGCCGACTATATGCTGTGCAATCAGCTCACGGTGTTCGCGCCCGAGATACAGGGCGAATGGGGTTTTACGACGATCCCCGGCACGGTGCGTGAGGATGGCTCGGTCGACCGCACTGCGCCGGCGAGCAGCAACGCCGCCATTATCCTGAGCGGCACGAAAATGCCCGACGAGGCGTGGACGTTCCTCAAATGGTGGACATCGGCTAAGACGCAGACGCGTTACGGGCTGGAGATGGAGACGGTGGTCGATGTGTCCTCCCGTCAGCCCGCCGCCACTCTGGAGGCGATGCGGGCGCTGCCGTGGACGCAGGAGCAGCTGGCGGCGTTGAACAGCCAGTGGGCGTCGCTCAAGGGCACGCCGCAGATCCCCGGCAGCTATTATGTGTCCCGCGTGCTGGATTTTGCCTTCAACGATGTCTACGGCATGGGCGCGGACGCCGTGGAGACATGGGAGAAGAATCTCGCCGACCTGGATGCGGAGATCGTGCGAAAATCGAAGGAATTTGCGGACAGCAACTGACCGCAGTACGGCGTTTTTTCGGAAAGGGTGAGGATAACGAAAAGCAAAACCACGATCAAGGTCTCGCGCAGAGACATCGCGACGGCCTATGCGTTCATACTGCCGTTTTACCTGATTTTTTTGGTCTTTACCGTGGTGCCCATTGCGCTGTCGCTGTTTTTGGGCTTTACGCAGTTCAATATGCTGCAAAAGCCGGTGTTCATCGGGCTGGATAACTATACCCGCCTGTTTCTGGAGGATCAGATCTTCATCAAGGCCATCGGCAACACATTGCTTCTGGCGACGATCACCGGCCCGCTCGGCTATCTGATCGCCTTTATGACGGCGTGGTTTATTAACGAGCTTCGCCCGCGGATGCGCGCCTTTGTGACGCTGATCTTCTATGCGCCGTCCATATCGGGCAATATGTATCTGATCTGGCAGCTCATGTTCAGCGGCGATTCCTACGGCTACATAAACGGACTTTTGCTGAAGCTGAATGTCATCACCGAGCCGATCATCTGGTTCAAAAACGAAAAATATATGATCCCGCTGATCTGTGTCGTGGCGCTCTGGGGAAGTCTCGGTACGAGCTTTCTCTCCTTTATCGCCGGATTCCAGGGCGTGGATAAGTCGTATTATGAGGCTGCGGCTGTGGACGGGCTGAAAAACCGCTGGCAGGAGCTTTGGTATGTGACGCTGCCGATGATGAAGCCGCAGCTGCTGTTCAGCGCCGTCATGAGCATTACCGGCTCGTTCGGCATCGGCGGCCTGATCAGTTCGCTGTGCGGCTTCCCGACGGTCAACTACGCGGCGCATACCATCATGAACCATCTGGAGGATTACGGCGGTCAGCGCTATGAGATCGGCTATGCCTCGGCGATCTCGACCGTGCTGTGTATCCTGATGATCGTGTGCAATAAACTGGTGCAAAAGATGCTGTCGAAGGTGAGTACATGACGATACGATCTCTGAAACCGAAAAGAATGCTCAACCGCTCTTTCGGCGGCAATCTGGCGCTGGATGTCGTGCTGCTGCTGTTCGGTGCGGTCATGGTGCTGCCGATGGTGTATGCGGTCGGCAATTCGCTCAAGCCGCTGGATGAGTTTTTCATCTTCCCGCCGAAATTCTTCCCCCAGAATCCGACGCTCGGCAACTTTTCCATGCTGTTCCGGCTGTTCAACAGCGGCGAGGTGCCGATCGCCCGCTATGTGTTCAATACCGTGTTCATCTCGGTGGTCGGCACGGCGGGGCAGGTGATCCTGTCCTCGATGGCAGCCTATGCCGTGGCGAAGATGCGGTTTCCCGGCCGTGAGCTGATCTTCAGAAGTGTCGTGCTGGCGCTGATGTTCAACTCGACCGTGACCGGCGTCGCCAACTTTATTGTCGTTCAGCGGCTCGGGCTGCTGGACACCTACTGGGCGATCATCATCCCGAGCTTTTCCTCCACGCTCGGGCTGTATCTGATGAAGCAGTTTATGGAGCAGATGATCCCGGGCACCATCCTGGAGGCGGCGCGGATCGACGGCGCGGGCGAGGCGCGGATCTTTTTCCGCATCGTCATGCCGATGGTGCGTCCCGCGTGGCTGACGCTGATCATCTTTGCCTTTCAGGGGCTGTGGAACACCGGCGCGTCGCCGTATGTGTTCCGGGAGGAGTTGAAAACGCTCAACTACGCGCTGTCGCAGGTGCTGGCGGGCGGCGTGTCGCGCTCCGGCGCGGCGGCAGCAGGAAGCGTGCTGGCTATGATCGTTCCGATCGTGATGTTTGTGACGACGCAGAGCAATATCGTGGAAACCATGGCGACATCGGGTATGAAGGAATGAGGAGAATGGCGAATAAGAGGATAGCGGCTGCTCTGATCGCCCTCGGCCTTTTGGCGGGGGCGGCGCTCCCCTGCACGGCGGAGGAGGCGGCATACACCACCTATCAGTATACCTATTCCGGCGAGGCGGTCGCATGCCCCCACACCTATGTCCCCGAGCGCTATCTCTCGGGAGAAAAGCTCGGCGTGGGCGCGCTGAGCGACCCGCAGGATATGGTGGCGGACGGCGACGGAAATCTCTACATCTCCGACAGCGGTCACGACCGCGTCATTGTGCTGGACAGTGCGCTTGCGCCGAAGGCAGAGATCAGGGGAATCACGGAAAACGGCGAATTTTCCGCTTTTAAGCGCTGCACGGGGCTGTATGTTACGGCAAAAAAGGAGCTGTACATCTGTGATACGGACAACAAGCGCATCGTTGTGCTGGATGAGCGCTATCAGTTGCTGCGGGTGATCGCGCAGCCCGACTCCCACCTGCTGCCGGATGAGTATAACTTCTCTCCCGAGGCGGTGGCGGTCGATAAGTGGGGCCGCATGTATGTGGTGTCCGCGGGCACGACCTACGGCATTATGGTGTTTAACCGAAGCGGCATCTTTGAGTCGTTTATCGGCGCGCAGAACACGACGCCGACGCTCAGCTATCTGCTGTGGCGCGCCATATTCACCAAGGAGCAGCTGCACCGCACCGACAACCTGATCCCCGTCAGCTACAACAACATCCAGATGGACGAAAACGGCTTCTTATACGCCACATCGCAGAATGCCAACACCGGTGCGGTGATGTCGGCGGCACAGTCCCACAGC
>CAKUMQ010000026.1 GCA_934667845.1 uncultured Eubacteriales bacterium | reverse complement strand
GTGTGGAGGTCGGCTGCGGCAGCGTGCTGAATCCGGGCACGGTCGTCGGGCGCGAAAGTCAGATCTACCCGCTTTCCTCCGTGCGGGGGTATATTCCCGCGCAGAGCATTTATAAAGCGCAGGGCGAGGTCGTCGGCAAGCGGTAACGGATCGAAACGGAGGGAGGAGCGGAAATGCGACGGGCAATAAAAAGAGGATTGGCTGCCGTGCTGTGCGCGGTGCTGCTACTCCCGCTGACCGGCTGCAAGGAGGAGTCTCCCCTTGACGGCTGGTTTCGTGTGCCGCTTTCGGCAGAGCCGAAGCAGCTCGATCCGCAGGTGTGCCGCGATGAGGCGTCACAGACGGTGGTGCTGTCGCTGTTTGAGGGGTTGACACGGCTGGATGAAAACGGAACGCCCTGCGCCGGTGTCGCCGAGCGCTGGAGCGTTGCGGGAAAGGTGTGGACATTCACGCTCCGGGACAGCTTCTGGAGTGACGGCAAGCCGTTGACAGCGCAGGATTTCGTCTACGGATTCCGCCGCGCGGCAGACCCCGCGACGGGGTCGCCGCTTGCGGATCAGCTGTTGTGGATCGAGGGCGCCAAAGCGGTCATTTCCGGTCAGAAAAAGCCGGAAACGCTCGGCGTTGCGGCAAAGGACGACAAGACCGTGGAGATCCGGCTTGCGTCGGCGGTTGCAGAGGAAACGCTGCTCTATCAGCTGGCTTTTCCGCCGTTTATGCCCTGTCGGGAGGACTTTTTTCTGTCCACAGGCGCCCGCTACGGGCTGGAATCCGAATATGTGGTCTCCAACGGCGCGTTTACGCTGAGCAGCTGGTCGCACGGGGAATCCCTGCTGCTTTTCCGCAACGAGTATTATCCGCGGAAAGCGGAGATCACACCGGAGCGCGTGCGGCTGATGATCACCGTGAGCGGCAGCGTGCTCGACAATATCGTTGCGGGGACGCTGGATGTCGGACAGGTCACGGCACAGCAGAGCGTGGCTGCAGCCGCCGCAGGGGCAAAGGTGGTCACGCTGAGCGACACGGTGGAGTACCTGTGGTTCAATGCGCGGCAGACGGCGCTTTCCGACAGCGGCGTTCGCATGGCGCTGCGGGACGCCGTTGAATGGGAGGATCTTTTGGCGCTTCTGGACGGGGCGGGGCAGACCCGCGCGACCGGCTTTGCGGCGCCCGCGGCGATCCTGACCGGCGGGGAGACCTATCGCCGCGAGGAGAACGCCGTGCGGTTTGTGTCAGCCGGACGCGACGCGGCACGGCAGTTGTCAGAGGGGCTTGCACGCGTCGGACTGGAGCGCATGCCGACGCTGACCGTGCTCTGTGCCGACGAGCCGGAAAAGCAGGAGCTGGCGCGGTTTTTGATCCAGTGTTGGCAGAAAAACCTCGGGCTGTATTTCCGGTTGGAGGCGGTAAAGGCGGACACCCTTGCCGCGCGGATGCGCGCAGGGGATTTCCAGATCGGGCTGTTTGCCCTTTCGGCGGGCAGCGAGCAGGCCAAAAGCGCCATGACCATGTTTACGTCCGGCAACGCCGACAATCTGTCCGGTGTTTCGGATAAGGCGTATGACAGCGCCGTGAACGCGGCGGACGGCGGCAGCCGTACCGCGCTGGAGGCGCTGGAGGAACGGCTTTTGCGCCTTTGTCCGGCAGTGCCGATCGCCTTTGTCCAGACGTATTACGCCGTTGCGGGAAATACCGACGGCATCCGCATCCACGCCTTTGACGGCGGGCGCTTTCAGGTGCTGTATGACTTTACCCGCGCACTGAAATATCCGTCCTGACAGACGGTCACATGGTAAAACGCGCAGGCCCGCCTTCCCGTGATGTTCTTAACGGAGAATTGATGGGCGGTATGTAACCGGAAGGTGTAAAAACCTTCCGGTTATTCCTTTTTATGCGGTTTTGGTCGTAGGCTGTGCGAGAACTTTGATTGCAGGGATGCCTTCCTGTTCAGGCAGTCAGAAAGCGTAGTGTATGCTGATGGGATTGCCCGTCGTTCGGGAGTATTTCTCTAACTTCTCATACACTTCGATCCTGCGGATAAATACCCGCAGCAGTTCGGGTGTCAGTTTCGGCATCTCAATATACTGCTTGGCGTTGCGGATAAATTCTTGAATGCATTGATCGCGCATATCCACCTCGCTGATTCGCTCTGCCAACGCTTGCAACTCACGTTTCATTTCCTCCTGCTCCTGTTCATATCCGCTTGCCATTGAGTCGTAGCGTTCGGGAGTGATTCTTCCCGATACTCTGTCCTCATACAAACACCGAATGATGTTGTCCAGGTCCTGAATTCGCTTTTCAAGCTGCGCCTTTTGCATTTTTGCATTTCGGCAGAACTTTTCTGCTTCTGCCTCACCGTTCTGTGTTGCCATCGCATAGAACTCATCCGGTTTATTTCTTGCAAAGGCGGTCACGGTTTTGAGGTTGTGCAGTACGATGGTGTCGAGGATGCTCTCTCGGATATAGTGTGCGGTGCATTCAGTTGTTCTGCTTTGGAAACCACCGCATTGGAAAGCATTGTTTTCCGGCTCGATGGCTTTCCCTCGGTGGAGATATAATCGCTTTCCGCATTCACCGCAGAAGAGGATGCCTGCATATTTGTCTATCTCGCCTTGCTTGTCGGGGCGTTTTCGTCCGGCAAAGTGCCGTTGCACCATCTCAAAGGTCTTGCGGTCGATGATTGCTTCGTGAGTGCCCTTGAATATGAGAATGTTTTCGGGATCGTTCTTCAACCGTTTCTTCAGCTTGTTAGACTTGGAATAGGTTTTAAAATTTACGGTATCTCCCACATATTCCTGATTGGACAGCATCTTGCGGACGGTATTCTGCGCCCAATGATACGGTCTGCTTAAATCGGGATTCCCTGATTTGTTTCCGCTTGTCTTAAAGGCGTACACGCTTGGGCAGGTAATCTTCTCGGCGGATAGTCTGTCGCAAATCTTCACGATACCAGTTCCGCTCAATTTCGTATGTAATCCAGGCGAGAGTAAAACAAAAAGACTCGCACATACATTGAGACGGAAACACAAACAGGCGAACAAAATTGTTCGTTTTCCATGTTTCGTGCCGATGTATGTGCGAGCCTTAATACTCTGAAATTAAAATATGTGGCACTAATATTCAGTTTATATCCGATATCTGTCGATTATTCTATTATACCATACGCAGGAAACTTTTGTCAAGGTAGGTGCATAAAGCGTGTGGAATATGGGTATAATGAGGAATTTGTTCAAAATATCTTGTGGGAAAATGCAATAACTCCTTGCAAAATACGCCGGTTCGGGTTATACTATGTTTAGCAAGGTTTGGAGGTTACTAAACATGGCGAATAATGTTTCTCTGTTAGAAGCTGCTACTTTTCTTGGCGTTAGCAGAGCCACTTTAAGGAATTGGGATAACGACGGAAAATTAACGGCAATCCGAAATCCGGTTAACGGCTATAGGATGTACAACCTTGAAGAGTTAATAAGCATAAAAAAAGCAATGGGAAATATGTCTGTTTCTGACCCTGTACAAAAAAAGGTGGTTGACAGCAAAACCGTAAAACGGGCCGTTAGCAAACTTCATTCAATCATACGAGATGGAGATGCTAATAGCAATATTATCACTCATTTTGATGAGATTTCAAAGTTACTATTCGTTAAATTATACGCTGAACAGAATGGTGAAAACATATTTGAAAGAAATGCTTTTGAAAATGACGATATGTATTTTGAGCGTATACAAGAAGCGTATAGTAGTTCAATAAAAAATGCTAAAATAACAATTCCGCCTACTTTTGATCAGATTTTATTGCCAATTGACACTTTGATAAAATGTGGCAACGAACTTTGCAAAATAAATATATCTTCTGCAAATTGTGATGTTAAAGGTTTAGCGTATGAAGACATCATAAAAGGTACTTTTGATAAAAGTGATAATCAACAATATTTTACGCCTTACCAAATTGTTGATTTCATGGTTGAAATAATGTCCGCGTTCTTGCATGGTACAGTGTGCGATCCGGCATGTGGAACAGCAGGCTTTTTAACAAAAGTTCAAGATGTTGCGCCTCTAACAGCTCTGTTAGGCCTTGAAGTAGATGAAAGATTGGCATGGGTTTCGTCTTTGAATTTGCTCATTCACGGAAATGATAATTTCACTGTGAGAGCGCTTTCAAACGGAGGCAGTTTAGGAAATGGAGCAGAATCTTATTTTGGAAAGATTGACTGTATAATAACCAATCCGCCCTTTGGCAGTGATTACACAGATGCCGGTATCTTAAACAGATTTTCTTTGGGAAGCGGTAAAACATCCCGTAGACGTGGAATCCTTTTTATTGAACAGGCTTGGCAATTATTACGGGAAAACGGTACCGTTGCAATCATTATAGACCAGGGAGTTTTGAATGCCGGCTCTAATTTAGACGTTAGACAATTCATTTTAAACCACTTCAAAATATTAGCAGTTATAGATTTACCAGATACAGCTTTTATGCCTTACGCTAATGTTAGTTCGTCTATTTTGATTATGCAAAAAGCCACTGGCAAAGTGGAGCAACCGTTAACCTTTTTTGCCAAATCTCAAAATGTAGGCAGAAAGTCAAATGGAGATGATGATATTGTCTATTCAAACACAGGCAATGTAAGTCTTAACAGCGATCTACCAGACATATTAGCTCAATGGAAAAAACATTGTGACGGATTCTCTATACAGGACACTCATTGCTTCTGTGCCAATATTACACAAAACATCTTTAACGACTCTTCTCTGCGGTTAGATTATGTTTATCATCATCCTTTCAGAAAAGAAAGCCTTTTGCTCTTGAAGAGATCAAATTATTCGCTATATTCACTCGCTGAAATATGTGAAGAACGCAATGAATCATATATTCCCGCGACAGACAGCGAAGCTACAACAATTATGTTTACAGGATTGGCCAATATCGAATCTTATACTGGTAACATAGCACAAGTTATCACGCCGACGGCATCTATAAAAAGCGCTGTAAAACGTTATGAAGTGGGCGATATAGTATTTTCAAAAATGAGGCCTGCTTTAAGAAAGGCGGCAGTCATACCTTTTCCTGAAGGAGGGTTTGTTTCTTCAGAATGTGCTGTTTTAACAGTAAGGAAAAATGAAAATGATGAATTTATTATCGATCCTGTACTATTATCTGTTTTGCTTCGTTCTGATTTTGTATACGGTCAGATTATGGGTTGTGTAACGGGCATCGGACGCCCCAGGATTAACGCAAAGGATTTGCGTAACATCAAAATACCTGTTCCGCCAAGGGGAATACAAGAAAAAGCTCTGTTATCTGTTAAGACAACTCAAATGTCTGTATCTCAATTAAGAGAAAAAGCACAGCTGCTACAAAATGAAGCAAGTGAATTAGAACAATCCGCCATTAATGCCGTAGCGAAGATTATGTCAGGAGAATAACTATGAACAAAAAAGAAGTTATTACTATGTTGTCGGCTACTCCATCACCAAAACAAATTGCACAATGGTTAAGAACGCAGTATTTTCCGGAAATCGTCAGCCGCTTTAATCATGAATCTTCTCGTAAGAGATTTGGTTTATACCAAAACGAACAACTACCCGCAAACGAACGCAACCTTACAGACGTACGTACTCGAATGGGAGTATTAATTGAATTTGAGTTGGCACGCATTTCAAATGACCTATTGCCGGAAATGGGAATAACGGATATTTTTTGGAGCTATGTTGTTGCAAACAGGTTTCCCGATTTGGAAGTGAGACGGAATAGTGGAGAAAGGCTTTTACGTCTTGAAATTAAATGCCTACAATGTATTGCAGAAGAAAAATCAGCCAATTTTGATACCTTAATGAAAGATATAGACCCGCGTACAGATTATGTTGTTGTATGTTTATGGGATTGGAATAACACCTCATCATCAACTTATGCATGGGATTCAGTTCCTCAAATTTACAAGGTGTACATATTCCACGCATATTCGCTTACTGCTTTGAGGGATACATATTGGCTGAACAAACCGCCTGCTAATATCGGTGATGGATATCAGGGGTTTGATGCACGTTATGCAGTTACATGTTCAAATGGTCACTATTCAAAAGAACAAGGGAATTACGGAAAGCTAACGCGAATATGGAAAAATGGATTTGCGTATCGTCCTACAGAAACAGAAGAGCTTTTGGATACAGAAAATGAATATCTTTGTTTTCAAAAAGAAATCATTGCCACAGGATTTGAAATCTTATCGAAATCACATCTGCGGCAATTAACTAATGATATTATTGAGGAAATTATTGAAAACGGAAACATCATTGGGTATAAAGCAAGGCAATTTGCTTATGTCCAATCTAATGTGCGCCAAATTCTTTCATTTGCGCAAAACCATAACGTTACTATTGTTGTCACAATGACAGAAAAATACAGGAGCAATGTTTACAAAATTGATGGGACAACAGTTGAAAAGGTAGCTGATAACGAAAAACCGAAAAGATTACTGTCAATAATTAGTCAACTCTAAAATTCACCGTCTGCTGACAGTAAGACAACATGCCTTGATCAAATACTCTACCAGACGCATGATTGATAAATTTTATAAGTGCAGAGATAGAAAAGGTGTCAATGAAAACTCCTTCGATAGTTTCAAGGTTAATCATAGGTTTGGTTTCGTTTTTGGAAATGCAAAAAAAGTACCCTCCTCTTTTGGGATGTCCCTGAGAGGATCGCACACACAGAGTTACCCCTGTTTTGTGTTCCAAAATGTTCTCTACCTGTTCCTCACAAATAGGCAGATCGGTATCGATTGTAACGATAGGATATTGCGGCTGTTGTTGTAATGAAAAATTTGGCATTTTGTACTCCTTTATACTTTGGTAGCAATCTTATCTGAACATCAAAAACTATAAATTACTTTTATTATAGCATAATTCGGTTATTGTCGCAATGTATTTGGGGTTCAAATCAAAAACAGAAAAAACGGAAGAAAAAACAGTACCATAAGGCCTTTGCAACAATATGCAATCCGTAAAACAGAGCTGTATTTTAGAAACATTTCCGATATCGTCATTTTGTTGGATGGAAACAAACCCTACAAAACGTATAAATCGAATTAGTGGATAACAAAAAGACATCATAGGTTTGAGCTATGATGTCTTTTTGTTATCCTATTCGGTCTTCTATTTTCCTGTAAAGGATATCGTACTACAGTATGGCGAAGTTCCATGTTGCTTTCCGTTAAGTATTTTACGCTTGAAATCATTTGTTTTCAAGCGTAGCCGATATAAATATCGTAACAGTCGTTGTCCGTAGTTCCTGTCCAGATCCACACGTCGATGATTTCCTCATCCTTTGCGTAGCGGTTCAACCTGCTTTGGATATATGCAATGTGCGCCTGCACGGATGGGGTTGTCCCAACAGTCTGCCGCCGTATCGTTCAGTACGAGTCCTTTTGGCAACACAAATACATACCGCAACACTTTCTACAAGTCCGGCGATTTTGAATATGAAATTCAAAAAAGCACCGTGTTTCTGCAACGCTTTGATTTGTTTGAAATCGAACAATACAAAAGGCAGCATAGCCATCATAGACTATGCTGCCTTTGTTGCTATCCTATTCGGTTTTCATTTTCTTCGTTAAGGACATCCCGCCTTGCGGGTCTGCGTTTTTTACGTTCTGCTGCGGTGCAGCGGCGGCAGAACCGTGCGGCACAGGCTGTCCGGACATCCCCGGTGGATGGTTTAAAACTGCATTCAATTTTACAAAACAATGCAATGATTATGTGTGAAAAACACATGAAATGAGACGATAGTTCGATTAAATGAGATGGATGTACTATCTGATTTATGGATGAGATGGTATAATGGTCACAGACAAAAGGAGTCGGATGCTGTCCGGCGGATATACCGGTATGCCGTGCCGTTGAATGCCGTGACCGGGCAGGAACAAGACGTCCTTACACCGTTAATATGAATACAAGGGGGAAAACGGAAATGAAAAGACTGATTTTGGTGCTGATCGCGGTGTGGCTTGGCGCGCTGCTTTTGAGCGGGTGCCAGACCGATGCCGTGCCGTCGGATACGTCCGGCGGGACGGAAAGCGGCACATCGGCACCGGGCGGCGACACGGAGGGGGATAAGCTACTTCCGGCGCTGCAACCGACAGGCAAAAAGGTGACGTATTTAACCTGGGATAACGCCGACGAATTGGCGGATCCGACGACCGGCTGGTATGAGATCAACGAGCTGATGAAGCAAAAATACGGCTGTGAGCTGGAATTTGTCTATTCCAACTATGCGGATCTGGCGACAAAGCTGGTGACCAGCGTTCTTTCCAAGGCTGCGCCGGATCTGGTCAAATACAAGTCGCAGGACAACCCGAACAACATTTACAAGGATCTGGTCCAGAGCGTGGACGGCCTGATCGATTTTGACAGCGAGCTGTGGAAGGGCGTCAGGGAGATAAACGACCGCTATCTTGTGAACGGCAAGCATTATGTGGCCGTTACCAAAACCTATAACGGCGGCGTGATCTTTTATAACACGGCGATGTTTGACGAGAACGCCGTGGAGACGCCGCTCGACCTGTACAAAAAGGGCGAGTGGACGTGGAGCAAGCTCGAAGAGATCGCCAAGCAGCTGACGGTCGACTCGGATAACGACGGTATCGTTGACGTGTACGGGTGGGAGGGTCACCCGCTCTATGTGTACCCGACCTGCGGCGTGGATTACGTCAAGGTGGACGACAAGGGTAAGTTTGTGAACAATATGAGAGATCCCGTGATCGCCGAAGCCATGAATTTTATTCTGCGCACCGGCTTCAGCGGCTCAGACTGCCGCGCGCTGAGCCTGAACGGCGAGAACAATTTTGCCAACAAAAAGACGGCGATCTTCTGGGATGAGCGCTGGCGCATAAGCACCTATGCCGAGCAGATCAAAAACGGAGAGATCGGCATCGCGCCGACGCCCAAAATGGATGGTGCCGATCAGTATTATGTGTCGGCGGGCGGCGAGATGACATGGATCGCCAAGGGCGCGAAAAATACACAGGGTGCGCTGGCATATCTGAATATCCTGCGGTATATGGAGACCGACGAGGCGACCGTCGCCCGACTGAAGGCGAAGAGCAAGGATGCGTTTGGCTACAGCGACGACATGATGGCGCTTTTCGACGAGATGGACAGCGATAAATTTACGCTTGTCTTCCCGAGAGCCAGCTCTGTCGGCGAATGGGGCAACAGCGCCATGTGGGAGCTTTGGAACGAGGTCGGCGTATATGAAGTGCCGTGGACTTCCGTTCTCGAAAAATACTATCCCATTCTCCAAAGCGAGATCGAGGCAGCCAACAGCGAAAGCTGACGGTGCGAAAACCGCCGTGACCGGTATCACGGCATGACAAAAAGAAAGGGGATCCTGCTGTGAAAAACATACTGGCGATCTTTCTCTGTGTGACCCTGTTGGCTGGCTGCCTTTGCGCTTTTTCCGTCTCGGCGGCGGGAAAGGTTCTGTACAAAAACGATTTTGAGAGCGGAAAAGCCGATATAGGCGATTTTGACGGTGGCAGCTCCGGCAGTGCGGAGATCCAAAAGGAGGACGGCAACCGCTATCTGAAGATCACGCAGTCGGCAAGCAACTATGTCCACACGGCGCTTTCCGTACCCTCCGTGCGCAATTTCGACTGGACGATGAAGGTGCGGCTGGATAATATGTGCGATACGCAGTGGAATTGGGCAAAGCTCTGCTTCCGCTCTCCGGAGAACCATGAGAACGAGTCCTACCACATGGAGCTGTGGACGACCAAAACGGCGTTTTGTGCCAAAAGCAGCCTGAAAAGCCTGTCGGAGGATACCAAGATCAAGGAAAACGGCAGCACGGGTCTGCGCCTCGGCGCGTGGTATACTGTGGAGATCTTTGCGCGCGGCGACCAGATCTCCGCTTACTTAAACGGCCGTAAGGTCCTGTCAATGACAGACACCGCTTTTTCGGAGGGCGGGTTTTCCCTCTGCTCCTGGGGGACGGATTTCTCGATCGACGACATGACGGTTACCGAGCGGGACGAAAAGGATCCGATCGAGCCGTCTGCGGCGGCGACGACCGTGCCGCCCGCCACGACGGCGGCGACAAAGCCGGCGACAACGGCTGCTGCCGCTCCCGTGACCGAACCGACGGCGCAGCAGACCGAGCCGCCGCAGACAGAAGCAACAACGGCTGCCGTTACGGAGCCGACGACGGCTGCCGCGGCGGTAAGCGATGCCGAGCATACGGACACAACGCCGACGGTCAACACCGGCAGACTGGTATTGATCATTGTGCTGATCGCGATCATCATGGCGGCGGCAGCGGTCCTGACGGTATTCCTGATCCGCTTTATGAACCGTGTGAGGCAGGCGGGTCCGGTGGATAAACAGTAACGGTGATGAAAAAAGGGAGGAGACGAGTCTTGAACCTGAAAAAACGGCGTTGGCTGACGGGCGTGGCTGCGGCGGTCGTCCTGCTGGCCGGAGCCGGTCTGTGCGTAGCCGAGGAAAAAGAAGAGACTGCGCAGACCTACTGCCCGCCCGGCTTCATCAATGTGGCAGCGCTCGGCGCCACGCCTGACGACGACACGGACGATACCCGCGCATTCACCACGGCGATATCCATGAAGACCGGCATCTATGTGCCGGCGGGAACCTATCGTATCTCCAAATCGCTCCACTGGGATTCGGCGGTGATGATGGGAGCAGGCGTCGGAAAGACGCGGATCGTCGCGAAGATCGCCAATGCGGAGGACGCGATCTTATATCCCGGCATGAGCGGCGCTTCCCTGCGGGATCTGACGGTCGGCTACGATCCGTCGCTGATCACGGGAGAGGAGACCGAGGGCGAGCGTGCAGCCATGATGACCGGCAATATCTGGGCGTTTGCCATGGGTGCTTCGATCGAAAATGTCTGCTTTGAAAATGTCGGCACGGGGATCTATTCGCTCGATGGCGACCAGTATGCGATGTTTTCTGCGGCGCTTGAAAACGTATCCGTGCGCGATTTTACTTTTCGCGGCTTTGACGTGCGCGGCACGATCCGCACGGGCAATTATTTCCGCAGCATCTATATGACCTCCCGCTACCCGGTGGATTCCGCCCTGTATATGGACGGGGAGGAGAGCGAAACGGTATTCAGCGGGGTCGTGCTGGAAAATATCCGCGCGCGGGAGCCGATCCATCTGCGCGGGCATCAGGCATTGCGCATGTCCGGCATCGTGCTGGATCATGTGGAGCTGACCGACGAGGGAAGCGGGTATATCGTCCTCAACAACACCAACGGTACGATCGACTCCGTCACGGTGAAAAACGGAACGGTCGCCAAAAACAGCAGCCTGTTTCTGGCGGATACCGGCGAGTTTTATGTTAACCACGGGAAGGGAAGTCCCGCCTCTGCCGTGACCGTGCGGAACCTGACGCTGCACAATATCCACAGCGGCAGTCTTGCCGACCGCGATTTTACTTTTGTCAACCGGGTGACCGGCGCGGCGGGCGACTATGTGCTGGATGTTCTCAACTACCGCTTTACGACGGATCACGGCGATGAGGCGCTGTATACGGCGTTTGCATCCGAAGGAAAAGGAATCCGGCTGACGTTGAAAGGAGTGGCACGATGAAAGCAGGAAAATTATTTCTCCGCGCGGTATTGGTGCTGTCTCTGCTGGCTGGCGGCGTGCTCGGCACCGGCGAGGTCTCCGCGTCGGATACGGAGATCCCCGCGGGCTATGTCGATCTCGAATCCTTCGGCGGATATGCCAGCGATAACAAGGACGATACCGAAGCGTTCCGCGCGGCACTGGCGACCGGACGGAATATCTGGCTGCGCCGGGGCGATTACATGCTGCATGAGACCCTTGAGGTGACGGATCAGGCGATCGTCGGCGGCGGCGAGAGCACAAAGCTGTATTTTTCCAATCCGGATCCGTCGACGCCCGCCATCCGGCTCGGCGGCGTGTGCATGCTGAAGGACCTTGTGGTGCAGTTTGAAGAAAAGCTGATCACCGGCGAGGAAAAGGCGGGAGAGCGGGTCTTGGTCTGGCTGGGCGGCAAAAAGCCGGTCGAGCCCGGCTCGCAGCTGCGCAGTGTCGGACTGGCCCGCATGGGTACGGGCATCTACTCCCCGAACGAGGAAAACTGCGGTGCCAGCGGTCTGCGTATTAACACGGTGACCGTTACCCGTTATGTCTACCGCGGCGTGGATTTTCAAAAGGACGGGCAGTACGGCAACGTGTTCTATAACCTGTATATCGCCGCCGTGCAGAAATTCCGCGAATATGCCGACGTCGCTTTTGCGGTGGAGGGGCGCGAGTATAACCTGCAGGTGGATCAGTTGAACATCGAGGGCATGCCCGTTCATACCGACCTTTTGCTGAGAAACTGCCGCAACGCGCAGTTCGGCAGCGTACATATGGAGCAGGTGAAGCTGGCAGAGCCGGACAGCGGACTTGTCAAGGTGGAAAACTCCACGGTGCGTATCGACGGACTGACCGCCTATTACATCTTTTCCGATAAGCGGGATACCGCGCTGATCGAGCTGGGAGAGGCCGGGGAAGGCAGCGGCAACTATCTGAATATCGGCACGCTGCATTTTAAGGGTTTCGGCTCCGAGGCGTCCGGTTTTAAATCCGATACAGGCAGCACCTTTAAAATTGTCAAGCACACCAAAGGCGCCGGGGGCACCTTCCGCTTCAAGCTGGATCGGTATGCTTGGTACACCTGGCTCGGCGAGGCGGATCGGTATGCGGCGTTCCCCTGCGATGAAGAGGGGATCCGCTACCTGTCCAAGGGCGTGCAGGAATGAGGGGAGGGACGAACATGCAGAAAACGGGAAAAAGCATCTTTATCATTCCGGTCGCTTCCATAGCCGTTATGGCGCTGGCGGCGATAGCGCTCGTGATCGTGCTTCTCGGCGACGGAGTGTTTGTCTCTGTGCCAAAGCCTGCGGTGTATGAGACGGTGGAAAGCATAACGCCGTCCGAAAAGGATCTTCTGGGCGGTGTGGCTGACGTGACGGATTACGGTGCTGTTCCGAACGACGAAACAGACGATACGATGGCTTTCCGCAGAGCCGCCGCAACGGGGCTGAGCGTGTTTGTTCCGGCGGGTGAATACCGGATCGGCGATACGATCACCGTAAAGGACGGCTTCATCGCGGGCAGCGGCATGGCGGATACCCGGCTGCGCGGGATCGGCAAAACGCCGGTCATCGCTTTGGAAAACGGCGCCGGTGTAAAGGATCTGACGATCGTTTACGACGGCGAAAATGCGGCGGCTGCACAGGCGGCGGCCATACGGATCACACCTGCGGGAGACAGCAGACAGGGCAGCTATGTCAAAAATGTAAGCATAAGCCATGTCGGGACCGGGATCGTATCGGAGACGGAGGGCACCGCCGTCGGAGAGACGTACGAAAACGTCCACATACGCGATTTCTCCCGTGCGGCGATCTCCCTGACCGGTGCCAAACGTCTCGGAACATCGTTCAGCGGCATTTACTGCCGTGAGGCGACGGCGGAAAACGGCGTGGTGATCGCCGACGACAGCAACACATTGCTCGAACAGCTGGTTTTTGACGGGGTGACGCTGGACGCAGCGGCGGCTCTGTCCGGCGACGGGTTTGTGCTGCGCACGCTGACGGTCAGCCGTTCTGCGGTAGACAGCTTTGTGCTCATGGACGGGGCGACCGGCGTTCTCGGCTCGGTGCTGGACGAAGCCTCGTCGGGGACGGTGCTGACTCTGCGGAATATCGGGAGCACGCTTACTGTTCCCATGGATTTCCTGCATTTGCGCGGCGTCGGCGAAAAGCAGACGTTCGGTCTTGTCAGAAAGGAAAACTCGGCAGGAGCGTGCACGCTGACAGTCTTGACGGCTACGGCGGAGGATACGGCGGCATCGTGGCAGAGGTTCCCCTTTGAAAAGAGCGACGGCATGACCGTCGTCTTTTCGGCGGAATAAGCTGTCGGTGACTGCCGATCAAATACAATCAGAAAGGGAAGGAACACAATGGATACTCGGAAAAAACGAATCAACCAGGTACTCGGCATAGTTCTGTCTGTTGCGCTGACGGCTGTCGGTCTGGTCGGCGCACTCGGTCTGGGCGCGCTTACGGCGAGAGCGGGATCCCGACTGATCACCATTACCAAGCCTACAATAGAGGAGGATCCGGGCAATAACGAAGGCGGCACCATTGTGACGGATGAAAACGGCGTGACGACCTTTACCTGGGGCAGTGGTGAGGGAATGAATGCCAGCAACCCGATCCTCAGCGAGAAGGTCGGCGATTTCGAATGGGAGTTTACATACCTGTCGCCTGCTGATATCAGCTGGACAACGCACAAGTTCATGTTCCACGCACAGGCGGGCGGTTCGTCGGAATCCAATACCTATGCCGTGCTGATTCAGGGCAACGGTTTTGGGAAACCGCATGTTGTGCTTGGCAAAAACAACGACTATTCCCTTGGCTCCTATACGATTCCTGACGGTATTGGATGGCAGCAGAGCTATCGGGTGAAGATGACGCTCGCCGGTCAGAGCTTTACGCTGAAGATCTGGCCGGTCGAGACCACAGAGCCGGCGGAAGCGGCGATCACCGCCACACTGGCGGAGGATGAGGCTCTGGCGACCGGCTATTTCAAGGCTATGCATTACGGCAACGGCATGGTGCTCTCCGATATGATCATTCGGGCAAACGGCAACACCTACTGCACGAACAAAGCCAGTCTGCCGCCCGAGAGCAGTGAAGTTTCTGTGCCCGAGAGCAGCGAGACCTCTGCACCGGAGAGCAGCGAAGTCTCCGCACCGGAGAGCAGCGAAGCCTCCGCACCGGAGAGCAGCGAAGTCTCCGCACCGGAGAGCAGCGAAGTCTCCGCACCGGAGAGCAGCGAAGTCTCCGCGCCCGAGAGCAGCGAAGTTTCTGCGCCGGAGAGCAGCGAAGTCTCCACGCCCGAGAGCAGCGAAGTCTCCACGCCCGAGAGCAGTGAAGTTTCTGCGCCGGAGAGCAGTGAGCCGAAGCAGACGATTTTCTATGCGCCGTTTGAGAAATCGGCGGACGGCAATGCAAACGGCACGATCACGACCGTGAAAAACCGCATATTCTTCAAGTATGTCGGTTCGGACGGTATGCTGGCGACCAACCGGCTGCTCGGCGGCAAGGCGGTCGGGGATTTTGAGTGGGAATTTGACTATCAGAACAGCGAGATCAACTGGAACACCGATAAATTCATGTTCCGTACACAGCTCGACGGCGCTTCGGAAAATGAGACCTACTGCCTCTATATCCGCGGCAACGGAAACGAGGGACCGCAGGTGATTCTGGCGAAGAACGCCGATTACGGCAATCCGATTGCCACCTATACCATTCCCGACGGACTGACGAGCAGTGTGTATCACATCCGCATGACCATGGCCGGCAGCAAATTCTCGTTCTATATGAACGAAAAGGGCAAAGCCTCCGGCAAACCGGCGCTGACGGCGACGCTGAACGACGCCGAGCTGGCTGCCGGTGATTTCAAGGTCATGGTCTACGGCGGCGGGCTGAGCGTATATAATTCGGTCATCCGCGCGGACGGCAACACCTACTATGCGATCAAATCGGAGTATGAAAAAGCGCTGAACAGTGCCGGATCGAAGCCGTCAGATCCGTCGGATGCGGAAAATCCGTCGACCGGCGTACCGACGACGGCGGGAGCGGCAGCAGTTCTGCTTCTGGCTTCTGCGGCTGTTCTGACCGTGGGCAAAAAGAGAAAGACACGTGCGTAAACCTCCTTTTTTAGCGTGCTGCGGTTTCCCGCCGAAAGGCGGGAAACCGCAGCCGGATCCCCTTTTGACTTTCAGAATTTACGGCGCTGCGGCGTGAGGGAGAAAAACAGCTATGTTTGAAAAACGGATCTTTGGCGTTGCGTATTATCCCGAGCTTTGGGAAGAGACTGTGGTGGACGCAGATATCCTCCGCATGAAAGCGCTGCACATCAATACGGTACGGATCGGGGAATTTGCCTGGTCCGTCATGGAGCCGCGCGAGGGCGCGTTTGATTTTTCCTTCTTTCAGAAGATCATCCGCAAATTTCATGAAAACGGGATCGGCGTGATCCTCGGCACACCGACGCCAACGCCGCCCGTTTGGATGGTCTACGGCCATCCGGAGCGCATGTTCAATGACAACGGGCGAACGGTCAATTACGGCGCCCGTCAGCATGTCTGCACCAACAACCCGTATTTCCGCAGCCGTGTGCGGGAGCTGGTCTCCCGTCTGGCGGAGGCTTGCGGCTCTCTGCCCGGACTGATCGGGTGGCAGATCGACAATGAACTCAAGTGCAACGTCGGGGAGTGCTTCTGCGCGGAGTGTGAAAAGCAGTGGCACCTCTGGCTTGCTGAAAAATATACGAGCATCGACGTCCTTAACGAGAGATGGGGGACGGGCGTCTGGAGTCAGCACTATGACAGCTTTGAACAGGTGCCGGTCCCGCGCTCGTCGACATGTGCGCACAGTCCCTCTCTCTCGACCAATTATCGGCTTTTTTCACGGGAAAAGGTGACGGAATTTGCCGTTATGCAGGCGGAGCTGATCCGCCGGTATTCCGACCGGCCGATCACGCACAACTCGGCTTTCTGGTTCGGCGTGGATTACGATACCATGGCAAAGCATCTGGATTTCGCCTCCTATGACGACTATCCGTTTGCGGATAACTACCGGCAGCCGCTGTTTGACAACGATCGGTTCCGCTGTGTCAAGCCGGGCGTACCGTTTATGTGCATAGAGACCTGCCCCGGATTTAACGGGGATATAACCAACTCGGTTCGGGTCCACCCCCGCGGATATGTGGCGGCAGAGGTGGCGGCGGCATTTGCCATGGGGTCGAGCGGCTTTTCCTTCTGGCACTTCCGCCAGCACCGTTCCGGCAGCGAGCTGCCGCACGGGGCGATCTTGTCTGCCAGCGGCGAACCGACCAACTGCTATGAGGATGTCCTGAACGCCGCCAACCGTTTGCGGGAGCTGGAACCGCTGCTGGAGGCGACGCAGCTTAAACCGGCACAGATCGCCCTGCATTATTCCGATCTGGCAAAGGCGTATATGCTTTCGGAGAATTACGGCGAGCTGGACTATGTGGCGCTTGTGCGGCGGTTTTACGATGCGCTGGAGGAGGTCGGATACCCGCGGGACGTGCTGCCCGTGGAGGCGGATCCGTCCGGCTACCGGCTGGTGATCACGCCGTTTATCTATCATCTTGACGACAGCGTGATCGGGCGAATGCTCCGCTTTGCGGAAAACGGCGGCACCTGGCTGATCGGGCCGATGACCAATATCCGCACGGCGGATCACACCGTACATACGGATGCCGTTCTCGGGCAGCGGCTGGAGGAAGCGGCGGGTGTGCATGTGGCGTATCTGACCAGAACAGCCGGTATCGGCATGGAAATGGAGTATTGCGGCAGACAGACGCCGCTTCTGGGCTTTGCCGCCGTTTTGCGCAGCAAGGGCGCAGAGATCTTGTCCGAAACGGTCGACGACTATGCCCCCGGCGAGGGCGTGCTGTCCGCGTACCGCTGCGGAAAGGGGCGGATCATGCTGCTGGGGGCAATGCCGCAGGGGCAGGAGATCCTGCAGATGCTGCTGAAGGACGCCGCAAACACCAGCGGCGTTGACGCCCCGTTTATCAAGAGCAGCGGGATCACCGGTGTGGCGAGGAAGGATGCCGACGGCAACGAGGTGATCCTGGCGATAGATATGGGCGGACGCGGCGGCTCGCTGACCTATGGCGGGCAGAAGGTGTTTGTTCGCCCCTATGCGGTGGAGACGTTTACCGTGCCCTGCGATACGGCGCGGTAAAGAAAGGGAGAGCGTCATGCTATATCGACGGAAGAGATCGTCCCGTGTGGCTGCATGCCTGACGGCGTTGGTGCTGGCACTGTCGTCCGTGAACGGATGGGCGGCGGAGCGCCCGACGGCAGAAGCGGATACGAATGTGCCGGAAACGGGAGGTACAGCCTATCAGACATACCGGGATCGCTTCGCCGACGGCGTTTTCCCGCAGGAGGAGCTGTATCTCAGGGGAACGGACGGCAGGGGCGGAGAGACGGCTCCGCCGGACGAGCCGGAGGCGCTTTGCCTGACGGAGGCCGCGGATACGGCGAGCTGGGACTTTACGGCGGAGCAGGCGGGACTGTACTGCTTTGAACTGCACTACCGTCCGCTGGAGGGAACCGGGAGCGCTGTTGAACTGGCGATGACACTGGACGGCGAGACGCCGTTTGCGGAGGCGGGCGAACTGACCTTTCCCCGCCGCTACCGGGATGAAAGGGACACGCCGCTGACGGATAAAATGGGCAACGATATCCGTATGGCACAGGTCGAGCTTGCGGAGGCGATCCGCTGGGTCGCCAAGGATGCGTCCGGATATGTGAGCGGTCCGTTTTACTTTTATCTCTCCGCAGGGACGCACACGATCGGACTGACGGTCTCGCGGGAGGCGCTCGCCATATACGGACTGTGCTTTTTCAATGAGGAAAAACCGCTGTCATATGCAGAGTACCGGCAGGGGCTGCCGGAGGCTGCGGATCGCGGCGAATGCCGGATATACGAGGCGGAGATTATGCAGTCGAAGACCTCGACCATGCTGTATCCGGTCAGCGACCGCTCGGACGCCTCCACTACGCCGTCGGATCCGCTGTGCAAAAAGCTCAACGTTATCGGCGGGGAAAACTGGAATACGCCGGATCAGGAGCTTGTCTGGGAGATCGACGTGCCGCAGGACGGTTTGTATACGCTCTCCTTTCGCTATAAGCAGAATTTTCTGCGCGGCTTAAAGGTGTACCGCACCGTGCGCATTGACGGGGCGATCCCCTTTGCCGAGCTGGAGGCGGTGCCGTTTACCTATGGCATCCGTTGGCAGACGGAGACCGCGGGCGGCGACGAGCCGTACCGGATCTATCTCACAAAGGGAAAGCATCAGCTGTCCATGACGCCGACCGTCGGCGAAATGGGGGAGGTGCTCAACAATATCGGCGACACCGTAGCCCGGCTGAATGAGATATACCGCCGGATCATTATGGTGACCGGGACATCTCCGGATCTGTTCCGCGACTATTATCTCCAGGAATCGGTTCCCGGACTGTCCGATACCTTTGCCGCCTGCGCCGACGCCCTGCAGACCTATCGCGGGCAGATAGAAACGCTGACGGGCTATCGCGGCACCGAGGCGGCTTCTCTGGACCGCGTTGCGGATCAGCTGCGCGACTTTGTGGCACGGCCGAATACGATCCCGCAGCGGCTGGAGGCGTTCCGCAACAACATTGTGACGCTGTCCTCCTGGGTGCTGTCGGTGCGCAAGCAATCGCTGACCCTGGACAAATTCTATATCTGCCCTGCCGCGGAGAAGCTGCCGGAAACGGAGGCGGGCTTCCTTGACGGCGTGCTGTATCATCTCAAGGCGTTTTTCGGCTCCTTTGTCACCGATTATGAGATGGTCGGCAGAGCCGAGGGGGATACCGCCGCCAACGTGTCGGTCTGGGTATCGACCGGCCGCGATCAGGCGGACGTGCTCAAGGCGCTGATCGATTCCCGGTTTGTGCCGGAGTACAATATCGGAGTCAGCCTGTCATTGGTGCAGGGCGGACTGATGCAGGCATTTATGGCGGGAAAGGCGCCGGACGTGGCGCTGATGATGGGACGCGGCGATCCGATCAATTACGCGCTGCGCGGAGCGGTGTGTCCGCTTGAGGAGCTGGAGGGCTTTGACACGCTGGCGGCGGAATATACGGCGACGGCGTTTGAACCCTACCGCCTGAACGGGCATTGCTATGCCGTGCCGGAGACGGAGAGCTTTCTGATGATGTTCTGCCGCAGTGATGTCATGGAGGAGCTGCACATCAGCCCGCCGGAGACGTGGGAGGATATGCTTTCCGTCGCCGAAACGCTGCAGCGCAACAATATGAGCATCGGACTGCCCTATGCCTCCATGGACGCGTATTCCGTGGTGTCCCAGGGAATCGGCAGCCAGACGATCTTCCCGACGCTGCTGCTGCAAAACGGCAACGGCCTGTATACTGCCGACCTCACATCGACGGCGCTGAACACGGCTAAAGCGGTCTCGGCGTTTAAGGCGTGGTGCGAGTACTATACGCAGTATGATTTCCCACTGTATAAGGATGATTTCAACCGTTTCCGCACCGGCGAGATGCCGCTGGTCATCACGGGATATACCTTTTATAATCAGCTGGTCACCGCCGCGCCCGAAATACGGAATATGTGGGAGATGGTGCTGCTGCCCGGCACAAAGCAGCAGAACGGCACGGTCGACCGCAGCACCGCCTCCTCGGGGACAGCCGGTATGATCCTGTCGACGGCAAAGGACAAAGCGGCGGCATGGACGTTTTTGCGTTGGTGGAATTCCGGCGAGACACAGGGGCTTTACGGCACGGAGGTGGAAAACATTCTTGGCGCCGCCGGGCGGTACAGCCCCGCCAATCTGACGGCGATCCGCCGGCTGCCGTGGTCGCGCAGCGAACTGAATATCATTTCGGCACAGTGGGAAACGGTTATCGACCTTCCCGAAATTGCCGGAGGCTATTATGTGTCCCGCAACATCGACAACGCTTTCAAGGCGGTCGTCTATACCGGCGAAAACTACCGCGAAGCGCTCAGCTACTGGAACAGGCAGATCGATCGGGAGATCACCCGCAAGAGGCAGGAATTCGGATTGGATCCCGCCGTGTGAAAAGGGAAGTGGATGCTTTGAACACAAAAAAACGAACGCTCCTGTCCGATCTGCGGCGGGATTGGCAAAACTATGCGCTGATGGCGCCTTTTCTGGTGCTGTTTTTTCTGTTCACCCTGCTGCCGCTGATGGCGTCGGTCTATTTCAGCTTTACGGATTTCAACGCCTTTTCCGCCCCCTCGTTTAGGGGATGGGACAATTATCTCCGCATGCTGATGGACGACGACGTATTCATTATCGCCATACGCAATACGCTCGTATTTGCCTTGATCACGGGGCCGATCAGCTATCTGCTCTGTTTTGTGCTGGCGTGGCTGATCAACGATTGCGGACCGCGGCTCCGCGCGTTTCTGACGCTGGTGTTTTATGCCCCGGTGCTGTCCGGCACCTCTTATACCATATGGTCGTTTATCTTCAGCGCGGATTCCTACGGTCTGGCAAACGGTCTGCTCATGAAGCTCGGGCTGATCTCGGAGCCGATAGGCTGGCTGACCGACACGCAGTACATCCTGACGATCGTGATCATCGTACAGCTCTGGCTGTCTCTCGGTACGGGATTTCTCGCCTTTATCGCCGGATTGCAGACCGTCGACCCGGTGCTGTATGAGGCGGGACTGATGGACGGTATCCACAACCGCTTTCAGGAAATGTGGTATATCACGATCCCATCCATGCGGTCCCAGCTGCTGTTCGGTGCGGTAATGCAGATCGTGTCCTCCTTTTCGGTGGGCGATATATCGGTGCGTCTGGCGGGATTCCCGAGCACGCAGTATGCGGCGGAGACCCTCGTGACCCATATCATGGACTACGGCACGGTACGGTTTGAAATGGGCTATGCCTGTGCGCTGGCGTGTTTCCTGTTTATCCTGATGTATTCGGCAAACCGGCTGGTGACACGGGTCATCAACCGGATAGGCCATTGAGAAGAGAGGGTATGAGCGTGGAGAAAAAGAAAAGAGGCAAAAGCCGGAGCGGGCGCGCGGCAAACGGCTACGGCGCCAAGCAGTATGCGCGGTCCCGCGGCGGCAATATCTTGCTGTTTCTGCTGCTGGCGCTGTTCGGCGCTTTTATGGCGTTGCCGCTTGTCTTTGCGGTCGTCAACGCCTTTAAGCCCTTTGAGGAGATCTTTGTGTTTCCGCCCCGCCTGTATGTGGTGAACCCGACATGGGACAACTTTGCGGATCTGTTTGCCCTTTGCTCCAACACATGGGTGCCGTTTTCCAAGTATCTGTTCAACAGCGTGTTTGTCTCGGTCACGGCGACGGTCCTGCTCGTTCTGATCTCGTCTATGTGCGCCTATCCGTTGGCAAAAAACCGGTTCCGGGGCAAGGATCTTCTGTTTTCCCTTATTGTGACGTCGCTCCTCTTTGTCTCCCAGGTCACGTTTCTGCCGCAGTATATCATCATTGCCAGACTGGGGCTGATCGACACCTATTCGGTAATGATCCTGCCGACGCTGGGCGGAACGCTGGGCGTTTTTCTGATGAAGCAGTTTATGGAGCAGCTGCCGACCGCGCTGCTGGAGGCGGCGCGGATAGACGGCTGCAATGAATTCGGTATATGGTATCGGATCGTCATGCCGAACGTCAAGCCGGCATGGATGACGCTGGTCATTTTCGCATTTCAGGGGCTGTGGAACAACGCCTCCTCTCAGCAGTTCGTTTTCCGGGAGAATCTCCGCACGCTGCCCACCATGCTGTCACAGCTGGTTTCGGGCGGCACGATCGCCCGTGCCGGTGTCAGCTCGGCGGCGACGGTCTTTTTAATGCTTCCGCCGATCGTGCTTTTTGTGGTGTCGCAGTCGTCCGTTGTGCAGACAATGGCGTTTGCCGGGATCAAGGAGTGACCGCGCGGCGTGTCGGGAAGGAGGAAGTCCTGTGAAATTTGGTAAACGTATGGCGCTGTTTCTGGCGGTGTGCCTGCTGCTCGCCCTTCCGGTCGGGGCGGCGCTCCCCTATACCGGATATATTTACGACGCATGGGGAACCGCCGTGCCGGCGCCGGAGGGATATACGCCCTCGACAGTGGTTGACGGCAGTCAGCTGACAGGCAAAGCGCTCAATGCGCCCGCCGACCTGTTTGCGGCAGCGGATGGAACTGTGTATATCGCGGATACCGGAAACGACCGCATTCTGGTCTGCTCGTCTGATCTGCAGCTGATCAGAACCGTCAGCGCCTACCGCACCGACGGCGGTACGGAGCCGATCAAAAAGCCGGGCGGGCTGTATGCGGATGCCGACGGGTTTTTGTATATTGCTCTGCCGGAGGAGGGACGTGTGATCCGGCTTGACCGGGAGGACCGGCTGTGTCAGAGCTTTACAAGACCGGATACCGATCTGATTGACGAGGCGACCGTATTCCGGCCGACCAATGTGATCGTCAATACCCGCGGCACGGTATTCGTTCTGGCGGACGGGCTTCACCTCGGCGCGCTGATCTATGACCAGAGCGGCCGTTTTCTCGGATTTTACGGGGCAAACGAGGTCGATGTGACGATTTCGCTGTTGGTGGATTACTACTGGAAAAAGATCATGTCACAGGTGCAGGTCGATAAGATGACACGGTATGTTCCCGTGCAGTTTAACGGCTTTGACATGGGCAGTGACAACTTCGTTTATACCTGCACAAGCGTGCACACCTCCACGACCGGCGAGATCCGCAAAATGAATGCGATCGGCAGCAATGTCCTGGCCCAGAGGGAGCAGAATGTGCCTGCGCTGACCGGCGATTACGGTGATCTAAACCGCGATGTATACCGCGGGCAGACCCGGGACACCTCCTTTGTGGATATCTGCGTCAGTGACAGGGGACTGATCTATGCGCTGGATAAAACGCAGGGCAGGATCTTCGAATACGACCAGGAGAGCCGTCTGCTGCACATCTTCGGGGCACAAGGCTATCAGCGCGGCTCCTTTCAGAATCCGGTCGCGATCGACTGCGTTGACCGCACGGTATATGTGCTGGATAAGGACAAGGGATCGGTGACGGTATTTGAGCCGACTGCATACGGCGCTCTGGTGGAGGATGCCGTGGCTTTGTACACGGACGGGCGCTATGCGGAGGCAAAGGGGCTGTGGGAACAGGTGCTGCACTATAATCAGAACTGCGAGCTGGCGTATGAGGGAATCGGCAAGGCACTTTATGAGGAGGGGCGTTACCGCGAGGCGATGACCTATGCCGATTACGGATATGACCGGGTCGGTTATTCCCGCGCATTCAAGGAATACCGGCTGGAGCTGATCAGGATCTATTTTCCGTGGGTACTGACAGGCGGGCTGATATTGATCGCGGCGGGCGGCACAGCCCGCGCCGTGCTGCGCCGCAGGCGCGCGGCAAACGAGGGGAAACGAGGTGGCACCGTATGATCAGGCAACGGCTCCGGCTGCTCGGCCGACTGCTCAACCATCCCACGGATACCTATTGGGAGTTAAAGCATACCCGCCGATGGGATCTCGCCGGATCGGTCGTGATCCTGCTGATCTGGTTTTTGGCGACGGTCTTTTCACAGCAGCTGACCGATTTCAAATTCAACTACCGGAATACGGCGCAGTTTAATGTACTTTATGTGGCGGCGGCGACCTTCGGGCTGTTTATCCTCTGGACGGTCGTTAACTGGGCGGTGGCTGCGCTGCTGGATGGCAAGGGAACCATGCGGGAGATATGGGTGTCCAGCGCGTATGCGCTGGTGCCGTATATCGGCTCGCTGCTGATCGGTACGGCTCTCAGTCATCTGCTGACCGTCGATGAGACGGTATTCATCTCTCTGGTGTCCGTCGTCGGAGCGCTCTGGAGCGCATTTCTTCTGATCGACGCGCTGCATGTGGTGCACGATTACTCTGTCGGAAAGACTGTCGGCAGTATGCTTATCGTGCTGGCGGGTATGCTGTTCGTGCTGTTCCTCGGCGTGCTGTTTTTCGGGCTGGTGCAGCAGGTCGTGCTTTTCTTTAAAACCATCTATGTTGAGTTGCGGCTGCGGCGGTAAGGGAGGGAGATCTGTGATGCTGGGCAAACGAAATACGGCGCTGCTTTTGGCGGCGGTGATGGCTGCGGTCTGCCTTTTCGGGTGCACTCCGGCGGGACAGGCGGACAGCCTGCGCCCCCGGTCCGCTCCGCCGCTCGCCGTGCAGCCGTGGACGGCAGGGGAGGCGGATGCGCAGGGGTTTGCGCCTGCCGCCGAAAGCGACGGGCTGATCCTGAGTGTGAACAGCCAAAACGGCAGCTTCCGCGTGCGGGATACGGCAGCCGAAACGGACTGGTATTCCGCCCCACCGGAGGTGGAGGCTGACCCGGTGGCCAATCCGGCGGGGAAAATGGAGCTGTCCTCGGCGCTGGTCATTGAGATCTTTGATCTGGAAAAATCGGATATGGTAAGGAAAAACAGCGAAAACGCCTGTGTGCGGAAGAAGGGACTGACGCTTTACCGTGTCGAAAACGGCTTCCGCGCCGATTACCTTTTTCCGGATTATCAGATCACCGTTCCGGTGGAGGTGACGCTCGGGGACGGCGGGCTGACGGTGCGGGTCCTGACTGCGGAGATCACCGAGGGACGCCCGGAGCGGTATTTGCTGTGCGGTCTGTCGCTCCTTCCCTATTTCGGCGCAGCCGGGCAGGGAGAAGAGGGCTATGCGCTGCTGCCGGACGGCTGCGGCGCGCTGATGGCGTTTCACAACGGGAAGACCAAAAGCAAATACGCGCAGCCGCTGATCGGTACGGATATGGCGCTGACGCTGACCAACCGGCCGCCAAACCGGGAAGCGGCGACTCTGCCGGTATTCGGCGTCAAAAAGGGAAACGCCGCCTTTCTGGCGGTTTTGACCGAGGGCGCTGCCGCAGCATCGGTCAACGCCGTCCCGAACGGGATGAATTCCTCTTACGGCAGTGTGTTTTGCTCCTATGTTCTGCGCAGCGACGACCGGTATACGCTCGACGAAAAGAGCATCGACGCGCAGGACGTCCATCTCTATCAGGAGCGGGAACGGGAGTTGAGCGCCTGTACACAGCGCTATTTCTTCCTGTCGGGGACAGAGGCGGACTACAACGGCATGGCGCGGCGCTACCGCGAATATCTGCGGGAGGAGCAGGGCGTGGCGGCGGTGCCCGATGAATCGGCGGCGGTCTGGCTGGATTTTTACGCGGCGACGCAAAAGACGGAGTCTGTCGCCGGCTTTGTGGTCAAGCGGACGGAGACGCTGTCGACCGCGGAGGCGATCCGCGCGTATACGGAAATGCTGCAAGCCGAGGGCGTGACGGCTTCGGTCCGCCTGAACTCGTGGAGCCGGGACGGGATCCGCGGAAAAGTGGATACCGCACTTGCCCCGGTCGGCGCATTGGGAAGCCGCAAGGCGCTGACGGCGCTTGCGGACGCACTTGCAGAAAACGGCGGCAGGCTGACCCTGTCGACTGATATCGTCCGGTTTGAGAAAAACGGCAGCGGACTTTCCGCCTATAACGACAGCGCCCAGACGATGACGGGGGCACCGGCGTATCAATACCGCTTTCTGGTCAGTACGCGTCTGAAGGATCCGGACGGCGGGCGCGGCTACCTGACCAACCCGCTGTGCTTTGCCGATCTGGCCAAACGGCTGAAACAGGCGATGACCGCATACAGCGGCATCCGGCTTTCCCTGTATACCCCCGCCAATCTGTCCTACGGCAGCTACGGGTCGGAGCTGCTGACCCGTGAGGACACCGAGCAGGCAAACCGCGCGCTGCTGAAAACGCTCAGTGAGCAGACGGCGCTTGTCCTGCCCGAACCGGCGGCTTATGTCGTGGGCTATGCCTGTGTGCTGACGGACACGCCGCTGGAATCCAGCGGCTATGACGTGACGGATGAGACGGTTCCGTTTTATCAGCTCGTCATGTCCGGCCTGCGTCCCTGTACGTCCAAGGCGGTCAATTTAAACGGAAATGCCGGGGAAGTGCTGCTGAAAGCGCTGGTCACCGGAACGGTTCCCGCCTTTTCGCTGATCACCGGCGAGTCGACTGCCCTGATCGGCAGTCCGCTGAACGGGCTGTACAGCGCAGATGCGCAGGTGTGGGCGGATACGGTCCTGTCGGCGGCAAAGCAGGCGGCGCATATCCGGGAGGTCACCGGCGGCTCGCCGCTTTTCCGGCATGACCGGCTGACAAACGGCGTGTTTATGCTGACCTATGAAAACGGGGCAAGGATCCTGACCAATACCGGAAAGACCCCCTATCAGGGCGCGGAAGGGTCCGTGGATGCCGGGAAATATCTGATCATGGAGGCAGTCGAATGAAGCGGTTGAGACACCATCGAAGCGTCGATCTGGAAAAGCGGCGCCGGATCGCGGGATTTCTGTTTGTTCTCCCCTGGATCATCGGCTTCTGGGGATTTTTCCTGCGTCCGATGCTGTCGGCGCTGGCGTATTCCGTCTGCAACGTCACGATCTCGGAAAACGGCGTGGGGCTGACCTTTGCCGGTTTCAAGGGCTTCTACGATGCTTTTTTCACCGATCTGTACTATGTGAGATACCTGACCGGACAGCTGACGGAGATCCTCTGGAAAACGCCGGTGATCATAGCGTTTTCACTGTTTATGGCGGTGATCCTGAATCAGAGATTTGCCGGTCGGGGCGTCGTCCGCACCGTGTTTTTTCTCCCGGTCATTATCGGCTCGGGTATCGCGCTGTCCATTATGTCCGGCGACAGTATGCCCAGCGCGATCCGTTTCGGCACGCGCTCATCCATGCTGTTTGAAACAGCCGGGATCGACACCGTGCTGCAGAATATCGGTCTCGGCTCGGAGCTTGCGGGAATGCTGACCGAGCTGGTCAACAGTATTTTTACGCTGGCGTGGAAATCCGGCCTGCAGATCCTGCTGTTCATGAGCGGGCTGCTGTCGATCTCCGGCTCGCTGTATGAGTCGGCGCGCGTGGAGGGTGCTACGCGCTGGTCGATGTTCTGGAAGATCACTTTCCCGATGATCAGTCCGGTTCTGGTGCTGAATGTGGTCTATACGCTGATCGACAGCTTTTCGGATTATTCCAATGCGGTCATGCAGTATATCTACACCTTTGCCAAGAGCCTGAACCTGAGCTACAGCGCCGCGCTGTCCGTGATCTATTTCATTCTCATCGTGGCGATCATAGGCATAACCTATGCCATCGTGAACAGGAGGGTCGTATATGCGGTGCAGTAGGTCTCTTTCACACCTGAAAAGCCGGGAGGGGAGACGGGCTTTGCTGGGGCAGTCCGGAAAGCTCGCTTTCCGTGTGATACGGGCGGTCTTTCTGTGCGCCATGTGCTTTGTGATCCTCTATCCGATCCTGTATATGGTCAGTCTGTCCTTTCGCGAATCCCGCGACCTGCTTGACCCGACCGTGATCTGGATCCCCAAGCACTGGACGCTCGATAATTACCGGGCGGTCATCGAAACGCTGAAATACGGCAGGCTCCTGACGGAAACGGTACTGATCTCCGGCATTTCCACTGTGCTGAACGTGGGGATCTGCTCTGTCATCGGGTACGGCTTCGCCCGGTTCCGGTTTAAAGGGCGGGCGCTTCTGTTCGGTCTGGTCATCTTCACGATCATCGTGCCGTCGCAGTGCATCGCCATCCCGCTGTTTGTCCAGTATTATTCATTTGATTTTCTCGGCCTCGGACAGATCGGCAGGCTGTTTACCGGGGTGCCGTTTACCGTCAATCTGCTCAACACGCATCTGACCTTTTATCTTCCGGCGGCATTTGGCATGGGCATCCGATCCGGTCTGTTCATCTATATTTTCCGCCAGTTCTTCCGCGGCATGCCGATCGAGCTGGAGGACGCGGCATACATAGACGGGTGCGGTATTTTTCCGACTTTTCTGCGGATCATGGCGCCGAATGCCGGGGCGGCGTTTATCTCCTGTGTCCTGTTTTCCCTGGCATGGTATTGGAACGATTATTACCTCGGGACGCTGTTTTTCGATCAGGCGCCGACTCTGTCGGTCGCGCTGGGCGGCTCGCAGAGTGCGCTGCTCTCTATGGGCACGAATGCCGCGACCGACCCGTATGCGATGGTATCCCGTCTGCAGGCGGGGTGTGTGCTGCTCATTCTTCCGATGGTGCTGGTGTTTATGCTGTTCCAGCGCCGCTTTACCGAGAGCGTGGATAAGACCGGGATCGTGGGATAAGGAGAAACGGTATGGGATACATTTCTGCAGCTGCCGCTCAAAAGCGGCGGGCGGGACGCGCGCGGTGCATGGTCGTGGGGATAACCGTGCTGGGGATGCTTCTGGCTGCGGCATGCGGCACGGAGGAGCCTGCGGAAAGCGCGGGAGTCTCCGATGCGCCGCCCCCGGCGTCTGTGGCGGCAGACAAAACGACCGCTTCGGCGGCAGCTTCTTCGGCAACGACTGCCAATTCGACCGCCGCGACGACCGTATACGATGTGAATGTGCCGGTCAGACTGAAACGGCTGTTTACTGCGGATATCAGCCCGGGAAACGCCGATTACTGGGAGAGCGGCGTGGAATACACCCGCATCATCGAGCTGAACCACTCCTCGTCAGGGGAAAACGGCACGCTGCTCGTCACCTTTGAGGAATTAAACGGCGGGATCGTTGACCCGACCGGATTCCCGGTATACGTCAGCCGGGACAAGGGGGCAAGCTGGGAACGCTGCGGGTTTGTGACCGATCCGGGAACAATGTCCGCCCAGTGGAATCCGCAGCTGTTTGAGCTGCCGCGCCCGCTGGGCGATCTGCCCGCGGGGACGGTGCTGCTGGCGGGCGTCTCGCTGGGCAGCAGCCGCACCGCCATTGTGCTTTATCAGAGTCAGGACACGGGGCGCACCTTTACCAAGCTGTCGACGGTCGCCGTCGGCGGTCCGACAGGCGGAAAGGGAATCTATGAGCCGTTTTTGGTGATGCTGCGCGACGGTACGCTGGTCTGCCATTATTCGGATGAGACCGAGTCGGCGGTGCACAGCCAGAAGCTGTCCTATCGCACTACGCGGGACGGGAAGACCTGGAGCGAGCCGGTCGAAACGGTCGCTTCGCCGCGCCGGACGGACAGACCCGGCATGTCGGTCGTGACGCAGTTCGGCGACGGCAGATACTATATGGTATATGAGGTGGTCGGCCGCGAGGGGAACCCGATATACTGCCGCACGTCGGCGGACGGGCTTGACTGGGGTGATCCGGCGGATATAGGCCGGCTGATCGAGTCGGTCGACGGAAAACGGCTCGGCTCGGCGCCCTTCTGCGCCTGGTCGCCGCAGGGTGGAAAGCAGGGGACGCTGATCGTCAGCGGGACGTTTATGGGCGCCGGGCGCAGCCACACCGGCGCGGGCTCGGATTATTTCATCAGTCATGACTGCGGCGAGAGCTTTGACACCGTCGCCCATCCGATTCCCTATACCGATCAGAAAAAATTCGGCTACAGCAACGGTTTTGCTTTTTCCGCCTCCGGGGAATACCTGTTTTCTGTGAATAATCCCGGCGGCGACTTAAAGAGCGATCATTCCAAGATCACGTTTGCGCTTGTCAGCCTGCACTGACACGCGGTAAATGCCAAAGAGGGGGGATACTATGCCGCATACGCAGGAGCTGCCGTACGGATACAGGGAGTGTCTGCGGGAGATCAGCCGCGCAAAGCCCGCATGGGCGGAGAGCGGCGTGGAATATGCCCGCATTCTGGAGATCAACCACTCGCCGTGCGGGGAGAACGGCGCGCTGCTGGTCACATTTGAGGAACTGAAAAGGGAAAGCGGCAAAACGCCGGGCTATCCGGTCTTTTACAGCGCCGACCGCGGGGATCACTGGGAACGCCGCAGCTATGTGACGGATCCGGGGCCGTTGGAGGCGAGGTGGAATCCGCATCTTTACGAGCTGCCGTGCGCGTTCGGCGGGCTGCCCGCGGGAACGGTGCTTTTGGCGGGGGTGTCCCTCGACAGGGAAAAGACGGCGATCGTCCTTTATCAAAGCGGCGATACCGGGCGGACGTTTGCCAGACATGCGGTCATCGCCGAGGGCGGCAGCGTGGGCGGACACGGCGTCTACGAGCCGTTTCTGCTGCTGCGGGAGGACGGCACGCTGATCTGCTATTATTCCGACGAAACGGCGGCGGAACGGCACAGCCAGAGGCTGGTTCTGCGCACCTCCCGCGACGGCGTGACGTGGAGCGATCCGGTCACGATGGCGGCGTCGGCGGTGCAGACGGACCGGCCGGGCATGCCGGTCGTCACGCCGATGGGCGGCGGACGGTTTTTCATGGTATATGAGGTGGTCGGCCGCGAGGGGAACCCGATCTACTGTCGCACGTCGGCGGACGGGCTTGACTGGGGCGATCCGGCGGATATCGGCACGCCGCTGGTGAGCACAGACGGCAAGCAGCCCGGCTCCGCCCCCTATTGCGGCTGGCTGCCGCAGGGAACGGCGGAGGGAATTTTGGTCGTGTCAGCCACCTTTATGCGCCGCGGCGTCAGCCATACCGGCGGCGGAACGGACTATTTTATCAGCCGTGACGGCGGAATGACATGGGAGACGGCGCCGCACCCGATCCCCTATACCGGCGGCCATGTGAAATTCGGCTACAGCAACGGCTTCACGTTCTCCGCCTCCGGGGCGTATCTCTATGCCGTCAACAACCCCGGCGCCGACGAAACGGCGCGCTATTCCGCCATCCGCTTTGCCCGGGTGCGCCTGCATGCGGAATAAAAAAGTCCCGCCGTCTGTTGACAGACGGCGGGACGGAAGGATCAGACGGGGCGTTCCGTTTTCCGATAATCCCCCGGCGTGAGACCGTAGCGCTTGCGGAAGCGGCGGATGAAATAATCGGCGCTGTTATATCCGGTGGCTTCGGCTATGTCGGTGATGCTGAGATCGGAGAACAAAAGCAGATTTTCCGCCATCAGCAGCGAGGCGTTTATGCGGTCCTCGTTCGGCGAGACATGAAACCATTCCCGGTATTTCCGGTAGAACATCGGGCGGCTCAGATGGGAGGCCTGGAGCATATTTTCCACGCTCCATTCCCGTACGGAGGCATACATCTTCTGTCGGATCTGTGTCAGGGTGTTCTGCGGGGAAAAGGAGGCGCTCAGCGGAAGCTGCAGGCTGCCGGTGATGAGGTTGATCAGCCAGCCCATGCCCTGATTGGTGTGGATGGAGCACTGTCCTTCGTCGTGGGAATAGGCGGTCAGATTATACTGGATGTCCTCGACCGCGGCACTGACCTCCTCTTGCTTGACGGTGTAAAAGACGGTGTTGATCAGCTCAAACGACAGCGGCGTACTGGTATCAAAGCAGACATAGTCGTGCAGGAGCGGGAAATTCCGTGCGTGGATATAGATGGGATAGCCCGGCTCAAACAGGCAGCAGGCGTTGGGCATGGCGTGGAGAACGCGCCCGTCGATGCGGATGTCGACCGGGTTGATAAAATGGTAGAAGGTGTAAAACGGGTTGCCGGACGGAGCGTCCAGCAGATAGCCGATGCTCTGGTGCTTCAGGTGCATGGCGTAGCGGACGTGATACTCCATGGCAGCCCCCTCCTTTGCTTTTGTATACACAGTATACTATATCGGGCGAAAAAAAGCAACCACTGTGTGGAAAACAGCACGGAACGGTTGTCTGTGCTTTTTCATAGATCATTATTTAAGGAGAGTTGGCTATGCGGAAGAAATTGAAAATCGGTGTGTTCGGCGGCTATCGCGGCGGAACCATGATCAAGGTGCTTTTGGATCATGACGACGCTGAATTGGTGGCGGTATGTGACAAATACCCGGAGATCCTGGAGGGGGTAAAGAAACAGGCGGATGAGGTCGGCATGTCAGTGGCGTGCTACGAGAATTTCGACGACTTTATCGAGCATGATATGGATGCGGTCGTGCTGGCGAATTACGCAACTGAGCATGCGCCCTTTGCCATCCGCTGCCTGGAGCGCGGCATGCATGTTTTGAGCGAGGTGCTGCCCGCCGAGACGCCGGCACAGGCGGTGGCGCTGATCGAGGCGGTCGAAAAGAGCGGCAAGGTGTACGCCTATGCCGAGAATTACTGCTATATGGATCACACCTTTGAGATGTGGCGCCGCTATCAGAACGGCGACATCGGCGAGGTCATGTATGCCGAGGGCGAATATATCCACGACTGTTCGCTGATCTGGCCCTCCATCACCTACGGAGACCGTCACCACTGGAGAAACCGCACATCCCCGACGTTTTACTGCACGCACAGCTTGGGACCCATGATGACCATTACGGGACGCCGCCCGGTGCGGGTGGTCGGGTTTGAGACCGCGCCCGCCAAGTGGTTTAAAAACCTGGGTGCCTACAAGGGCACCGGTGTGGAGATGGTCGTGATGGATAACGGCGCAGTATTCAAGAGCATCCACGGCGATCTGAAGCGTCAGCCCGACAGCATCAACTATATCGTCTATGGACAGAAGGGCATGATGGAGACCGGACGGCTTTCGCCGCTGAAAAAGCTGAACGTGTATCAGGAGGCAGAGGATCACCTCTGCGGCGGTCCGTGGGATCAGTATGATCCGGAGCAGACCATTGCCTCGGAAAAGGCGAAGAAGATCGTCTCCCACGGCGGAAGCGACTTTTATGCCACGCATTTCTTCATTGAAAAGATTCTGGGAAATGAAGAGGGCAAGTGGAGCATAGACGTGTATCAGGCGGTCGATATGGGTATGTGCGGACTGCTGGCGTACCGCTCCGTTCTGGACGGCAACAAGCCGTACGACGTGCCGGATTTCCGCGATCCGGCTCAGCGTGACGCGTGGAGAAACGACAATGCCTGCACGACCCCCGAGGTGGCGGGAGATCAGCTCCTGCCCCGTTCCTCATGGGGCGAGCCGGAGATCCCGGACAAGGTGTATGACAAGGTGCGGGAATACTGGCTTGCCGGAAAAGAAGCGGACAAGAAAGATTTTGAATCGCTGTCCGAGGAATAAACGGCTGTGCGGCTGCAAAACCGTGCGTTTTGCGGCCGCAGGTCTTCCGGCAAGGGCAGCCCGGCATGGCTGGCGGTATTTAATAAACGGAGGGAAGAAACCATGGAATGGAAACCGACGGCGATCCCCCTGATCACGGTCGATCCGTATTTCAGCATCTGGTCATTTTCGCATTGTCTGTATGACGACAGCACGCGCCACTGGACGGGACGGCGCAACAGCATGGCGGGTATGATCCGCATAGACGGGCGGACCTATCGGTTTATGGGACGCTGCAACCCGTTTTCGGAGCGCTATGCGCCCGAGCCGGAGTGTATTCCGCAGGTCAGCGTGTCGGTGCAGCCGCTGAGCTCTGTGTATGTGTTTCAAAATGAGCAGGTCAGGCTCACGGTCACCTTTTTCACCCCTCTGCTGCCGGATGATCCGGCGGTAATGTCGCGCCCCGCGTCCTATATAGCGTATACCGTGGATATTCTGGACGGGAAGCCCCACGAGGTCACGGTCTATGTGGATATTCTGGCGGAATGCTGCATCAATTCGCCGGATCAAAAGATTCGGCTCGGCAAAGGCGCACTTTCCGTTTATGCGGGGAACAGTGAGCAGCTTCCGCTGAACAAAAAAGGGGACGATGTGCTGATCGACTGGGGATATGTGCATCTTTCCCATCCGAACGCCGTTTTGTCAACCGTGAAGTCGCGGCTTGCTTTTGCCTGGGGCGGTGAAGTGACCCCTGCCGACACGGAGGCGGACTATTCGATCACGGCGGACGCCCTGTTTCAGTGGTATACCGGGCATGCCAACCCGGTGCTGGCTGCCGTGTCCGACCGCCTTTCGGATGTGTTTTGCGTGGCGTATGACGATGTGCTCTCTATTGACTATTACGGAGTGAAAACGCCGGGCTACTATCTGACGGCGTATAAGACCTTTGACGCCATGCTGGCGGCAGCGGTAAACGATTACCCCGCGGTGCGGGAAAGAGCGGCACGGTTTGAGGCGGAGCTGCTGGCGGAGGCGTCGGCTGTGTCCGAAAAATATGCCCGGATCTGTGCGCTTGTCTACCGGCAGACGATCGCGGCGCACAAGCTGATTGCGGACGAAAACGGCGATATGGTCTTTCTGTCAAAGGAATGCTACAGCAACGGCTGCATCGGGACGATGGACATCACCTATCCGTCGGTCTTTCTGTTTCTGCGCTATGCGCCAGAGCTGGTGAAGGGCATGTTGCGCCCGATCCTCAGGCAGGCGCTGCAGCCGGAATGGACGGCGGAGTATACGCCGCACGACTGCGGTACCTATCCGATCTGCCGCGGCAATGTGTACGGCAGCGGCGGCATGCCGGTCGAGGAATGCGGCAATATGCTGATCACGGTGGCGGCAGTGTGCCGCGCGGAGCACAGCACGGCATTTGCCGAAGCGTATCACGACCTCCTGAAAAAGTGGGCGGATTATCTGCTGAAAAACGGATACGACCCGGACGAACAGCTCTGTACCGATGATTTTGCGGGGCACCTTTCCCATAACTGCAATCTCAGCGTGAAAGCCATTGTGGCGCTGGCGGCATACGGAAGACTGTTTTCGGAGGAGCGCTATACGGCGGCGGCTGCCGATATGGCAAAACGATGGGTGCGCGAGGCATCGAATGCGCAGGGAACGCGCCTGACGTTTGATCGCGAGGACACATGGAGCCTCAAATACAATATGGTCTGGGATAAGATCCTGGGGCTCGGCCTGTTTGACGAATCGGTTTACCGGCGGGAGATCGCCATGTATAAACGGCATAGGGAGCGGTACGGCGTGCCGCTGGATAACCGCGCGACGTATACGAAGTTTGACTGGCTGGTTTGGACGACGGCAATGACCGATGACAGGGACTATGCCGACAGCATTTTTGACTGCCTGTGCCGGATGATCAGCGAAACGCCCGACCGCGTGCCGCTTACCGACTGGTTTGACGCCAAGACTGCCCGGATGCAGAGCTTTCAGAACCGTTCGGTCATGGGTGCTGTCTATATTCATCTGTGCCGGGATATTTTCTGATACCGTGACGAAAAACGCGCAGACCCGTTTTCGGGTCTGCGCGTTTCAGCCTGTCAAAGAACCCATGCTTTCAAGGAGCGAGAGCATGGGTTTTCCTCGAAAATTGGGGAAACAGGGAGA
>CAKUMQ010000025.1 GCA_934667845.1 uncultured Eubacteriales bacterium | reverse complement strand
GTCGAGCCGCCGGAAGGCTATGTGGCGATCAGTGACCGACAGGTCACGCACACGATCAACGGCAACAGCTCAAACGAAGCCGTCTATGAGGGCGCGGGGCCGGTCGCCGACGCGCCCGCAGGCTCCAAATTCGCGTTCTACTTCGACACGACGGCGGTCGCCTATGACACGACAAAGGGCGACAAGAACAACTGGGCGGTTCACTTTAATGTGTGGAGCAATTCCGCCAATGCGTGGGTCGCCATGAAGGCAAACGGCAAATACGTCTACAGCCGCCGATACATCCGCGACGGCAAGCTCATCGAGGATGTCCGCACAGCGGGCGCTGACCCCGACGACGGCTGGATCGGTTCGATCCCCGTGGGGGCAAAGGGCTACATGATCCTCGACACGGGGGATATCACGCTCGGCGACATCACGGCGTTCAAGCTGTCACCCGAATGGGGCTGGAACAAGAACCTCTACAACAAGAACGTCATCATCGGCGGCTGCGGGTATATCCCGCCGGAGAAGCCGGTCGAACCGCCGGAATCGAGTGATCCGGAATCCTCCGAACCCGAATCCTCCGAGCCGGAATCAAGCGAACCCGAATCAAGCGAGCCGGAATCCTCCGAGCCCGAACCGAGTGAGCCGGAGAGCATCATGGATCCGCCCGAGGGCTTTGTGCTTGTAAACAAAAACGGCATTGATCACGAGGTCAATACCGTGCCGGACGGCGGCAACCGCAATCCCGCCTATTTCCAAAACTTCTCCGCCGCCGATGCGCCGGTCGGTTCCCGGCTCGTGTTCTATTTTGACACGACAGCGGTCCCGCAGGACAGCTCCCTCGGCGATAAAAACAACTGGGCGGTCTTTATCGACGTGCTGCCCGCCGATGCCGAGGACGACAGCGACGGCAACTGGCAGACGCTCGCCTTCCCCGCGGACGGCTCCGCCATTACCCGCATTATCCGCCGCAACGGTCAGACGACCACGGTGGAGGGACGTGACGGCGAACCGAGCTACCTGTTTGCCGTGCCGACTGAAGCGACCGGCTATATGATCGTCAGCACGGGGCAGATCGACCTGAACAGCATCCGCGCCATCCGTCTGCGGCCGGAGTGGGACTGGAACCCGAACCTCTACGGCAAGACCCTGAAATTCCGCAACATCGGCTATATTCCCGGCGACGGACAAAAGCCCGAGCCGCCCGAGTCCTCCGGACCGGATACGCCCATCGTGGATCCGGATGACTTCCCGTTTGTGCCCGAGCCGGAGGGAACGCCGGGCTATTACGGTAAGAACTATGTCGTTACGAATCCGAACCTGCAGGAGCTGGTCATCGACGGCAACATGAAAAACGACCTGTTTATCGACCTCTCCTCCAACCGCAATGCGCCGGCGGAGGCGAAAGCGATCGTGTTCCGCTACAACACCACCGGCATTCCCGAGACCCGCACCGACTACACCGACCGCGGCACCCATGCGGCTTACTGGAGCATGATGATCGGCGATACGCCCATCAGCGGCAATATCGCCGGGACGACGGACGAGACAAAATATGTCAAGCACAATCAGGTGTACTACTGGCGCGGCGAGGTCATGGAAAACAGCGGCTTCAAAACATGGCTCAACACGCTGCCGCTCAATGCCATCGGCTATGTGGTCATCAACATCGAGGATCTGCAGAGCTATGCGCAGAAGTTTATCCAAAGGGGTGTCGCGCTGAACGAAGTGACCGGGATCCTCATGAAGCAGGAGTGGGAGTGGAATCCCGATATGTTCAATCAGACCATCCGCATTACCGATGTCGGCTATGTGATGGATCCCGCTGCCTTTATCGCCGCCTATAAGGACAGTTATGTCCCGGACTACCTCAAGGGCCCGCTGGCGGACGGCGGAAGGATCACCGTCAAAGCCGATAACACAGAGGGCACCTTTGCCGAGCTGAGCTGGAACAAATACGAGGGCGCCAAGCGCTATTTTGTCAATGTGTACGACGAAAAGGGCGGCTATCTGCTCACCGAGCGCACCCGCAAGACGGCGATGACGCTGGAAGGCCTGAAGGCGGATACCGCCTACAAGGTGCAGATCCTTGCCGTCGGCGAGGACGATGCGCCGCTCTCCCCCTCCAATGTGCTGGATATCCGCACGCTGGCCGGGGACATCGAGCCGTACCGCAAGGGGCTGCTCGAATACGACCCGTCCGTGACGGTCACGGATGTGAAGCTGTCGAAGGACACCGCTGTGATCACCTGGGACTGGATCGACGGCGTGGAATACTATGCGCTCCATCTCTATGAGAAGGACGGCGACAGGCTCACCTTCGTCTCCCGCACGCTTGCAAAGGACGGCAAGGGCAGCCTCACGCTGTCCGGGCTGATCAAGGGCAGGGCCTATGTAGCCCAGTTGGTCAGCTATGATGTCACGGATTCCATCATTTACGCCTATGCGCCCACCGACGCGTTCACCCCGAAAAACGGGGCGGATGCCGACAACCCCGATACCGGCGTCGGCACGGCTGCCGCCCCGGTCATGCTGGCGGCGCTGCTGTCGCTCGGCGCGCTGGCGGTGATCCGCAAACGCCGCGCATAAGACCCCGAAACCACGCTTGCGGGGGAGGAACCCGTCGTTCCTCCCCCGCAGACCCGTTTTTGTAAAGGAGGGCCATCCCCCATGAAGCCGAAAATTCCTGTGCTTCTTCGCCGTATCGCGGCGGCAATGTGTGCCGCCGTCCTCTGCCTCGGCGCTTTCCCGGCGTCTGCCGAGCGTCTGCTCGACCGCTATGCCGTGCTGTTCGGAGGAGAGGTCGCCGGTTATGATACCCTGCCCTCCTATTTCCGCATGCGGGAGGCATACACAAAGCAGGGGCTGTCTGCCGCCGGAAGCGACGTGACGGCGGATACGGGCAGCTTCACCTTCACGGGAGAAAAGCCGGAAACGGTCACGGTTGACGGAAAGACCGGGCTGCTGCTTACGGAGAATACCGCCTCGGTCAGCTTTACCGTGTCTGTGCCGGCAGCCGGGCTGTATGAGATGGAGCTTGTCTACTACCCCTATGCGGGCAGCGGGCAGGCGATCCGCCGGGCGGTGCAGCTCAACGGTGAGACGCCGTTTGCCGAGGCGGAAAACGCCTGCCTTTATCGCCGCTTTGCCTATGTCGGCGCCGCACGCTTCAACAGCTACGGCGATCAGCTCACATTTGATCAGGAGGAGACGCGCGGCTGGTTTACCGCGGGCTTTCAGGATGTGGACGGCAAGTATGCCGAGCCGTTGCTCTGGGCGCTGCAGGCGGGCGACAACACAGTTACGCTCGCCTATATCGACCAGCCGCTGCTGCTTGGCTCGCTCACGTTCAGAGCGCCGCGCGCCGTGCCGGACTATGCAGCCGTTTCGGCGGCGTATCCGGAGCAATACCCCGATACGGCGCCGATCTGTCTGCAGGCGGAGCAGCCCGACAATGTGCTGTACCGCTCGGACAGCACGGTTAACGGCTATGCAGACGGCGATCCCGCCGTCATGCCCCGCGAAAACAACCGGCGCCTGCTCAACGCCATGGGCGGCATCGGCTGGAGCCGCGGCAATCAGGAGATCACCTACCGCTTTTCCGTCGGGGAGAGCGGACTGTACACACTGGCGCTGCGCGCGGCGCAGCCGTGGACAAACGGCACCAACGCCTATCGTCAGATCCGGATCGATGGGGAGATCCCGTTTTCCGAGCTGACGGAATACGCATTCCCCTATTCCCGCAACTGGTATACACAGGTGCTGTCGGACAGCGGCGGCACGCCCTACCGCTTCTTTCTGGAGGCGGGCGAACATACCCTCACGGTGAAAGCCGTGATGGCGGCGGATCTGACCGCCGCCATCGGACAGGTACGGGAAATTTCCGACACCTTGTCTGCGGTATATCGCAAGATCCTGCTCATCACCGGCGCGGAGCCGGACTTAAACTACGACTATGACCTTGAAAAATCCATACCGGATCTCACAGAGACCTTTTCCGCCCTGGAGACCCGGCTTTCGGATACCGCCGACCGCATTCTGCGGGTCGCCGTGCGGCAGCCCGCCCCGGTCAGCAATCTGCATATGATCCGCCGCCAGCTTCAGGAGATGCGGCAGGATCCCGATTGCATCGTCGGGCGGCTGGAGGACATTACCAACAGTCTCACCACGCTCGGCAATATGATCACCACGCTGCAGTCCACGCCGCTCGGCCTGGACGAGCTCGTGTTCACCCCCGCCGACCGCCCGGTGGAAACGCGCAGTTCTACCCTTTGGCAGAAGCTTTGCGCCGCACTTTCGGGCTTTGTGCTCTCGTTTCAGCGCGACTATACCAGTGTCGTCGTGTCCGATGCGGACACCGACCGCACGATCAGCGTCTGGGTCAGCCGCGGCACGGAGTGGGCGGCGGTGATGCAGCGGCTGATCGAGGAGCAGTTTGAACCGACCTATTCTATCGGCGTCAACCTGAATATCCTGCCGAGCGGCACGCTGGCCTCCACCGTCAACCCGCTGCTGCTCGCCATCACGAGCGGCAGCGGCCCCGACGTCGTGCTGAATGTGGACGCCAACACGACGGTGGAATACGGCGTGCGCGGCGTGGCAAAGGATCTGCGCAGCTTTGCGGACTACGGAGAAGTGAATGCGCGCTTCCACCCCGCCATGGAGCAGGCGTTTTCCTTCCTCGGCCATACCTATGCGCTGCCCGAGACAATGAATTTCTATGTGCTCGCCTACCGCAGGGACATCCTGCACGAGCTGGGACTGGCAGTGCCGGATACCTGGCAGAAGGTGTACTATCAGACGCTGCCGGTGCTGTATCAGAACGGCATGACCATGCTGGCTGCCAATCTCGACACCTATTTGTATCAGCAGGGCGGCAGCTACTACACGGCGGACGGACTGGACACGGCGCTCGACACCGCGGCGGCGCACCGGGCGTTTGCGGACAGCATTGCCCAGTATCTGGATCTCGGCTTTCCGATCAGCGCCAACTTCTTCAGCCGCTTCCGCACCGGTGAAATGCCGATCGGCTTTATCGACTACACCGCCTATCTGCAGATCCTCACCGCCGCGCCGGAGCTGGCGGGGAAATGGGAGATCGCACCCGTTCCCGGCACGGTGCGGGAGGACGGCACAGTTGACCGCTCGGCGGCCGGGCTGACCGGCAGCGCCGACATGCTGCTTGCGGATGCCGGGGATCCCGATGCCTGCTGGACATTCCTCAAGTGGTGGACGGATGCGGATACGCAGACCGCCTACGGCCTTGAGCTGGAAAGCCTGCTCGGCACGAGCGCGCGGCTGAACACCGCCAACATCGAGGCATTCTGCCGCCTGCCGTGGAGCGCCGCGACGCTTGCCGCCGTCAAAGCCTACTGGGCGGAGGCGAAGGTCGTGCCGAACGTGCTCGGCGGCGTGATCACCGCCCGCGCCGTCAACAACGCGACGAATCTGGCGCTGTATGAGGGCTATACCCCGCGCGAGGCGCTGGAAACTGCCGTGACCGCCGTCCGCGACGAGCTGACGCGTAAGCAGAGCCTGTACAATATCCGCAGGACGCAGCAGTAAAAAGGAGATGAGACGAATGAAACCCTCGCGTTCCCCGCTGCGGGCGTGGGCGCGGAAATACGGCATCGGCGCCTGCTTTTATATGCCGTTTTTCCTGCTTTTCTGCCTGTTTACGATCATTCCCGTGTTCGTCTCCATGTTCATGAGCCTGACCGACTACGACATGCTCCGCCACGCCGATTTTATCGGGATGGACAACTATGCGAACCTGTTTTTACACGACGGGAACTTCCTGCTCGCGCTGAAAAATACCTTCCTGATCGGCGGCGTGTCCGGCGTGATCGGCTACCTCGCCTCGTTTCTCTTTGCCTGGGTCATCAACAACATGAAGCTGAAAAAGCTCTATACCGTGCTGTTTTATATGCCCTCGATCGCGGGCGGCATGGGCGTGATCTGGGACTATCTGTTCAGCGGCGACCGCTACGGTCTGATCAATAACGCGCTCATCCGCGTCGGGCTTCTGAACCAGCCCATCGTCTGGAACCAGAACGCCGACTGGATCATCCCGATCAACATGCTCATCATCATCTGGGGCAGCATGGGCACCGGCTTTCTCGTGTTTCTGGCGGGATTACAGAATGAGGACAAACAGCTCATCGAGGCGGGGCGCATTGACGGCATCCATGCCGACTGGCAGGAGCTTTGGTACATCATTCTGCCGCAGATGAAGCCTCAGCTGCTGTTCGGCGCGATCAACAGCATCGTCGGCGCACTCGGCGTGTTCCCCTCTTTCGGCGGCTTTCCCAGTCCGAACTATGTGGCGCATACCCTGTCCGCCCATATCCAGGACTACGGTTTTCTGCGGTTTGAGATGGGCTACGCCTCGGCGGTGTCCATGATCCTGTTTTTGCTCTCGTTTATTCTGGGTCAGGTGGTCATCCGCCTGCTCAGCGAGCGGCAGGTCAGGCGCCCGAAGCGGATCGGAGGGAAGCGGCATGGTTGAAAAGGGAATCAAGCTGAAGCTCGGACGGCGGGATGCCGTGCGGCTTCCGCTGCGCAAATTCTGGCTGTATGCGGTCATGACTGCGCTGGCAGTCGTCATGACGCTGCCGCTGATCTATGCCGTCGGCACCGCATTTAAGCCGCTCGACGAGCTTTTGCGGTTTCCGCCCATTTTCTTTGTGCGGCGGCCGACGTTCGATAACTTCAGCGACCTGTTTCTGGCGCTGGATTCCTCGAGCGTGCCGTTTCTGCGCTATCTGTTCAACAGCATCCTCGTCACCGGCGTTGCGACGGCGGGGACGATCCTTGTGTCCACGCTCGGCGGCTATGCCATGTCCAAGCTGACGGTGCCGGGCAGCTCGGTGCTGTTTACCCTGGTCATCATCGCGATGACCTTTCCGGGCAGCGTCACCACCATACCCGTGTACATGATCATCAACCGGCTCGGGCTGTACAACACCTATGCCGCGCTGATCCTGCCGCGTGTCGCGACGGCATACGGCATGTTTCTGATGAAGCAGTTCTGCGACCAGCTGCCGAAGCCCATCCTTGAGGCGGCGCGGGTGGACGGGGCACATGAGCTGCAGATCTATTCCGGCATCGCCCTGCCGTTTCTGCGCCCGGCGTGGGGCACGCTGCTTGTGTTCACCTTCACCTCCTGCTGGAATGACGCGGCATCCTCGCTGATGTACACCGCGAATCAGAACCTGCGGCTCCTGCCCGTCATGCTCAGCTCCATTTCCGAGAGCGGCTCGCTCGCGCGGGCGGGTGCGGCGGCTGCCGCCTCCTTCCTCATTATGCTGCCCTCCATTGTGATCTTTATTTTACAGCAGCGTAAGGTGATGGAGACCATGGCCCATTCGGGCATCAAGTGAGGAGGCGGGCGGTATGAAAAAAGCGATCTGCGCGGCGCTGCTTGCCGTTTTGGCAGCCGTCTCCGCGCTTACCGTGTCGGCAAAGAGCGATTTTGCCCATGACTATATCTACAACATCGAGACCGATCAGCCGTCGGTCATTCCGAAGACCCACGAGACGGTCCGCCACATCCGCTATATCGAGGGCTATGCGCCCGGCGGAGACAGCGCGGGTACGCTGAACAACCCGCAGGATATCTTTGTGGACCGGCAGGATAACATCTACATTGCCGATACCGACAACAACGCCGTGGTGAAGCTGGATCCCGAGGGCAATTTCGTCATGGCGATCACGCAGGAGAGCGGCGGCATTCAGTATCCGCTCGGCGTATTCGTCAACGATACGCAGGACATCTTTGTGGCGGACAACGGCAACGCCCGCGTCGTGCATTTTGATGCCGACGGGAACTATGTCGAGGAGTTTGTCGCCCCTGATTCCGAGCTTTTGAGCCAGAATCTCACGGCGTTTGACCCCACCAAGCTCGCCATCAACGACTACAACGGGTATATCTATCTGCTGATCGGCAAGGAGTTTCTGACGCTCGACGCCAAAAACCAGTTTAAAGGGCTGGTCGGCACGGAGCCGGTGGGATTTGACCTCGCAGACTATCTCGTGCGGATGTTCGCCACCGACCTGCAGAAGGAAAAGCTCAAAAAACGCGAGCCGGTCTCCTATAACAATTTCTGCATCACGTTTGACAACAAGATCTATGCCGTCTCCATGGCGGAGCAGAACCAGATCAGGAAGATCAACTCCTCCGGCGACAGCCTTTTCCCCGCCGGCCGCTACGGCAGGGAATCGCAGGACCCCGACACCGGGGAATGGGTCGCGCCGATGCTGACGGATATCGCCGTCAACTCCCACGAGATGATCACTGTTGCGGACGCGCGCACGTCGCTGCTCTACCAGTATGACGTCGGCGGCGAGCTTTTGGCGGTGTTCGGCGGCAAGGGCGATACCGCGGGGCGGTTTGGCAGCATCAGCTCGATCTGCTACAACACAAAGGATGAGCTTCTGGTGCTCGACGCGGGCAGCAACAGCGTGCAGATCCTGCGCACCACGGCGTTTGCCGATGCGGTGCACCGCGGCATCACTCTGTACCGTCAGGGCGAATATGACCGCTCGCTCGAGACGTTCGACGGCATTGCCGGGATGGTGAGCTGCTATCCCGCGGCGCAGAAAAGCATGGCGAACATCTATTATAAGCAAAAGCAGTATGACCGGGCCATGGCGGAATACCGCGAGGCAGGCGACCGCGAGGGCTATGCTGCCGCCTTTGCCGCCGTCCGCAAGGACTGGCTGACCGACAATTTCGCCTGGGTCACGCTGGCGGCGCTCGCCGCAGCTGCCGCGGCGGTGGCGCTGACGGTATACGCCCGCCGCTACTGTGTGATCATCGAGGAGGATATGTTTCGCCGCGACATCGGCAGGGTGCGGGAGCTGACCGGCATGAGCCAGCTGGCGCTGTTTCATCCGCTGAACACCTGGGATCTGCTGAAATGGCGGCGTATGCGGAAAAACCGGCTTCCCGCCGTCGTGCTGCCGATGCTTACCGTTCTGGTGCGCTTTCTCGCCTCCTCCTGCACAGCCTATGCCGTCTCGACCATGGAGAGCTATGAGGTGTCGTTTTGGTATGAGCTGCTGATCGTGGCTGTGCCGTATGTCACCTTCGGGCTGGCGCTCTATAAGATCAGCAGCGTGTTTTCCGGTGAGATGACCCTGTGTGAGACCTTTGGCGCACTCGGCTATTCGCTTGTGCCGATGATCGTGATCTGGCCGCTGCTGACCGCGCTCTCGCATGCGGCGGCTGCGGGCGAGATCGGGCTGTTTCGCGGCGTACAGACCGCGGTCTGTATCTGGGTCGCGCTGAACATCCTGTCCGCCGTGCAGCGTATCAACGACTGCACGCTCGCCAAGGCGGTCGGGCTGACGCTGCTCGGCGTGCTCGGCACGCTCATCGTCTGGGCGCTGCTGGTGCTGATCTATATCTTCACGGCGCAGCTCGGATTTTTCGGCGGCGATCTCTGGGCAGAGATCGTCAGCCGCCTGTACAGCGTATAGAAAGGAGGAGCTTCGGTGGGAAAACTTATCAGACGCCCGTCATTCTGGGTGATCGCCGCTGCCGTTCTGGCGGCTGTCGCTGTCGGCGCGGCCACGCTGTTTTCCGGCGGCGTGGTGATCACGGCGGCGGAGCTGGCAAAGGGACGGCAGACGCTGCCGGTCCCCGCTGCGCTTGACGAGCCGCTCGCGGAGGGCGAGGGCTTTGTCCCTGCGGCGGAAAACGACCGTTTCCGCCTGGACTGGGACGGCGAGCGGCAGCTTTTCCGCGTTGTGTCCAAGGCGACCGGCGCCGTCTGGGATTCCGGCTACGGCTTTGACCGACTCGAAAGCTATTCCAAGCGCAACCGCCGCGTCATGACCGCGCTTCTCCAGCTGAATTACCTTGACGAAGAGGGCGCGGAGAGCGCGCAGAACAACACTGTCTCCGGCGTGGAGGTCACCGCCTCGCGTCTGCAGGCGGGGATCGCGCTGCATTTTGATTTCACCGAGCCGCAGATCGCGCTGACGGTGCAGCTCTGGCTGGACGAATACGGGCTTTCACTGCGGATCCCGCCGGAGGAGATCGTCGAATCGGGAAAATGCCGCCTGCTCTCGGCGGATGTGCTGCCTGCGTTCGGCTCCCGGATGACCGGCGACGACGGCTTTCTGCTGTTCCCCGACGGCTCGGGGGCGCTCATGGACTGCCGCGCCGCAGGAAAGACGGCGGGCGTGTATGCGAAAGCCGTCTATGCCGACCGCTATGCCGATCTTCAGGAGGTGGCTGACGCCTATGCCGACGGCGAGGCCGGCGTGACCGTGCCGTATTTCGGCTCGGCGCAAAACGGCGGCGCGGGATATATCGCCTATATCGAGAGCGGAGCGGAAAACGCCCGTATCAGCCTTTCGGTCGGCGGCGAGGCGCTGCCTTTAAACCGCCTTTATCCGACGGTGCTCTATCGGTTCAGCCGCGCGCTGACCAATTCGCAGGGCGTCACCGCCATCGCCTTTTCCGCCGGACGGGAGGCGGTCGACTGCCGGGTGCGGTATCTGCTGCTCGAGCCGGAGCGGGCGACCTATTCCGACATGGCGGTGACGCTGCGCCGCTTTCTGCAGGAAAACGGCACGCTGCCGAAAGCGGCCGCGGCGGATGCCGTGCCGGTGACGGTCGAATGGCTCATCACCGTGCGGCGAAACGAGCTTTTGCGCTCGGGCGACCTGGTGATGACCTCCTTTGACGGGGTGGACGCCGCGCTGACGGCGCTTGAGGACGCGGGCATCAAAAATACCCGCTCACTGCTGCTCGGCTGGCAAAAGGAGGGCGTCGGGGTGTATCCCCAGACCGTTTCGCCGTCCGGCAGCGCAGGCGGAAAAACGGGGCTTTCCCGTCTGCTCGCCACAGCGGGCAGCGGCAGGGAATTTTATCTCGAGACCGACTATGTGCAGGCAAACGGCGAAGGGCGCTTCAACAAGCGGCAGGACGCCGTGACCGATTTTATGCATACCGTCGTCAGCGACAGCACTGCGACCCTGTTTCTGCGCAATCCGCTGCGGGCGTATGACCGGTTCGTGCAGACAGATCTTGCGCGCTTTCGTTCGCTCGGCGCGGCGGGGCTGGCGTTTAACTCCTTCTCGCGCTTTTTGCCCGCCGACTGTGCCGAGCAGCGCCGCGCGACCGCTGCGGACGCCGCCAACGCCTATGCCGCCATGCTGCGGCAGACACAGGCGCAGGGGGTGAAAACGGCGGTGCAGACCGGCGCCGCCTATCTGCTTGCCGGCGCCGACTATTGCTATGACACGTTTGACCTGACCTCGGGATCGCCTCTGTTTACCGCGGAGATCCCGTTTTATCAGATGCTGCTGCACGGGCTGATCCCTTATTCCGGCACGACGCCGGGCAATATGTCCGCCGATCTCACCGAGACAAAGCTCAGATGGGCGGAATACGGCTGCGTGCCGTATTTTCTCCTGTCCGCGGAATCCTCGGACAGACTGAAAAATGCCCTTGTCTCGGATATGTTCAACACCCGCTTTTCCGATTGGTGTGACCGCGTCGCCGAGATCGGCCGCGAATTCAACGACCGTCTCCGCCCGCTGTACGGGCAGGAGATCCTGCGGCACGAGCGGGCGGGCGACGTGGCGTATGTCACCTATGCAAACGGCGCGGTGCTCGCGGTCAACTACGGTGAGACAGCGGCACAGACGCCCCACGGCGCGGTTCCCGCGCGGGATTATGCGGTGTTTGAAGGAGGGGAAAAGCCATGAGATCCAAGACGCGCATCATGCTTGGCGAAATGCGCCGCCGCACGCTGATCGGCCGCAGCTATTTTGCCGGATTGCTGTTTGTCTCGCCGTGGATCGTCGGCGCGGCGCTGTTCCTGCTCTTTCCGGTGTGCCGTTCTCTGCGGCTGAGCGTGTCCGAGATCGAGCAGCTCTCGACGTTCGATCTGAAATTTGTCGGCTTTCAGTGGTATTACGATGCCTTTGCGGCGGATGTGAAGTTTATTCCGAGCCTTCTGTCCACCTCTGTCGATAACCTGATCAATCTGCCGCTCATCAACATATTTGCGCTGATCGTCGCCATGCTGCTCAACCAGCGCATCCGCTGCCGCGGACTGTTCCGCTCGATGTTTTTCCTGCCGGTGCTGCTCGGCACGGGGTTTATCATGCAGCAGCTTCTCGGTCAGAACGTCGGCGAGGATGCGGTCAGCTTTGCCCGCGGCCTGCTGCTGCCCCCGCAGCTGCAGGCGTATCTCGGTCCGACGGCGGTGGAGCTGATCCAGTCGTTTATCAACCGGCTGACCGCGCTGATGTGGAATTCCGGCGTGCAGATTTTGATCTTCCTCGCGGCGCTGCAGAGTATTCCGCAGTCGGTCTATGAGGCGGCGCGGGTGGACTCGGCGGACGGCTGGGAATGCTTCTGGCTCGTCACCCTGCCGATGCTCGCCCCGATGATCCAGCTGAACCTCGTCTACACCGTGCTGGCGACCTTCTCGATGGCGGACAATGCGGTGCTGGAGTTTATCCAGTGGCTCGCCTTCAATTCCGGCGATGCCCACGGCTATGAGTATTCCTGTGCCGTGAGCTGGATCTACTGCTTGTTCGTGCTGATCGTGGTGGGGCTGCTCGTGCTGCTGACCCGCCGGTTTGTGGACAATGTCAAGGACAGGAGCTGAAGCCATGAGACTGCAAGATCCGTATCCCCGGGCGCTCGGCAGGCGGGCGGGCAGCGCGCTTTTGCGCCTTGCCGTGTATGTTCTGCTGATCGACCTCTCGTTTGTCTTTGTCTATCCGTTTTTGTATATGCTCTCGACCTCGCTGAAAAGCTATGAGGATCTGCACAATCTGCTGGTGGGATGGATCCCGACGTCGCTCCACTGGGAAAACTACAAGCTGGCGGCGGAGGCTATGGCGCTGAAAAGCACGGTGTTCCATTCGGTCACGGTGACGGCGCTTGCCACCGCCGGTCATCTGATCTCCTGCGCCTTTATCGGCTACGGCTTTGCGCGGTTTGATTTTCCCTTTAAAAAACTGCTGTTTTTCGGGGTGATCCTGTCCGCAGTGCTGCCGATCCAGGTGATGATCGTCCCGCTGTACATCGTCTATTACAATATGGGTATGCTCAATACCTTTCTGCCGCTGATCCTGCCGGCATTTTTAGGCTTCGGGCTGCGCGGGGGCATATTCATCTATCTGTTCCGCCAGTTTTTCTACGGATTTCCCGCCACGCTTGAGGAAGCCGCGCGCATTGACGGATGCGGACGGATCCGGAGCTTTTTTGCCATTGCGCTGCCCTCGGCGGGGCCGACGATCATCGTGACAACAGTGCTGTCGATGGTGTGGCACTGGAACGATTACTACGAACCGTCCGTCTATCTCACAAACGGCAGCAAGACCGCGCTCGTGACGCAGATGCTGCCGAACCTCTATGAAAACCTCAGCGGCATGATGACCCAGACCGGCAATGTGAGTCAACTGGAGTGGATGACCATGTATCACGAGGGAGTTGTCATGGCGGCGACGGCGATCGCCATTGCCCCGCTGCTTGTCGCCTATGCGTTTTTACAGAAGAAGTTTATGGCCAGCATCGAGCTGACCGGACTGGTCGGCTAATCAGAGAGTAGGTTTCCTTATGCACATTACGGTTGAAAACAGCGGGTTGTACATGGTCATCCGGATAGAGGAGGACGGGCGCGTATCGCTGCGCCACTTTGCCCCGCGTCCCTATGACGGGCGGGATACCGGCAGCTATTATCCGCTCGTCGAGCTGCACTGTCTCGGGCAGAACACCGACGGCCACCACGGCTCGCGGCACACCGAGACCTATCCCGCCGCGCTGTTGCGCTATTGTTCGCACCGGCTCGAGCCGGTGCAAAACGGGCGGGAGCTGACCGTTTGTCTGGCGGGCGGCGGGATGGCGGTCGAGGCACACTACCGGTTTTTTGACGGCGTACCTGCCGTGCGCTGCCGCTTCGACGTCAAAAACTGCGGCGGGCAGCCGCAGGTGCTCGATTATATCACCTCATTTGCCTATTACGGCGTCAGCGACGGGCTTTGCGGGCCGTTTGAGGACAGTGTCCTCTTCGATATCCCCTACAACACCTGGCACGGCGAGCTGCAGTGGCATCAGAAAAGCGCGTGGGAGCTGGGGCTGATGGATATGGACCGCCCCTCGCTGCGGCGGATGACCGTGACGCAGACCGGGAGCTGGTCCAGCGGCGAATACGCGCCGGTCGGCGTGATCGAAAACCGCGAAAACCGCGACTGCCTCTGCTGGCAGATCGAACACAACGGCTCGTGGGCGGTCGAGTCCGGCAATCTGCCGGATAACGGGCTGTATCTGCATCTCACCGGCCCGAACGGTGATCAGCACGCCTTTGAAAAGGTGTTGGCGCCGGGAGAATGCTTTTCCTCGGTTCCGGTCGGCGTCGGCGTATCCGCCGACGGCTTTGATGGGGCTGTCGGTGTGCTGACCCGCTACCGCCGCTGCATCCGGCGGAAAAACCGGGACAACCTCCTGCTGCCTGTTATCTACAACGACTATATGAACTGCCTGATGGGGGATCCCACCGAGGAAAAGATCCTGCCGCTCGTCGACGCGGCGGCAGCGGCGGGCTGCGAATACTATGTGATGGACGCGGGCTGGTTTTCCCAAAAGGAGGGCGGCGACGACGACTGGTGGTCCTCCATCGGCATCTGGGAACCGGCAAAGTTCCGCTTTCCGCACGGGCTGTCCTATGTGATGGATTATATCCGCGAAAAGGGTATGGTCCCCGGCATCTGGGTCGAGCTTGAGGATATCGGTCCCGACTGCCCGCTCGCCAAAACCCTGCCGGACGACTGGTTTTTCACCCGCCGCGGCAGGCGCGTGACCGAACACGGGCGCTATCAGCTCGACTACCGCAATCCCGCCGTCCGGCAGTTTGCGCGCAATATTGTGAAAACGCTGGTAGAGACCTACCATGTGGGCTATCTCAAGGTGGATTACAACATCAACGCGGGGCTGGGCACCGACCGCGATGCCGACAGTGCGGGCGACGGGCTTCTTGCCCACTGCCGCTGTGTCCAGCAGTGGTATGATGAGCTGTTTTCGGACTATCCCGACCTCATTGTGGAAAACTGCGCGTCAGGCGGTATGCGGATGGACTACGCCATGCTGTCGCGGCTGAGCATCCAGTCCACCTCCGATCAGCAGGACTACCGGCGGTACAGTGTGATCGCGGCGATGGCGGCAACGGCGGTTACTCCCGAGCAAGGCGCCTGCTGGAGCTATCCGACCGTATCCGGCGACGATGAGGAAACGGTGTATAATATGATCAACGCCATGCTCGGGCGGGTGCACCTGAGCGGGTTTTTGAACCGCCTGCCGGAGGCGACATTGGCGCGCGTGAGGGAGGCGCTTGCCGTCTACCGGCAGATCCGCGGCGACATCCGCGGGGGGCTGCCCGTTTTCCCGCTCGGCATGGTGACGTTCCACTCGCCGTTTTCCGCCTTCGGCCTGCTCTGCGGCCACCGGCTGTATCTCTCGGTCTGGCGGCGCGACACCGAGTGCGACACCGTGACGCTGTCCCTCTCGGCGCTGTCCGGCGCGCCCTGCACCGTCCGCAGGCTGTATCCCGCCGATCTGCCGGTATCCTTTGTCTGCGACGCCGATACCCTCACCGTGACCCTGCCGCAAAAGCACTGTGCGCGGCTGCTTTGCGTGGAATTTTGACAGGAGAGTGACCGCATATGGAAACAAGACCGATCCTCTGGATGGACGGCAGCACGGAGGATGCGCTGCCCGGGAAGCTGCTTTCGGACAACCTGGAATTTTTCGGTGAGACGGTGCCGACCGGCGCCGACTACCGGTATCTGACCCCGCTTCTGAGCCTTACCGACAGCGAGCAGGATCTTGCGGAGCTGCGCGGCCGCCGTCTGCAGGACGGGCGGCTCATCCGCCGCTTTCGCAAGGAGCCCGCCGTCGCTGAGGGCGAGCTGTCCATGGAGTGGGATTTCAAGCGCGTCTGCGTATTTAACGAGATTGCACTCTATTGCGGCGACTGTGCGCCGTCCGCAGTCACGGTGCAGTCCGCAGACGGCGGTCCCGCCGTGTGGGCGGACGGCGGCGTTACGGTGCGGGACGGGCTGGTGCGCGTCCGTGTAAACGGGCAGAGCGCGCGGCGGCTGCGGATCACGCTGCGGGCGGCGGGGCGCATCGAGCTGTTCCAGCTCTGGGCGTTCGGCGACGCCGAGACCGAGGCGCGTACCGACGATTTCTCGGTCGATACCTTTGCCTTTGCCAATTCCATCGCCATGGAATCGCTCATGGGCGCGCCGCATACCGCCTTTTCGGACGTCGAGGGCTTTCACTGGATGAAGCGGATGAAAAAAGCGGGGCTGTTTGAAAACGGCGCGGTCTGGTCGGAACAGCCCGCCTACGGCGACCTTGTCCTCGCCCCCATCCTGCCCTCCGTGCGGGAGGCGACTGCGCCCGTCTCGCGCCGTCTCTGCCGCGGCGGCAGCGAGGTCGTGTGCCTTGCGCTGACCAACACGGACAGCACTGCGCCGCGCACGGTACGGGTGGAGCTTGACAACGCCTCCCCTCTGCAGGCGGAGTGGATGGTGCTCGGCGTGATGCAGAGCCGCTGGTACGGCGAAGCTGCCGGGCCGCTGCTGAACGCGGAGCATACGATCGGCAAGAGCAATCTCTACCGCTATGTGGCCAATGCGCCCGTTTTTGCCGCCCTGCCGGAGATCTGTCTCCCTGCCGGCGGAAGCTGTCTGTTCTGGATCCGGCTCACCTGCGGCGAAAACACCGCGCCCGGGCGCTATACGCTTGCAATGAAAGCGGGTGCTGCCGTAAAGACGGTCACTGCCGAGGTGCTGCCCCTTACGCTGCCGCAGGTGCATACCGGTATTATGCTGTGGGGTGACTTTACGCCGATGTACCCCTTTTCCTATGCCGACCGCGCCCGCCGCGAGGTCGCCTATCGCCGGGCGCTCGGCGTCAATATCTACAGCGGCTGGCCCGAGCCGGGCACGCCTGCGCGCGTGGCGTTTGAGGAGGATCCGACCTCGCAATTCGGCATTTTTGCCCTCGGCGACTATGCCCACCGTATCTATAACGATCAGATCCGCCCCGAGGACGTGACGGCGGAGGTGGAGGAGGATGTGCGGCAGCTGCTCTCCGGCTGTGTCAGAAAGGCAGAGGAGATCGGCATCGGCTTCGACCGCTGGTTTCTGGAGATGCCCGATGAGCCGGGCAGCCACAATATGGCGGCGGTGCGTACGTTTGTCGGACTGTGTAAGCGCATTGAGCCGCGTATCCGCATCTATGTCAACCCCGCCTGCTGGACGGGATTTGAAAACGACGGTGTGGAATCCGATGAAACCCTTGTCAAATTGCTCGACGGATGGTATGATACTCAGGTCGACATCTCCGTTCCGCTCGCACTGAATCTGGAGGATCGCCCGAACGCCATGCGGTATTTCCGCACAAAGCGGGAATTCAACGGGCAGTACTGGGTCGCGGGTCAGCATATGAATGCCGACCGCGGCGCGCTGGTCTCGCTCCCCCGCGCCTGCGCCTGGGATTCGATCTCCCGCGATCTCAACTTCTGGGGCTTCTATTCCTATTACTGTCCCCGTCTCAACAGCTGGGACAACGCGGTGCGCCCCTATGAAAATGTGGATGGCACGATCAACTACCAGTGCGTTTACGGCGGCGTAAACGGCCCGATCCCCACCCGTGCCTCCGAGGCGATCCGGGAGGGGTATCAGGATTACCGGATCATGCAGCTCCTGCGCGAAAAAGCGCCGGCGGCATACCGCGCGTTACAGCAGCAGTACCTCTCGGGAGACTACACGTTTGAGGGGCTGCGCGCGTCGGCACTGGAGGCGCTGCTGCAAGGCTGAGCGCGTGTTTTAACAAAGAAAGGAATCCCCTATGCCCTATCGTTTGCTGGAGGCCTGCCGGGCAGGGCTGTATATCAAGCCCCGCCTGGGCTACAGCCAGTCCTTCACTCCCTCTTTCTCCATGAAATATCACCGGCATGACACCATCGAGTTCATGTATGCGGCGGACGACGGCTTCTCCTGCAACATTCTGTCGGAGGACAACGTGCTGCACCGCGTCGTGACCCGTCCGCACAGCTGCCTGGTGATCAATAACGCGGTGCGTCACTGTCTGGTCATTGACCGCAGGACCCAGATCCTCAATCTGGAATTTGAGTTTCAGACAGAAAAGGAGGGGGCGTATTCGCTTTCGGAGCTGTATGACAAGCTGCCGGGTTTTCGCCGTCTGGCGGACAGCGATCAGGACTATGTGATCTTTCCCAACTGCAGCGAGATCCTGTCCTCCATGCGGTCACTTCTCGACGGCATTGTTAACCGCGAACAGGAGAGGGATCCGGCGCTTGCCTTTCAGCAGACCCTCTATGTGGCGACGTTTTTCACCGAGCTGACCCTCAACTACCGCCACAACGAGCTGACAAAGCAGCAGGGGCAGTATATCGAGACGGTCAAGGCGTTTATCCGCCGGAATTTCAGCGAGGAGCTGACGGTCGCACAGATCGCCCGGACGGTGAATCTGCACCCGAATTACCTCGAACGGCTGTTCAAGAAGGCGGAAAACACCACCATCATGGATTATGTTAACCACCAGCGCATCCTGAAAGCCGCCTATCTGCTCCGCTCGACCAACCGCTCGGTCGAAAATATCGCGTATGAAGTGGGCTTCAACAACCGGCAGCATTTTGCCAAGATGTTCGGCCGCTTTCTCAAAATGTCGCCGCGTGAATACCGCACGCTGCTGAATGTGAAAAATTATAACGACGACGAGATCGACGCGCGTATGATCATTGACGATTTCTGAGCAGCAAAAAGACCGGCGCCGCCCTGTTTTTCGGGGCGGCGCCGGTCTTTTATACCGGAATGCCGATCATTCGTCCGTATAGGTCTTGGCGCGCTCAAATTCCGCCGTGATGGCGTCGTCGGGCGCGGCGGTGACGAGCGACACGATCAGTATCGCGGCGCAGGACACCAGAAATGCCGGCATCAGCTCATAGATGCCGAATATGCCGCCGAGGGGTTTGAGCAGCAGCTTCCAGATAAACACCATGCAGCCGCCCGAGAGCATACCGGCGATGGCGCCCGCCCGGTTGATCCGCTTCCAAAACAGCGAGAACAGGATGACCGGGCCAAACGTCGCGCCGAAGCCCGACCAGGCAAACGACACGATCTGGAAGATGACGCTGTTTTCGTTCCACGCAATGACCACGCCGACGACCGCAATCAGCAGCAGCATGATGCGGGAAAGGCGCATGACCTGCTTATCTGTCGCGTCCTTTTTGATCACGCCCTCATACAGATCCTTCGACACGGCGGAGGCGGCGATCAGCAGATAGGAATCCGACGAGCTGATGGTCGCGGCGAGGATGCCCGCCATGATGACGCCCGCGATCAGCGGATGGAACAGCAGCTGGGACAGATGGGCGAACACGTTTTCCGCGCCGCTCTGGGTGGCAAGCGCCGCATCCGTCGGCAGCACGGCGCGGCCGAGCACGCCGATGGAGACGGCGGCGACCAGCGAGATCACGACCCAGACGGTCGCAATGCGGCGGGAGCGGCGCAGCTCGGACGTTCTGCGGATCGCCATAAAGCGCAGCAGCACCTGCGGCATGCCGAAATAGCCGAGTCCCCACGAGGCGGTGGACAAAATGGTAAGCAGCCCGTAGGGCGCCGCCTCGCCGAAGAGCGGCGCGCCCGCCGCCTGCTGCTGCACACCGGCGGCATCCGTCACCGGCGTCGCGAGCGAGGTCAGCGACAGATAGCCGGGGATGGCTTTGGCGTTTTCAATGACCGCGTCAACACCGCCCGCGTGGACGGTGCCGAACACGAGCACGCACATGAGCGCCGCGATCATCACGACCGCCTGCATGAAATCCGATGCGCTTTCCGCCAGAAAGCCGCCGATCGCGGTGTAGATCAGCACGAAGACCGCGCCCGCGATCATCATGGAGTGATAGGAAAAGCCGAACAGACCGGAAAACAGCTTGCCGCAGGTCACAAAGCAGCTCGCGGTGTAGACCGTGAAGAAGATGAGGATAAAGCCCGCCGCGATGGTCAGGATGACCTTTTTCTTCTCATGGAACCGGTTGCTCAGAAAGTCCGGCACCGTGATGGCGTCGCCCGACACGGCGGAATAGGCGCGCAGCCGCTTCGACACGAGCAGCCAGTTGATATAGGTGCCGACCGCCAGTCCGATCGCCGTCCACGCGGCGTCCGCCAGCCCGCACCAGTACGCCACGCCGGGCAGCCCCATCAGCAGCCACCCGCTCATGTCCGATGCCTCGGCGCTCATCGCCGCGACCCAGGGGCCGAGCGAACGCCCGCCCAAAAAATAGTTGTCCGAGCTGGCCTGTGCCTTGCGGGCAAAATATATGCCGATCAGAATGACCGCGAGCATATACCCCGCCATGGCCAGCAGCAATTGCCACTTATCTCCCATGGTTGTTTCTCTCTCTTTCTGTGTGCAGGATCGAATGAGCTTATTTTACCATACTTTCCCGCCGGTGACAACCGCTTTTTCCCGTTAAATCGTCAAAATATTGACATTTTTTCGCAGAGCTGCGGAAATGCTGCCGAAATATCGGCACAGAAGGGTTGATATCGGCGGGAAAAAACCGTATAATAGCAGTTAGCTTGAAATGTGGGGATGACAATATGAACGCAAACGACTATCTGACCGCGCTCGCCGGCAAGCGGATCGCGGTCTGCGGCATCGGGAAGAACAATCTGCCGGTGATTCGCCAGCTGCTCGGCTACGGTGCTAAGGTGACGGCGTGCGACCGCCGCAGCCGCGCGGAGCTGGGCGGCACCGCCGATGAGCTTGCGGCGGCGGGCGTCACGCTGAAGCTCGGCGACGGGTATCTCGCGGAGCTGGATGCCGACCTGATCCTGCGCACGCCCGGCATGAAGCCCTATCTGCCGGAATTTGAGGATGCGCGGCGGCGCGGGATCCCGGTCACGTCCGAGATGGAGCTGTTTTTTGACCTCTGCCCCGCGCCGATCTACGCCGTCACCGGCTCGGACGGCAAGACCACGACGACGACCGTCATCGCGGGCCTGCTCGGGCGTGCGGGCAAGCGGGTGTTCCTCGGCGGCAATATCGGGCGGCCGCTTCTGCCGCTCGTCACCGAGATCACGGCAGAGGATGTCGCGGTCGTGGAGCTGTCGAGCTTCCAGCTGACGCGGATGCAAAAGCGCCCCGCCGTCGCGGTCGTGACCAATATCGCGCCGAACCACTTGGACTGGCACACCGACATGGCGGAATATGTCGAAGCCAAGCATAACCTCATCGCGTTCCAGACCGCCGCCGACCGCACGGTGCTCAACGCCGACAACGCCTACACCGCCGCCTTTGCCGACGGCGCGCCGGGGCATGTGCGGCTGTTTTCCCGCCGCGGCGCGGTCGCCGACGGCGCGTTTCTGCGCGACGGCGTGCTGTGTCTCACGGACGGCGGCAGCGTCACGCCCGTACTGCCCGCCGACGAGATCCGCATCCCCGGCGTGCATAATATCGAGAATTATCTCGCCGCCTTCGCCGCCGTCGAGGGGGTCGTCCCGCCCGCCGTCATGGCGGACTACGCCCGCACGTTTGCGGGCGTGCCGCACCGCTGCGAGCTGGTGCGGACGCTCGACGGCGTGCGCTACTACAACGATTCCATCGGCTCCAGCCCGAGCCGCACGATCGCCGGGCTGCGGGCGTTTGACCGCCGCGTTATCCTGATCGCGGGCGGCTATGACAAGCATATCCCGTATGCGCCGCTCGGGGAAATTGCCCCGCAGACCGTGCGGCTTGCGATCCTGCTCGGCGCGACGGCGGACAAGATCGAGACTGCCATCCGCGATAACGACCAAACGCTTCCGATCCTGCGGGTGAAGGATCTGCCCGAGGCCGTCGCGGCGGCGCGGCGCGCGGCGAAGGACGGCGATATCGTCTTCTTCTCCCCTGCGTCGGCGAGCTTTGACATGTACCGGAATTTTGAGGAGCGCGGCGAACACTTCCGCGCGCTCGTGCAGGCACTCTGACGAATACGCGCAGGCGTATTATATAGGTAAAATAACAGGATGTATAATAAAAGGAGGCTGTTATGGAGATCATAGAGACCCTGCGCCGCCTTTCGGAGGCTGCCGGTGTCGGCGGACTGACCGAGGCGGCGGACACGGCGGAGGCGCTTTTGCGCCCGCTGACGGATGAGGTGTGGCGCGACCCGATGGGCAGCGTCTGCGGTCTGCGCCGCTGCGCGAGACCGGACGCGCCGACTCTGCTGCTGGAGGCGCACCTCGACGAGATCGGGCTGATCGTCACCGGCATCGACGAGCGGGGCTTTCTGCGCTTTGACGCCTGCGGCGGCATCGACGCCCGCGCCGTGCAGGCGATCCCGGTCACGGTGTACGGCAAAACGCCCTGCGCCGGGGTGATCGGCACGGCACCGCCGCATCTGGCGGCAAAGGACGACAAGCTGCCGAAGCTGACCGACATGGCGATCGACGTCGGCATGTCGGCGGAGGAGGCGCGCGCGTGCATCCGCCCGGGCGACCGCGTCAGCTTTGCCACCCGCTTTGCCGATCTCGGCGGCGGGCGGGTCATGGGCAAGGCGCTCGACGACCGCGCGGGCTGCGCGGCGGTGCTGGCGGCGCTTGACCGGCTCCGGGGCGAGGAGACGGCGGTCAACGTCGCGGTCTGCTTCTCCGTGCAGGAGGAGCTGGGCGGCTTCGGCGCCGCCGTCGCGGGCTTCCGGTTAAAGCCGGAGCTGGCGATCGCGACCGATGTCAGCTTTGCGCTGACCCCCGACGCGAACAAGGCGGAATGCGGCGAGCTGGGCAAGGGTGCGATGCTCGGCATCTCCCCCGTGCTCGATCACGCGCTGACCGAGCGCCTGCGGCATCTGGCGGAGGAGGAGAATATCGCACTTCAGTATGAGGTGATGGGCGGCAAGACCGGCACCGACGCCGACAACCTGTCGGTCGCCGCGGGCGGCATCCCGACGGCGCTGCTCTCCATCCCGATGCGGTATATGCATACGCCGGTCGAGCTGGCGGACACGGCGGATATAGAGGCGGTGGCGGCGCTGATGGCGGCGGCTGCGCGGAAAGGAGCGGCAAAATGAAGGATCTGTGGACACATATCCGTGAGCTGTCGGAGTTAGACGGCATTTCCGGCCGCGAGGACGCGGTGCGGGAGTATCTGCTCGGCGAAATCGGGCGTGCGGACGCTGAAACGGCGGTCACGGTCGATCCGATGGGCAACCTGCTCGTCGCCGTGACGGGCGCGCACCGCGCCGCGAAAAAAGCGGTGTTTGCCGCGCATATGGATGAGGTCGGGCTGATCGTCACCGGCATCGACGAGGACGGGCTGATCCGCTTTGATACGGTCGGCGGCATCGTCAACGCCGTGCTGTTCGGCTGCCGCGTGCGGCTCGGCGGGCGCGTCGGCGTGATCGCGGGCAAGGCTATCCACCAGTGCAAGGGGGACGAGCAGGAGACCGCCCCGAAGCCGGAGGCGCTGCGCATCGACATCGGCGCGAAGGACCGCGCCGAGGCGGAGCAGTTTGTGCGCCCGGGCAGCCGCGCCGCATTTGATATCGCGTTTGGCGATCTCGGCACCGCCTGCGTCTGCGGCAAGGCGCTCGACGACCGCGCGGGCTGCGCGCTGCTTTTGGAGCTGCTGCGTGAGGAGCCGCCCTATGACCTGACGCTGGCGTTCACCGTGCAGGAGGAGGTCGGGCTGCGGGGCGCGACCGGCGCGGCATTCCGCCTGCAGCCGGATATCGCCGTGGTCGTGGAATCCACCACGGCCGCCGATGTCGCCGGCTCGACCGAGGCGACCGAGGTCTGCCGCCAGGGCGCGGGCGCGGTGCTGTCGTTTATGGACCGCCGCACGCTGTACCCGCGCGAGCTTGCCGACCGCATCGAGGCGGCAGCGGCGGAAAACGGTATCGCCGTGCAGCAGAAGACCCGCGTGGCGGGCGGCAACGATGCCGGCGCGTTTCAGGTCGCGGGCGGCGGGTGTGCCGTCGCGGCGGTCTCGCTTGCCTGCCGCTATCTCCACTCCCCCGTCTGCGTGCTGAACCGTGCGGACGTGGAGCAGACCGCCGCGCTGATCCGCCTGCTGCCGCAGGCGCTGCTGTCGTGATCACGATGACCGATACGCTCCCGCCGCTTCCGGCAGATACGCTGCCGGGGCTGCGGCTGCGCGGTCTGTACGCCGCCTACGGCGGGGGCAGGGATTTTCTGCCGATTTGGAGGGACGATGCAGGCGGCGCGGGCGCAAGGCTCGGCGACACCGCCGTCTGCCTGCCCGCCGACGGGCGGCAGGAGGAGTGGGCGGCGTTTCTGGCGATGCAGCCCGAGGTGCGCCGCGCCGTCACCCCCGCCGATATGGCGGATGCGGGCGAAGCTGCCGGTTTTGCCGTGCAGCTGCGCCCGTTTCTGCGTCTGCCCGCCGATTTTACGCCGGAGCAGCCGGCGGAAACGCCGTCGCTGCGGGAGCTGTATCCGCTGCTGTCCGCCGTGTTCGGCGCGTCGGCGCTGCCGCCGTTTGACCTGTGGTATCCCGATATGTCCCACCGCCTGCGCCACGGCTGCGGGCGCGCCGTCTGCGTGACGGAGGCGGGCAGACCCGTCTGCTGCGCGCTCGTCACGGCGGAATGTGATGCCGCCGGACTGATCAGCGGCGTCGCGACGCTGCCCGGATCGCGCGGACGCGGCTATGCCCGCCGTGCGGTCGCCGCGCTGACTAAAGCGCTGTACGACAGCGGAAAGACCGCCTATATCTGCCCGAAAAATGACGCCGCAGACGCGCTCTACCGCCGCTTCGGCGCGGTGGAGGCGGGTCTTGCCGCCTTCTGGGCGCGGTGAGCGGGGAATCGGCAGAAGCGCCGCGCCGGGGAAAATCCGCATCAGCGGGCGGCGAAAACAGCCGCCGCCAAGCGCCCTGCCGAAGGGACACGCACTTCTCGCCTCCCCTGTGCAGGGGAGCCGGGGCGGTGTCGATGATCCGGGACAAAGCAAATTTCTTTTGCCTGCTTTTCTTTTTCAAAGAAAAGCAGGCAACGCGGGGGAAATTTTTCCGTCTATAAGGATGAGGACACAAATCCGCATACGGAGGGGACACCGATGGACGACTCGGGCATCATCACGCTGTTCTGGGCGCGAAACGAGGAGGCGCTGACCGAAACGGCGCAAAAATACGGGCATACGCTGTCCGCGCTGGCGCACCGCATTCTCGGCGATCCGGAGGACGGCAGAGAGGCGGTCAACGACACCTATCTGCGGGCGTGGGAAGCCATCCCGCCCGCGCGGCCGGAGCACCTGTGCGCGTATTTATGCCGGATCGTCCGCCGCCTTTCGATCGACCGCCTGCGCCGCCGCGATGCCCAAAAGCGGGTCGGCGAATCCTATGCGCTCACGCTTGAGGAGCTCGGCGACTGCGTTTCGGGGCGGGAGGATCCCGTGACCGAAGCGGAATCACGGCGGCTGACGGCAGAAATTGCGGCGTTTTTGCGCACACTGCCCGAGGAAAAGCGGCGGATATTCGTCGATCGGTATTTTGCCCTTGTCCCGATCCGTGAACTGGCGGAAAAAAACGGGTGCAGCGAGGAACGCATCAAAAGTCTGCTGCTCCGCCTGCGCCGCGCTTTGGCTGTCCATCTGGAAAAGGAGGGCTTTGATCTATGAGACCGGAACAGCTTTCGGATGCCATCGGCGAGCTGCCCGATGAGCTGCTGTCTGCCCGTGCCGGACGTAAACCGCGCCGCTGGCCCACCCTGGTTGCCGCGGCGGCATGTCTTGTCCTGGTCGCCGCCGCTCTCTGGGGCAGTGGCGGACTGACCCCCGCCGCCGACCCATCGGAATCGGAGGCATCCTCTGACGGCACGCCGACCACCACGGGACCGCGCCGCCCGACTGCCGCCGTCAGCACGACGCCGAAGACTGCCGCGACGACGGCAAATACTGCCAACACCGTGCAGACCGGCGGCAAACAGGCGCGCTGTATTGCCGCCGCAGCCGCCGTCAAGCCGCAGTCGCAGCCGCAGTCGCAGCCGCAGTCGCAGCCGCTGACGGAAGCGAAGCGCGCCATGACCGCATTTACCAAGGCGCTGCTGCCCGCGATGCTGGCAGGTGACGCGCAAAACCGTGCCTGCTCGCCGCAGGATCTCTATCTCTCGCTCGCCATGCTGGCGGAGACGGCGGACGGCAGCAGCCGCGCACAGCTGCTGCAGCTGCTCGGCTGCGCGGATACCGCGGCGCTGCGGCAGACGGTCACGGCGCTGTGGGATACGCAGACCCGCGCGGGAAGCAATTATCACTGTGTGCCCGCCGTGTCGCTCTGGCTGCCCCTGTCCGCCGGTTTTCGTGCGGACACGGTCGACCGGCTGGCGGGCAGCTATCACGCCTCGGTGTTTTCCGGCGACATGGGCTCGGCGGCGTATAACGCGCTGTTTGCCGACTGGCTTTCCCAGTCCACGGGCGGACTGCTCGGCACCGCCGATGCGCCGAAATTTGACGGCGGCACGTCGCTCGCTTTGTGCAGCACCCTGTCCTATCAGGCGATGTGGAATACAAAATTCGACAAAAAGGACACCCGCGACGGCGTATTCCACGCTGACGGCGGCGACTGCACCGTGCCGTTTCTCCGCCGCAGCCGGGCGCAATGCCCGTATTATGCGGGCGGGCGCTTTTCGGCGGTCTCGCTCGAGCTGGTCGAGGGCTACAGCGGCATCGGAAAAATGTGGCTGATCCTGCCGCAGGAGGGGGTGTCGCCCGAGGACATTGCGGACGATGCGGCGCTGCTCTCGCTGCTCTGCGGCGAGGCGGAGACCGTCAATGCCGAGGTCGAGCTGGCTGTGCCGCGCTTTGACGTGAGCGCCAGGCAGGAGCTGATCCCCGTGCTGCAAAAGCTCGGCGCGGGCGACGTGGCGGACAGAGCCAAGGCGGATTTTTCTCCGCTCACCGGCGACCGCTCGCTCCATCTGTCGGTGGCATCGCAGTCGGTGCGTGTTGCGGCGGACGAGACCGGCGTATCGGCGGCGTCGCTGTCCTACCTCGCCTATGCGGGCGCAAATCCCCCCGTGCAGAAGATCACGTTCACGCTTGACCGCCCGTTTCTGTTTGCGGTCTGCGGCAAGGACGGCATCGTTCGCTTCGCCGGTACGGTGCACACGCCCTGAGCACCGCGTGCGCCGCACGGAAAGCGGGGCGCGCTCACCGGGATAAAAAAATGCTTCCGTTCCCCTCGCGGGAACGGAAGCGTTTTTGCTGTGTGACTGAAAAATTATTGCTGCGGGTCGGTCGGGGCAGCGGGTGCGGCGGCGTCAGCCGCAGGGGCAGCTGCCGCGGGAGTGACAGGAGCGGCGGGCGCTTCCTCCGGCTCGCACAGCTTTTCCGCCATGCCGGACAGCACCGGGATACCGGCGTCCTTGCCGCGCGCGACGTTCAGGATGCCCACGACAGCCAGCACGATCACGAGCAGGTCGATCAGGCTGTTCACCGTGCTGACGATCTTCGAGAACACCAGACCGACAAACGGGATCGAGTTGATCGGGTTGAGCAGGCCGAGCACGGTGCTTATGGCGGCGGACGCCAGGATCAGCGCAAATGCCTGGATCATCTGGCGGTTGAGCCAGCGGTTCTTCTCCGCGACGACCGCGAGGCCGCACAGCAGCCCGCACAGCAGCGTCTGGCCGAGCGCCGCCAGCACAAACGCCAGCGCGGCATAGACCCAAAGGCGGATCCCGAGTTTACTTTTTTCCATAGGAATACCTCCCTGTTTCATATTTCACGCGCCGGCGCTCCGCTTTTGGGGGTCAGGCGCGCTTTTTCTGCAGCATGCGGATGCCAAACAGCACCGCGAACAACAGCACAAACGACACGGGCAGCACCACGAATACATTCTGGACAAAGCCCGCGAGGATATAGCCGACAAACGACACGGCGGCGACCGTCAGCGCATAGGGCAGCTGGGTGCTGACATGCGCGATGTGGTCGCACTGCGCGCCGGTGGAGGCCATGATGGTGGTGTCCGAAATCGGCGAGCAGTGGTCGCCGCACACGGCGCCCGCAAGGCAGGCGGACACGGCAATGACCATCAGCTCTCCGCTCGGGAAGATGGAGCAGACGATGGGCAGCAGCACGCCGAACGTACCCCACGAGGTGCCGGTGGCAAACGCCAGACCGACCGCGATCAGGAATACGATGGCGGGCAGGAAGTTGGCAAGACCGCCCGCGGCATGGCGCACGACCTCCGCCACATACACCTTGGCGCCGAGGTTATTGGTCACGCCGGACAGCGTCCACGCAAACGTCAGGATCAGGATCGCGGGCACCATCGCCTTGAAGCCGTCGCACAGTGCGCCCGAAAACTGCTTGAATGTCACAACGCGGCGGGGGACAAACAGCAGGAAGGTGAAGATCAGCGCCAGAAACGAGCCGAGCACCAGTCCGGTCGAGGCATCCGAGCCGCTGAAGGCGGTCACGAAGTCCAGATACGCGGACGAGGCGGAGTCAAAAAAGCCGCCGGTGTAGATCATGGTGCCGACACAGCAGACGATCAGCACCGCGATCGGCAGGATGAGGTCGAACACATGGCCGCGGCCGTTGTCCTCCGGCGCCTGCTTGTCGGCATAGGGGCGTTCGTCGGTCGTGAACAGGTCGCCCGCCTCGGCGTTTTGCTCATGGATGCGCATTTTGCCGAAGTCTACACGCATCACGGCGCACAGCAGCATCATGCCGATGGTCAGCAGCGCATAGAGGTTATAGGGGATGGAGCGGATGAACAGCGTCAGTCCCTCGCCCTCCGGCGCGACGCTGGACACCGCCGCCGCCCACGAGGAGATCGGGGCGATGATGCAGACGGGCGCCGCCGTCGCGTCAATAATGTATGCGAGCTTTGCCCGGGAAATGCCGTGCTTATCCGTGACCGGGCGCATGACCGAGCCGACGGTGAGGCAGTTGAAATAGTCGTCGATGAAGATCAGCACGCCGAGCGCGATCGTCGAGAGCAGCGCGCCGGTCTTGGTGCGGATGTGGGCAGAGGCCCAGCGCCCGTATGCCGCCGAGCCGCCCGCGCGGTTGATCAGCGCCACCATCATGCCCAGCACGACGAGGAAGATCAGGATGCCGACGTTCCAGCTGTCGCTGAGCTTGCCGATCATGACGTCGAACGTGCCGGTCACGGTGTGCCACGGGTTGAAGCCCGCATACAACAGTGCGCCGGACAGGATGCCGACGAACAGCGAGGAATAGACCTCCTTGGTGATCAGCGCCAGCACGATCGCGATGATCGGCGGCAGCAGCGCAAGCGCCGTCGCATAGGCGCCCACGTCCTTCTGCATCGTGCCGATCGCCGTCGTGACGTTTTGATCAAAATCCGGGTCGGTGCCGACGTTGTCGGCATAGCCGTCTAAGTATTCCGCCGCGCCCGCCGCATCGGCGAGGTCGGGCGTCTCCGCCGCCGCGCACACGCCGCCGAAAAGCAGCGCCAGCAAAAGCAGGCCGAGCAGGCACAGGATCTTTGCTCTCTTCATGATTCGTTCTCCCTTTCCGCAAAAAATAAACCGCAAGGGAACACGAGCGTTCGCTTGCGGCATACGGCGGAAAAACCGAACAAATCTGCCGGGCGATAGCGCTCCACAAAGCCGAAGGACTTTGTGACAGTCCGGCGGATATTCTCCGCCGGCCCAGCCGCCGCGGCCCGGTCAGCCGGCGGGGGCTTCGGCGGCGTCCCCTTTTGCTCCGGCGGGAGAACCGTCCCGCACTGCCGGAGCGACTGATGAACGCCGCGCCTCTATCTCTTGAGATCTACAGAATACACGCAGTATACCACTGCTTTTTTCACTTGTCAACGGGTCTGCCGCGGAATTTGCGGAAAAATTTCGAATTTTCTGCAAATTTCTCCGGTTCCCCGCAAAGGGACGCGGCAAAGCGCCGCGAAAATGACCGTTTCGTTCCGGCTTCCTGCAATTTTGCAGGGGGAGCAGGGGCGTGTGCGTCAGACCGGCGGCTGCTCCCGCTTTTTGCGCGGCATAAACCGACAAAGCAGGCATATGCCGACGAGCAGCGCGGCGCCGCAGCCCAGTCCGACGGCAAGCAGCGGGCGGGAGACCTCGGGGACAACGGGTTCGTCCGCTCCCGCCGTTTTGGCGGAAAAGCGCCACTCGACGGGGGTGTGCACCGCCGTCTGGGTGCCGGTGTAGGCGAAGGCGCAGGACATATCGACCGTCAGCGTCACCGACTCGTCCGTTTTGAACGTGCCGAGGTCGCAGGAGAAGTCCGCGAGCCGCACAAAGCGGTCGGAAAACAGCACCTCGCCATCGCGGGACAGGGTCAGCGTCACGGCGTTTAGGTAGTCGAGCACCGCCGTGTCGTCATAGGGCAGCACCACGCGGTCGAGCGCAAACTGCACGGTATAGGCGGTGGTGTTGCGCAGCGTGAGCGTGCCGCCGGTCAGCGACTGACCGGCGGTGAGCGCAGGCCACTCCCAAAAGGCGGGGGTCGTGCCGTCGCGCGACAGCGACGCCTCCTCCCGCACCTCGAGCGACAGCGTCAGCTCCCGCCGCGCCGCCTCGGCGGAGGCGGGCAGGGTCAGCGCGGTCAGCCACAGGGCGCATACGCAGAGCAGCGAAAACAGGCGGAGAAACCGTTTGCTCATTGCCGATCCCCTCGCTTTCCCCTGCGGCTCAGGATAACGGACAGCAGGATGAACACCACCACGATGCCGCCCATGATCAGCAGCGTGGTCAGCGGGAAGCCGCCGATGACGATGGGACCCTCCGCCGCTTTCGTCGGGGCGGCAGTCGCGGCGGTCGTCGCCGGTGCCGTCGGATGATACAGCGTCGTGGATGCCGCGGTCGCGGTCTGGGACGAGTCAAACGGATTCTGCCCCGTCTCCATCGCGCGGGCGACCTGCGCCGCCGACATGGCGCTGTCATACAGCCGCACGTCGGCGAGTTTTGCCTTGAGCGTCGGGGCGTTTTCCTCGCCGGTCGTGCCGAAATACAGCCGGTTGGCGCGCATCTCGACCAGTCCCATGATCAGCATCTTCTCAAACCACAGCCGCCCGTCAACATACAGGCGGAAATACCGGCCGTCCACCGTCAGTGCGAGGTGGTGCCACTCATTTTCGGGGATGGCATAGGATACGCCGTCGGACACGGGATTATACCACTCGATCAGCGTGTCGTCCACATGATAAAAGCGCAGATACACCCCGTCGATGCCGCGCCCGTCGTCCCGGTGGCGCAGAGACAGCGTCAGCCGGTCGTCCGTGATGCGGCTCGACATGGAAAACAGCACCGGCTCGTCCTCACCCTGCTGCGTCCAGTTGACCCACGCGGTGAACGTGCTCTTCATCAGCGGCAGCGGGTCGGAGACAACCTGCACATATTCATTTTCGCCCGACAGGGACAGAACCTTGCCGCGGACGGGGTCATCGACCCACGTCAGAGCGGACGAGGACTGCTGCTTGCCACCCTTGTAAAACTCGACATATTTTGAGCTTTTTCCCGGCGCGGTCACGACGGAAAGGGTGTGCTTGCTGTAGCCGAGCGGCATGGCAGCCGAGACCGGCAGCACCGCGGCGGTCAGCACCGCGGCGGCTGCGGCGAGGATGCCGCAAAGCCTTGCGGCTCGTTTTCGTGTCACGGGGTCACTCCTCCTTCTCCGCGGCGGGCGGGTCAGTCAAACAGCGCCATGCTCCGCTCAAGCTGCGTGAGCTTTTCCTGCAGCCGGGCGGCATTTTCGCGGGCGGTCGCCACGACCTGCTCCGGCGCCTTATCGGTAAACGCCTTATTGTTCAGCCGCGCCAGCGCGCCCTCCAGCTGCTTTTCGACGGCGGCGCGCTCCTTTTGCAGGCGCGCCCGCTCGGCGTCGCGGTCCACCAGCTCGTCAAGCGGGATCTTCACCGTGGCGTCGGGCGTCACGATGCTGACCGCGCCCGCGAGGTCAAAGTGGTCGCCCACCTGCACGGCGGAGGCGGAGGCGAGCTTCTGCATAAAGCGCTCGCCCGCGCGGAAGGTGTCGGCAAACGGCGTCTCGATAAACAGCTCCGCCTTGCGGGAGGGCGGCACGTTCATCTCGGCGCGGCGGTTGCGGATGCCGCGGATGGCCTCCATGATTCGCTCCATCTCCTTCTCCTCGGCGGGGAAGGCGCGGGCGGGATCATACGCCGGCCACGGCGCGCGCATCAGCGTTTCGCCCGTGTGGGGCAGCGCCTGCCAGATCTCCTCGGTGATAAAGGGCATGAACGGATGCAGAAACGCGAGCATATCCGTCATGACCGCCACGAGCACGCGGCAGGCATTTTCGGCGCCGTCGCCCGCAAGGCGGGTCTTGCACAGCTCGATATACCAGTCGCAGAAGCAGTCCCAGATGAAGTCATAGAGCTTCTGCACCGCGATGCCCAGCTCGAATTTTTCGAGGTTTTCCGTGACCTCCTTCGCCAGCGTGTTGCATTTGGACAGGATCCACTTGTCCTCAAGCTCCAGCGTCTCGGGCAGCCCGGGCGCGATGTCCTTGCCGTCCAGATTCATGCGGATAAAGCGGGCGGCGTTCCACAGCTTGTTGGCAAAGTTGCGGGAGGCCTCCACCTTTTCGCGGATAAAGCGCATGTCGTTGCCGGGGCTGTTGCCCGTCGCGAGCATAAAGCGCAGCGCATCCGCGCCGTAGCTGTCGATGATCTCCAGCGGGTCGATGCCGTTGCCGAGCGATTTCGACATTTTCCGCCCCTGGGCGTCGCGGACGATGCCGTGGATGAACACGGTGTCAAACGGCGCCCTGCCCATATGCTCGATGCCGGAGAAGATCATGCGCGCGACCCAGAAGAAGATGATGTCATAGCCGGTCACAAGCGTGCTGGTCGGGTAGAATTTTTTAAGCTCCGGCGTCTGCTCCGGCCAGCCGAGCGTCGAAAACGGCCACAGGGCGGAGGAGAACCAGGTGTCGAGCGTGTCGGGATCCTGCGTAAGCGTCCTGCCGCCGCAGTGCGGGCAGACGGTCGGCGTCTCGCGGCTGACCACGGTCTCGCCGCAGTCGGCGCAGTACCACGCCGGGATGCGGTGGCCCCACCAGAGCTGGCGGGAAATGCACCAGTCGCGGATGTTCTCCATCCAGTGGAAATACACCTTTTCAAACCGCTCGGGAACAAATTTCGTCTCGCCGCTTTTGACCGCCTCGATTGCAGGGGCGGCCAGCGGCGCCATCTTCACAAACCACTGCTTGGACACCCGCGGCTCGATCACGGTGTGGCAGCGGTAGCAGGTGCCGACGTTGTGGGTCAGCGGCTCGGTGCCGACCAGGAAGCCGCCCGCCTCGAGATCTTCAACGATAGCCTTGCGGCACTCGTCCAGCGTCATGCCGGCATATTTTCCGGCGTTGTCCGCCATATGCCCGTCCTCGGTCGTGACCGTGATGACCGGCAGCTGATGACGGAGACCGACCTCGAAATCGTTCGGGTCGTGCGCCGGCGTGATCTTCACGACGCCCGTGCCGAACTCCGGCTCGACATAGGTATCCGCAATGACCGGGATCTCGCGTCCCACGAGCGGCAGAAGCAGCGTCTTGCCGACGAGATTGCGATACCGCTCGTCGTCGGGATGCACCGCCACGGCGGTATCGCCGAGCAGCGTCTCGGGGCGGGTCGTCGCCAGCTCCAGAAAGCGGTCGGTGCCGACGACGGGATACCGCAGATGATAAAACGTGCCGTTTTTCTCTTCAAATTCCACCTCGGCGTCGGAGATGGAGGTCAGGCAGTGCGGGCACCAGTTGATGATGCGCTCGCCGCGGTAGATGAGCTTTTTCTCATACAGCCGCACGAACACCTCGCGCACCGCCTTTGAGCAGCCCTCGTCCATCGTGAACCGCTCCCGCTCCCAGTCGCAGGAGGAGCCCATGCGGCGCAGCTGTGTCGTGATGCGGTTGCCGTAGGTCTCGCGCCACTGCCAGACGCGCTCCAGGAATTTTTCCCGCCCGAGCGACTCCTTGGACAGTCCCTCTTTTTTCAGCGCCTCCACGACCTTCGCCTCGGTCGCGATGGACGCGTGATCCGTTCCGGGGATCCACAGCGCCTCATAGCCCTGCATCCGCCGCCAGCGGATCAGGATATCCTGCAGCGTGTTGTCGAGCGCATGCCCCATGTGGAGCTGTCCCGTGATATTCGGGGGCGGCATCACGATCGTGTAGGGCGGTTTATCACTCACCTGCGCGTGGAAATAGCCGTTATCCTGCCAGAAGGCATAGATGCGGTCCTCCACCTCGCGCGGCTCGTACTGCTTGGCAAGTTCCTTGGTAGACATGGATTTTGCAGCATCCTTTCCGTTTCGACATATAGATAAAGATAGTATACCATATTCCCGCCCGCAGCACAACCCCTTTTCTTGTTCCGCACGGCAGCGGCGCGCAATTGTACACCATGGCCAATCCGCCGCCGGGATTTTGGCGGTTTTGCCCCGAAAGGTTACAATTTTGTAACCTGGGAAAATTTTTAGGTTACAGTTTTGTAACCTTGCTTGACGGCGCGCGGTTTGTTCGCTATACTGAAAATATAGATAAGGCATATAGCCGGGTGAATTTTACGCGTACAAAAGTAAATCATTAGATTATATAAAAGTAGTTGACTTATATGAATAAATTGTGTATACTGATGTTGTCAAATAGGGAATATTTCCCTTATTTCTGACAGAAAGTGGTGATTCCCGTGCAGAAGTGAGCTGCCCTCGCGTGTCTGAAAATAAAATGCAAAGGAGAAATGAAACATGTCAGCAAAATCAGTCATCCGTTCACGCCGTCTGATCGCCCGCCTCGGCAGTGTGCTTGCTGCCGCCCTGTGTGTCGGCTCTTTGGCAGTTTTCTCCCCCTCCGCGAGCGCCGCCACAGAAAACGCCGATATCACCAGCGGCAGGGTCTATCGCATCGTCAATCTCGGCAGCGGGAAATATCTGAACGTCACCGGCGGCAGAGATCAGGACAATATCAATGTCAACCAGTACACCGGTGACGGCACCACTACGCAGGATTTCATTATCCGCTGGGTCTCCGCCGAGAGCTGCTACAAAATTTATCCGGTCTGCAGCAGCAACGGCAGCGGCCGCGTGCTGCATATCGCCCGCAGCGGCAGCGCACCCGCAAACGGCGGCAATGCCGTGATCAAGACCGCGTCAAGTGCCGATGCCGCGTCACAGCGGTTCCAGATCGACACGGTCGGTCACAATCTGTTCTATATCCGTCCGACCTCCAAAAATTCGCTCTATCTGACCGCCAACGGCAACGGAAACGGCACCTGGACGGGCACCGGCGCCAATACGGCGGGCAATGTGGTTGCCAAAACAAAAAGCACCGGCAACAACGACGACAAGCGCCATCAGATGTGGATCATTGTGGAGAAAACGCAGTATGCCAGCTATTCTGCCCATTTCCCGTTCAGCGATTATGCGGATATAGAATACTATACAAAGAATGGGAACGCCTGCAAAAAGGGCAATCATACTTCCTGCATTTCGTTTTGGGGCGGCAGCCAGTGCATGGCATTTGCCCGGGAAATCTATGCCCGCAGCTTTGGGGGAATACGTCTGTCGGATGATCATGTTACGGCAAGGGAATGTCCTGCATACAGTGCCGATAACCTCTCTCCGTTGAAAACGTATATTCAAAACAATGTAGGGTACGGCGGACACATCCGTGCAATACAGGCAAATACCCATGAACATTCGTTGATCATTGCGCACTATAACAGCACGGGTGTTCAAATCTACGATGCCAATCACTCCGGAGTTTGCGATATCACGTATCAATTCCTCACCTATGCCGAATTTGCCAGGCAGTATACCTCTATTCGGTACAGCCACAAGGGCAAGCATACACACACTTATACAGATTACAAGAGTGTGAATGGATATGCTCACGCAAAATTCTGCACGAAATGTGATGCGGATGCTCATAGCGCGCTTGAACAACATGCGTACAACGGAAAACCATATTGTACCGCTTGCGGATATAGGGGACATATAATTGAGCCGTGGGATGCCTCGAATCCGGAGGAAACCAATGCGGCATCTGAGCCGGAAGAACAGCTGACACCGTCTGCCCCTGCAGCCGATGAGCCGACCGTCGAGGAATCCTCGGCGGAAACCGGGACAACGGAGAGTCTTACTTCCGAGGAAATCTCTGCCGAAGAGTCTGCTGCGGAGAATCCGCCTTTGGACGAAAGCTCTGCCGCAGAAACGTCTGAAGAGACTCCCCCCGTCGAGGATACCGCCGAAGGCTCCGGTGCCGCACCGGAGCTTGATCCGGCACTTTTGCCGGAAGAAGATGAATAGTTTTTAGAGAGGGATCTATCATGAAATATTCACGCTTTATCGCCCTTTTGCTCTCGCTTGCGCTGCTTTGCGCCCTGTGCGGCTGTGTGACCGCGCCTGCGG
>CAKUMQ010000024.1 GCA_934667845.1 uncultured Eubacteriales bacterium | reverse complement strand
GATCACCTCCAGGTCGTCCTCGTGAATACAGATCTCGGCAATATCCTCTTTGGCACCATACTGCGGAAAATTGACCAGCCATTTCCCGTTGGTATTGTCGTCAAGGCAGATAAACCCCTCCATCCCCTTGTGGACGCCCTCTCTGGCGTATTTCTCTTTCTCCAAAGTGACGCGTACCGGATCCATTTCTTTCATGTTGTTTTTCCCTCCTTTTTCTCCCATTCCGCTTTGATGCGCTCGTTTTCCTTGGCGCGCATGACCGGGATCACCTCCAGGTCGTCCTCGTGAATACAGATCTCGGCAATATCCTCTTTGGCACCATACTGCGGAAAATTGACCAACCATTTTCCGTTGGTATTGTCATCATGGCAGATAAATCCCTCCATCCCCTTGTGGACGCCCTCTCTGGCGTATTTCTCTTTCTCCGCCGTGACGCGCACCGGATCCATCTCTTTCATGTTATTCTCCTCCATATGGTGTAGTTAAACGGATCTCTCCGTTGGGATGAACCATCCATCCCGTGATAAAGCTCACCGTACCTGCCTGATCTTTCCGCGGGATCTCCACGCGGATGCTGATCCGCTGTCCTCTTTCGTTCAGCCTGCCTAATGTATAATCGCCGTTAATATACTTTTCCAGCCCCTGCCGTTCAAACTCCTGCTGCATCCACGCAGCGTCTGTGATCACATATCCCCATTCCGCAAGCAGCCTTTCCTTGCCGTGAGAATACGCTTTTTCGGGATTGAAAAAATAGGGGTCGATTTTCGCATAGGCACACACCGCCTGACACTGTTTCAGCACATCGCTGTACGGCACGTTCTCCAGCTCACAGTGGCAGTAGGCATGGTGCGGCCACTGTGGCGTCTTTTCCCGCAGAAACCACCGCCCATGCAGAGACAGACACGTTTCACAATGCGTGATCCCCCTGCTTTTATGCACCCATTGATTCCATACAGGGGCTTCCGGCGGCTGTTTTCCCCATATAGCCGCCGTCATCACTTCCGATAGATAGTCCATTGTTGCTTTCCCTCCTATAAGTATACCATCATTTCCCGAAAATGTACAGAAGCGTTTTCCCCTCCGACCCGCTTCCGCCTATTTTCTCTGACACGGTCAGGTATAGCGCGGGACAATGACCCGTTCAAGCCCCTGCGCAAAAAGGAGCGGCTCTCTCCGTCGGAAAGCCGCTCCTTTTTTATTCTGTGTTTATACGGACCTGGGTGTAAACTCGATCACAAACAGCATTTCCCTTTCCCCTGTGAGGGTCACGCTGCACGCCGCATCACCGTCAAAGGCAAACAGATCCCGGTTTTTCTGATCCCGCACCGTCACACGCACCGCCTTTTCGCCGATAAACGGCGTCAGGTCGCATTTCAGCACCGCATCGCCGTCATCCTCCTTCACGGCAAACACCGCCGCGCTGTCGGCATAGCGGTAGCCGGTCACGCGCGCTTGCGCACAGTCCTCCGACAACACGCAGTCGCCGAGCATTTCTCCGTCCGCAAAATAGGGAAGATACGCCCTGCGCAGCGCGGTAAGATCCTTAAGTGTCGCGGAAAACCCCGGGTAGTCGGCGATAAGCGCCGAGCCGTTAAGCTGCCCCGGGCGGCTCGGGTAAATATTCGCCATCAGGTCGTCCATGAAAATATATTTCAGGTGCCGCGTGGAGGAATCGACGTTCATATTCGGGCGCATCGACTCCGCCAGATAGCGCATCGGCCGCCAGTCATCATGCGGCTTCCACCACATCCAGTCCCATGTGGAATCGCAGATATCCATTTCCGACTCAAAGAAGAATGTCGATTCGCCGCTGAAATGCGCATCGGGATAGAGCGGATAGGTCTCCTCGCGGTATTCCTTAAACAGATCGTGCAGCGTGTCGTCATGATCGGCAAGCAGGTACTGATCCCAGCAAACATTCGGCGACAGGGCATGATCCCGCAAAAAGCGCAGGGAATCCAGCACGCCCTGATACCACCACGGCTGAGAAAAATCACGGAAATCATAGCTGCTCCACGCCTGCATATACGGCGCGCGGAACACCGGCACCGCCTTGAGCGTTTCCGCCCAGGAGGCATTCGGGGTCAGCCCCTGCCGCTCGCAGCCGCGTTTCCAGATCTGCACCCACGATACGAGCGGATAGACCTCAACGCCCATGTCGTTTGCCCGTTTCACGCTTTGCACATAGCCGTCAAAGCCGCCCAGCTCCTTCCACCAGGATTCCTCGTTAACAGGGAAATACCCGTCGGAGTCAAAGCTGCCCCACAGATTCAGGCTGTAAATGCCGTGCTCCGCCATATCCGCGGCGATCTTCGGGATATCGGTATAGCGCCATGTGATGTCATCGGGATCCTTCGGGTATCCCGTACACATCCACACGGTGCGGAAGCCGAATTTCTCCTTCATGGCGCGCGGCACCGGCACCGCGCGTTTTTGGTGCGCCCGCACCCAGTCGCGATAGGGCGCGGCACCCTGCACCCAGCCGCCCGCATGAGGGGTCAGCACATAGTCGCCGCTGTCGTATTCCTCCCCCTGCTTCAGATCCAGATAGACCAGATTCGCGATGCGCAGTGAGCGGCTCTCATGATCCAGCTTGACCCAGCAGGTATCGTTCGCCCCCATGGTGTTCGGATTCTCCGGTCCCCACCCCCACTGGCAGCGGTAGAGCGACAGTCCGCCGGACAGCCCGCCGAAATCAAACCAGCGCCCGCACATGGCCTTGTCGCTCTCCACGGGAAACATGCCGGCGGGCTTATAAAACTGCCCCGCCACGGTCACATTTTCGCCGTAGAATCTCTCCCGCGTTTCCGGGGTGCTCCTTTGCTCCACAAACGGCAGGCTGTGGAACATCATCGTGGTAAACCGCGTATGCTCCTCTCCCGCAATGGGCTGCAGCCCGCGCAGATCGGGGAACAGGATCTGGGCGACCGGCGTTGCCGAACGGTTTTTGACGCGGCACCGCAGGGCGATCGACCTGCCGTCCTCACAGGCAGTCAGTGTGACCCGCGCCCAAATACGCCCCGCAAGCGCGGGAAGCTCCGGTGTCGCCGTATTCTGCGGCAGTCCGTCCCACGTCAGCGTAACGCTGCGGTCGTCGCCCTCAATGGTCGGCGCCTTTTGGAAGTATTTCCCGCACGGATCTGCCCGCAGCGCCTCATAATCCAAATGCACCGGCCACGAGAGATCAACAAGCCCGCCGCCGTTTTTCATAATTTCTCCGCAGCCCGGATGCCGCAGGGAGACAATGGCGCCGGTCTGCTCGTCAAGCTCCAGCACCGTACCGTTTAACTGATAGCTTTTCATTACCAATTCACCTCAAAACAGGGTTCAGATCTGAAAATCAAAGGCGAAGCTCTGCCAGTTTTTCAGCGCAACAAAATCGTCCTCCGCCCGGTGCATAAACACCCCTTCGCGGCAAAGCTCCTCGACCAGTTCGCGCGTTCTCTCCGCGCCGAATGCCACACCGCCCTCATAAAACAGCGGCCAAAGCCAAAGCGGCTCCTTTTTGCCCCGCTGGTATACGCAGGCGTGGTCATAGATGCGGCGCTTCTGCACATAGCGCAGGGCGGGATCGTCCGGCATGGCAAGTCCGTTTTCCCGGCAGAATTCCTCCATGCAGCGGTATGCCGCGCGTGTTTCGGGGAGTCCCCACAGACCGATGATATTGTTGTACTCGGGAACGGAGAACGGCAGCACGTCCACCCGTGCCTGCAGCTGCGCCTTGGTCTCTCCCGCCTCCTTTGCCCGCTTTGCCGCCGCAAGCTGCACGGAAAAGTCGGCATACTGGCGGATCTGATGCAGCTGAGGCAGCATCAGCCGGTACAGGCTCCTGACCGGGATCGGCAGGTGGGCATCGTTTGTCCCGTCCGCCCCGTCGATCAGTGCCGAAAGCCGCGCTATCGCCTCATCCGACCGGGCCAAAATATCCGCATGGTCGGCACAAAGCAGCACATACTGCGGTTCATTCCACCAAAACGCGGAAAAGCTGTCGCCGCTGCGGGCATCGCGGATCAGCTCCAGAATAAAGAGCAGATCCCGCGCGCCCTTTTCTCCCGCCGCCAGACGCGCCGCGTCCGCCAAAAGAGCATCGGTATCGCTTTCGGGGTCTATGAGCAAATGCCCCGCAACATACAGCGAGAAAAAATTGACCACATGATAGGCATCCATCTCGCTCCAATAGGACGGCACCATGATCCGGTCGCCCTGCTCCCGCGTCTTGCGGTATACATCGGCGATCACGCGGTCGTTGACGCTCATAAACGGCCCCTGATCCGTCTCATATTCGCAGGTGTACCATCCCCACGACCCCAGCTCGCAGCCGAGCGCCTTCACGCGGCTGCGATACCGCGCCCGCTTGTCGCCCACGCCCCAGGTGGGCAGGAAGGGCAGCTCCATCAGCATCACATCCGTAAAGCCCGCTTCCACGAGCTGATCGGGAAAATCGTCGGCTGCCGCCCATGTGTCGATGCCCAGACGAACAGACGGATTGACCCGGCGGAACCGTTCAAACAGCCGCCGGGCAAAAAACAGCACGCTGCGGGTATCTGTCAGATGGCCGGGATCGAAAAAGTGGGCGATCAGGCGGTCGGCATAGGGCGCCATATCCGCATAGATGTCGTAATATTTGTCAAACGCCGCCACCACGCGCGGATCATCGCAGGGGGCTGTATCGGGGTCTGCGGCGCTGTACACAACGTCGTCGTCATGCCAGCCGTAATCGGAAAATTCCGCCGCCCATACCCAAAGGGTAAAGCTCATCCCCTCGCGATGCAGGATATCGGCAAGATCCTTGAACTGATCGTGCACCCGCTCCCATGAGCCGCAGGCACGCCAGGCGCTGCAAATATCCGTCACCTGTATTCCCGTAAACCCGCACAGGCGGATCATTTTCACATATTCCTCAAGCTGGCGGCGGGAAAAGCACAAAAAATCCGTCAGAAGCGACGCCGTCATATTGCTGATATACCCTCTTGTCTGATCGGGCTTCCAAAGGCAGACCGTCGCCTCGCGTTCGCGGATCCACGGTTCTTTTTTCTGACTCAATACTGCCCCTCCTTCTCGGTCGAATCGGCTACAAGGATAGCAAAGCGGGGCGTATTCGTCAATGGAATATTTCCCTGTAAATTTCTTCCATCAACTTACAAAAGCTCCGCTCCGCAATGCAGTGCCTGCGGCGTGTCGGTGATAAACGTCCCTGTTTCCTCTTCACGCAGCGGCCAGAACCGCAGATTCCGAAGCGTCACGTCGCCGCCCGTCTGAAGCAGCCGCGGCGAATCTATGGCAAGCACCATCACGTTTTCCGCTTCGACGGTGCCGCCGCCCGCTTTCATCCACGTCTGATAGTCGCCCCAGCTGGAGATCCCGCGCAGTGTCAGCCGACCGGTAAAGTCGCTGCCGGTACAGATCACGCAGCGGTCATCGCCGTTGATGCAGGTCGACTCCGTCCCACACAGCTGCGCCTGCGCGTCGCCGTGCGCCTCGATCACATGGCGGCCGTTATCCACGCCGAGACCGGTGGCAAACACCCGCGCCCCGTCTGAAAGGCGCAGTCCCACATCCGCGCCGTAGCAGAAGCAGTTATACAGGCACACCTCCGCGTTTTCCGCCGAGAAAGCCGTCACCTGCGTCGCCAGATAGTGCCGCAGGGCAGCGTCGTCACATTCCGGCGAGACCAGCGGCGTCAGCGCAGAGTTGTTGTTCATCTGCACATCCCGGATCACCACGCCGCGGCTGTTTCCGACCCGGATACCCTCATGCAGCGTCCCGATATTCACGCTGTCCACATAGGCGCGGTCACAGCAGTAGCTGCCGAGATCCAGCGCCGTCCACCCGTTCTGCAGCGTGGTATTCACCACATAGACCCCTTCGCCGCGCCCCTGTATGAGCGGCGCGCGCGGCGACACGGCAGGCAGGCGGTCTGTCCTGCCGATCAGGCTCAGCCCGACGATGCCGCTGTGCGGCTCCAATATAAACGCGGGCGCGCTGTCCGCCGTCAGCCCGTATACCGACAGCCAGGTTACATGGCCGTGCAGCACCGGCACATCCACGCCGCCGCGCAGCTCAACGCCGCTTTTGACCGTCACCGGCGAATCGACCCGATAGCTTCCGGGCAGCAGACAAACCGTCCCGCCGCCCGCCTCTGCCGCCTCGTTGATCGCCCGCTGCAGATGCGGCGCGCAGTCAGTATCTTCCTCTCCCGGCGGCACGGTGATCAGCGCTTGGCCGGCAGGACGCAGTCTGCGGCGGCCGTATACCGCCGACGACGGATACGCCGACCGTTTGCCGCTGCCAAGCGGCGGCGCGGTCACGACGGTTCCGGGCGGAACCTCGCCGGAATAGTCCGGCAGCTCTTCTCCGGTCAGATACACCTTCTTTACGGCACCGCCCAGCGCAAGCGGCGCGCCCGCACTGCTGTGCAGCGCGCAGTCCGCCAGCGCCGCCGTGCCGCCGGCAAGCGTAACTGCCGGCGCATCCCCGCCGATGACCGTGCAGCGGGAAAGCATCAGCGCGCCGTCGCCGTCCATGCGCACCGCGCCCGCGTCTCCGGAAAAGGTGCAGTCCGAAAAGCTGTATACCGCTCTGGTATAGCGTGCGGGAAACCACAGGGCATGGCGGCGCGCGTCAATGCGCGAAGCGTTCATCATCGAGCCGATGCCGTTGGTCTTTTCCGCCACCATGCCGTATGTGCAGTCCTCCATGGTCAGCGCAAAAAGCTGACCGTTGTTGGAGCCGTTCCAGTACAGCCCGCGTTCAAGCGCGACAAAGGTCAGGTCGGTGAAATAATACCAGTCGATCATCCCCGCCTCGATCCCGATCGCGTGGGCGCGGGTATACCCGGCGAGCGCCTCCCGGCCTGGCGCGCCGGGCAGCCCGGATGCCGCCCAGTATTCGGGCGACAGCCGGACATCCTCCACCCGTGTAATATCCCACGAGCGGTCGACCTTCAAAAAGCGGTGCAGCACCGTGCCGGTGATTCCGCGCACGGTCTGCAGGGAATTCGGATGTGCGGGGTCGGCAAAGTCAAACACCTCGTAGGCGTTGATAAACCGCAGCTCCTCCGCCAGCACGATCTCCGTTCCGCACTGCTGTATCGCAGCGGGATAGGGGATGACCGCGTCAAGCGACTGCTCCGGATACCAAAACGCCAGATGGCGCACCCCGGAGCTGACGTCCAGACGGAGAAAGCTCGCGGTGCGGTCATACAGGCACAGCACCGTGCCGAGCGGCCCGCCCGCGGGGGCAGACGCATCATATTCCCCCGCAAGCAGCACCTTTTGCCGCACCGTGAGCGACCCGAAAAACGCATACTGTCCCGCCGGGACAAACAGCACGCCGCCGCCTTTTTCTGCCACGGCGTCGATCGCCGCCTGAAACGCCTGCGTGCTGTCGGTCTTTCCGTCGGCGACCGCGCCGAAATCGCGGACATTCGCCCGATAGACCGTCGCCGTATACGAGGCGGTGCGCGCCTCGGACAGCATATGGGTTTGTTGAATACTCATACAGGATTCTTTTCCTCTCTTATGCAGGCACCGATCTATACCAGATCGCTGCCCGAATAGCTGCCGCCGCCGTTTTCCGTCCGGCGGTCAGAGGTGAACACATTGCCGTATGCCAAAAGCCTGCGGCTGTTCGCCTCGGTATAAAAATGCGCGCGGTTCGGCCGGTCATAAAACACCATGGAGCTGACCGTTGCGCTGCCCTTGCCCAGGGCGACGGCATACTGACCGCTGTTCTGGAACGTACCGCCCCGCAGCTCCAGCGTACCGCTCTCCACCACGACCGCCACGGTCGGGATCCCCCACATGGTGGTATTGATAAACCTGGCTGTCCCCGTAAATCCGCTGTCGAGCAGGATATAATTACGGGTCTGCGAGCCGAGGTTGACAAGCTGTGTGTTCACAAATGTCACGGACTTTCCGCCGTTGATATAGGCGGACTTGATGCCGGAATCCGTGCCGTGACCGAGCACAAACACGTCCGCCTGCCCCAAAACGGCAATACCGTGCTTGGCACCGAACACAAAGTTGTTCATCATCACTTCGTTTGCGGTATCCGACACCACAAACGAACGCAGATTCTGATGGGTATACTCGATGACCTCATTCTGCGTCATGCCGAGCTGGTTGTAAAACGGCGTATCGGTGATATAGTGCACATTCGCCTGCACGTCCCGCACCAAGCCGTTTTTGCTGCCGCCGCCGACAGAGATGCCGGTGTTCAGCGCGCCGATGCCGACACCCGACACATAGTGGCTGTCGCAGCGGCCGGTCAGATCAATGCCCTGATAGATCACGCTCATGGTCACATTGACCACATACACGCCGCTGCCCGCTCCGCGGACGGTATAGGCATAGGGCGTCACCCCCTTCGACATCTTGTGATAATCCACCGTGAAGCCGCACAGACCCGCATTTTTCTCCAGAGTAAACAGCGCGGTGCCGTCGGCGTTGTTTTTGCCGTAATCGGTCAGGAAGGCGGTGGCGGGAATGACGGTGTGGTGCGGCATAAAGCAGGAGCCGCGCAGCTCGACGCCGGATTTCACCCGGATGGCGGTGTTCAGATAATACTGACCGGCAGGCACATAGACCACGCCGCCGCCCTTGGCTGCCACCTCGTCGATCGCCTTTTGCAGCGTCGGTCCGATGTCCTTTCCGCTTTCCGGCTTTGTCGCAAAGGGGATCGGCTGTATGCCGCGGGAGGACAGGTCAATAAACGCCTTGCCGGAGGGCTTTGCCGTGCGGACGGCATAGGATGGCGCCTTCACGGCAGCCACCGCTTTTTCGTCTGCGCCCTGACTGAAGCGCAGACGGCTGCTGTCCGCCTTGTTATCCGCCTTGAAAGCGGATGCCGCCATACCGATCACCTTACATTCTCCCGCGCCCACACCCATATACAGGTGCTTGCCGCCGCCGGAAAAGCTGACGCCGGTCAGCGAGACAGAGCCTTTTTCGTTATAGAGCGCATACCGCGCCCCCGAGCCGGTCATGGCAAATGTACAGTTTTCGAACGTCATATTGCCGGTGTTGCCGAGCACGACCGCGTATTTTCCGCTGCTCTCCAGCCGCACATCCACGCAGGACAGCCCGTATACGGTATCGGTGATCTGGATCGCCGTCGGATCGGTGCCGCCCGAGGCGGACAGCGTGGACGCCGTCAGCGTATACGGGGCGATACCGTCCGCAAACAGGCAGACATTGCAGTTTTTGATATTCAGCCCGTACAGAGCGCCGTTGCTGGAGCCCTGCACCGTGTTCGCCGTGGAGCGGCGCAGCACCAAGCCGTAGGCATAGCCGTCCACCGACAGATCGGTAATATACGACCAGTCGTTGCGCTCGATCACCATCGCCGTGGCATTTTTGATCAGCCATGCCTTCAGCGCCGCTGCCGACGGCGTGCCGGACAGCCCGGATCTAAGCCACCAGTCCGGTGAAAACCGCACCTGCTCATAGCGGGCAATGTCCATGCAGTAATTCATGTACAGTCCGGTTTTCAGCGGTGTACCATAGATATTGCGGAACGTCTCCAGCGCATTGATGTCGTCACCCATGCGGGCGATCTCATAGCTGTTGACAAAAAACACGTTTTCCACGGTGATGCCGTGCTGACCGCCCACCATGCGCACCGTATAGGAATACGGCGTGGCTTTTCCCCCGGAAAGCGTCTGCTTCGGATACCAGACGTTCAGATTCATCAGGGCACTGCCCTCATGCATCTGCAAAAGCGGCGCTTCCTTGGGATTTTCGTTCAGATCACGGGTATATGCCGCCAAAACGGTACCCTTTGCCCCCTTATCGGGCGCAGTAAAGTCGCCCTCCAATGTCACGCCGGCGGAAATATACAGCCCCTGCGTCAGCTTATAGGTTCCGGCGGGCGCGTACACCGTGCCGCCGCCCTTTTCCTTGACGGCGGCAAGCGCCGTCTGAAACGCCACGGTGTCGTCCGCCTTGCCGTCGCCGATCGCGCCGTAATACGTCACGTCGGCATCGGCGACCAGGGCGTGCGTGCGGGCATAGGCGTTGGAGATCAGGCGCGGATATGCCGCCTCCTTATCCTTGATCACGACCCGCACACCGGACACGTTCAGGGTGGACATGCCCGTTCCGAGGGACAGGATCAGATGCGCGCCGTCAAGGGCGCTGCCCTCGGCGAAATCGGTGATCCGCACGGCACGGCCGCTCCACATGCCCTGCGCCGCCACGGAGGTCTCCACCGTGCCGATATATTTCTCCTTCTGATTCGACGAGGTGTATTGCAGGGAAAAGCTGCGGGTCGTATTGCCGTAGCACTCGACCAGCACGATCAGCTCCTTACCCTTTGCCGCGTTCAGAAACGTCCGGTCAAAGGTAAACCGCAGCGCCTTTGTCGCCGCCTTGCCGTTGACCAGCATCTGATAGGGGCGCCCCTCCATCGTGCCGCTCCGCAGTGAGCTGCCGTCCGCTGTTTTGGCGGTGATATGGCTGTCCGCCGTTTTCGGATCGGCGCTCCACAGAGCAGTCGCCAGCACCTGCGCCGGCTTATCGGACGACGGCTTCGTGGTCTGTCCGCCCGAGGACGGCTTGCTCTGTGTCCCGCCGCTCTGACCCGTCTGCCCTGCCGAGCTGTCCGGGTCCGTGCTGTCCGTCCCGCTGTCGGGCGCATCCGTTTCGCCGCCGCTTTCTCCGCCGGCAGAGGAGATCGCGCCCGACTCCTCTGTGCTGATCTCCGGCTCTTTCCGGCAGCCTGCCGCCAAAAGCAGTAAAAGCGCCGCCGCCAGCCAGACTGCCAGCACCCGCAGCGCACCCTTATGTGTATGTATCATGCCATTTCCTCCGTAAACCGCGGGCAGGGGCGGCATATATATCTATGCCGTCCCTGCCGTTTCCTTTTCAGGGAGTCTCTTGTCCTTTTACCGGCTGCGGCGTTTCCGTCCGACCACCGCGGCGGCAGCAGCCAACACGGCGGCTGCGGCGGCGCCCACCGGCAGCGCTGCGCCGGTGGCGGGATTGTCGGCGCTGTCGGAGCCGTCACTGCTGCCCGTCCCGCTGCTGTCCTCCCCCGCTTTGCTGCTGTCCTCGTCAGAGGTGTCCGTATCCGCTTTTTCAAAATGCAGATCATCAAGATACCAGGTCAGCTCTTTATCCTGATCGGTCACGTTCGCGCCGTCTGCCCAAATGCGCAGATAGCCCGTCTCGGCAGGCGCATATGTCGGCTGATCGCGGAAATTGAGCGTCTGGGCATCGGGATGATCCATATCGAGTACGATATGGTTCCAGCCCTCGGTAAGCTCCATCCGCGACAAAAACCACGTCAGACTGCAGTCATCCGCCTGACCGGTGCCGAGCTTGGAGCTGGACAGCGATACGCGGTTATCCGTCGACTGCTTAAAGAAATCCTTGTCCGGCACATACAGATCAAACACCAGCCGGTTATAGCCCGTCGCGTCAAACTTGCGCACGACCTGCATCATCATTTTGCCCTTCTGCGTCACATACAGGGAGCCGGTGCCCTCGGTCTTTTGCGCCGTGCTGCTGCCGACGGCAATATCTCCCGCGTCGCCGAAGCCGAAGAAATCCGCGTAGACATCACCGGAATGCCACATATTGTCCCTTTCGGCAGGCTCCGTCGCCTTGTTTTTGAAGCCGATCCGGTCGATACGCCACACCCGCTCGGTCTCCTTATCCGTGACATACTGACCGTCCGCCCAGATGCGCAGATACCGTACATCTTTCGGATTAAAGGTCGGCTGATCGCGGAAGTTGACATTCTGCGCGTCGGGGGATTCCATGCTCAGCTCAATGTGGTTCCAGCCGGCTTTCAGATTCTGCAGTGCCTTCCACCACACCAGGGCACAGTCGTCCGCCTGTCCTGACTTCAGCTTGGAGCTGGACAGCGACACGCGCAGATCCAGGGAGTTTTTGAAGAATTCGGGGTCGTCCACCCACAGATCGAACACAAAGGTGTTATAGCCCGTCGTGTCAATGAAGTTCTCTGCCGGCACATACTGGATCATCATCTGCCCGTTCTGGACAAACCGCATAGAGCCGGTGCCCTCGGTAAAGAAGTCGTTATCCGAGCCGAGCACATCATTGACCTGCCCGAAGGCAAAAAACTCCGCATACAGGTCGCAGCTGTTCCAGATCCTGATCTCCTCATCCGGGTTCGGGTCGACCGGCGTCGCCTTGGGCTTTTCGGTAAAGTGCGCCGTCAGCGTCACCGTCTCGGACACGGTATAGCTGTATTCCGCCGTGTCGGCGATCTTCTGCTCACCCTTATACCAACCGGCAAAGCGGTGCGTGTCGTCCGCCGTGGCCTTCAGCTTGACCTTCGTTCCCGCTTCATAGGTGCCGCTGACATTGTCGACCGTGCCGCCCTCCTGCGCGTTGACCGTCAGCGTGTATTTGACCACAGTCGATGCAAAGTGCGCCGTCAGCGTGATGTCGGCGTCGGGCGCAAAGGTGTAGGTCGCCTCGTCGCTGACCTTGGTCTCGCCGGCATACCAGCCGGTGAATACATAATTTTCCTCTGCCGTCGCCGTCAGCGTCACGCTGTCGCCGCGCTCCACCGTCGCGCCGCCCGATGCCGTGCCGCCCTCCTGTGCGTTGACCGTCACGGTATATTTCGGGATCTCCTCAAAGCCGAGATAGAGATAATTGATCTTGGCTCCGGTGCCCTTACCCGCATTCCATGCGCCGAAATAGATGTACAGCTCCTGCTCGCCGGTCTTGCCGAACGCCGCGGTCAGATCCAGCTTGCCGGTCTTGCCTGTACCCGTGTAGTTGGCGTATTTATCGGCAAAAATGGATTTCGTATTGCTGACACCGATGCGGCTGTCGGCAAAATCCGTCACAAAGTCGTAATACAGCGTATTGTACTGCGAAAGATCCGTCGTCACCTTGTATACGGCAAACGCCGGGAATCCGGCGCTCTGACCGCCGACCTCATCGGCGCGCACGAGCGTCGCCCCTTTGCCGTCCGCCGTCATGTCGGAGATATCCCACAGACCGTCAGCCGTCAGCGCCTGCTCGCCGCTGCCGCCGTAATAATTCTCGATCCAGCCCTCTTTGTCGGCAAAATTCGCATACAGCTTGCCGTCCTCGACGATCGGACCGGCAGGAACCGGCGCTTTGCTGCTGCTCAGGCAGAGGTTTTCAATGCGGTAGCGATAATCCGCGCCGACCGCACTGCCCGCGCCGTTGTTCCATGTGCCGACAAAGAATTTCAGCGTTTTTGTTCCGCTGCTGCCCCACATTTTGGCAATATCCAGACTCACACTGCCCGTCTTGTCGGGGCTGATGCCGTCGCCCCACTTGCCGACCACGCGGCCGCCGCCGTTCAGTTCCGCACCGAGCGAGTCACCCTCCAGAATACCGGCGCATACGCTCGCCCCGGTATTTTCGCTCCACGACCAGGAAACGGTGTCATACTTCGACAGATCCACCGTCACCTCATAATAGGCGGTGCCCATCAGGGTCTGGGGATCAATGCCCGCGCTTTTGCCGTCCGCCGACACCGATTTCAGGCGCAGATCGCCCTCCGCCGCCGTGCCGGTCGGGGTCTTATCATAATTGCCTGTCACCCATCCGGCGGTGTCGGCAAAATTGGCATACAGCCTGCCGTCCTCCTCCAGAGGGGCGGCTCCCGCACCGATGGTCACGTGACTGATCAGGCATCCCAGACACAGCGCCGTCACGACAGCAAGAGCCAACATCCGTTTTTTCATTCTGCTTGCCTCCTATCCTATTTTTCCGGCTCAACCCGGCAGAGCCTTGTCTGCCGGGTCGGTCCGCAGTTTCCCGTCAGCTGTTCATCATATCGTCCAGAATGCTCTGGATCGCGTCGGCATAGCCGCCGACCATATCCGCCGCCGTCTGTGCGCCGCTCGTATAAAAGGCGTTGCAGAGCGCGCAGACCGTGCCGTTGTAGATGGACAGGTCAAAGCTGTAGAAATAGCACATCGGATCAATATACATCCGCGGCGCAATGTACTTTTTCAGCATCTCCGTCGAGCTGCTGTTGGCAAAGGTGGGCTTCACGCTGCCCTCAATGTACTTGTCATAGGTGCCGTTTTTGCGGCAGGTCTCCGCCAGCGCCTGGAAGATCGTGCCGGTCGCCGTCTTGTTGGACAGGTTGCGCGGGAAGGAATACATCATGTAGTTGTGATCCACGCCCGACACATAGCCGCTGCCTTTTTTGTATTCGGGGTGCGGCACAATGGCATCCTCACCGTCAAAGTCGTCAAAGCCGCGTCCGCTGCTGGCCTGCGCCAGATAGAACAGCGCCTTGCCGCCGAAATACATCTTCTCGTTTGCCTTGGCATCCGTAGAGCGGTAGAGACAGCCGTTTTCCTTCATCAGGTCATAAAACTCCAGGCAGCGGGTCAGCGCCTGCTCGTTGTTCAGGTTATAGGTCATCTTCTTGTTGGCGTCCAGCGAAATGACCTTGGTGCCGGTCGAGAAGAAGAAGGGATACAGACCGTCATACGAAGCCGTGGCGGCGCCGAAGCGGTCGCTCTCGGTATATTTGCCATCGTTATTCAGGTCGGCGCGCGCCGCCTTGAGCATGGATGCAAACTTCGCCCATGTCCACTCGCCCTTTTTCACGAGATCGGCAGGATCCTCGAGCTTGAGCTTTTTCAGCAGCGTTTTGTTGTAGTGGATCATCGCGCCGGTCTGCGCCGGGTGCAGCGCGTTGCTCTGTACAAACCATGTGCCGTCTTTAAACGTCGAGGAATCCGACACCTCCTTGACCCAGACGTCGGACTTCAGATTCAGCCCGGAAACGGAGCTGGCGGGGGTCAGAAGTCCGTTTAAATACAGCTTCGAGGAGGTGTACATCGTGGAGAGAATGACATCGGCAAATTTCTCGTTCGACATGATCTGCGCCCGCGCCGTGTCATAGATGCCGAGGTAGTCATAGGGGATCACCGTGATCTTGCAGTTATACGCCTTTTCCACATAGGCGATACTGTCCAGAAACGCGTCCATATAGTCGGACAGCCCGTATTCCATCTCGATTCCGTCGCTTGTGCTCCACGCCATGACGAAATCATAGCCCTTGAGATCCTTGATCAGCTTGACATCGCTTTTCCCGCCGCCCGGCTTTTTGGTCGTGGTCGCGCCGGGCTTTTTGGTCACCGCCGTCGTCGAGCCGGCATGACTTTCCGGAGCCGAACCGTCCGTCGGGTCCGCCGGGTCTGCCGTGCTGTCCTCATCGGTCGTCTGTGAATCGGGCGCCTGCGAATCGGCGCTCTCTGCCACGCTCTCCGTATCGGAGGACGCCGGCTCCTTCGGCTGACAGCCCGTCGCCGCCGCCACAAAAAGCAGACACAGGATCAACAGGGTTATCCATGCTTTTTTCATTTGTCTCGTTCCTTCCTGTATGTATTTTCACACGCATCGCGTGCTTTAGCCGACCATGCCGGTGCGTTCCACACCCTGGATCAAAAACCGCTGCCCGAACAGATATACCGCCAAAAGCGGCAGGATCGCCAGAATAACGGCAGTGTTTTTCAGCGTTCCGGACAGCGCATTGCCGTTGACCGCGCCGATCGCCGTCACGGTGGATACGGCGGTCAGCGTGTTTTTCAAAAGCGGCACCTGCCGGAAAAACAGGTCGCTGTAAAAGGTATCCGTCCACTGCCACGCAAAGGAGAGCATAAACACCGATACCATCATCGGACGCGCCTGCGGCATATTGATCTGCCAGAAGGTGCGCATGACCCCTGCGCCGTCCACATACGCCGCCTCGCTCAGGCTGTGCGGCAGATTGCGGAAAAGCTGCATCAGCATCAGGATATACAGCCCGTTTTTCAGCCCCAGCCCCGTTGCGGACAGGATCGCCATCGGCGTGACGCTTTCGGTCAGGTTGAGCGGCGTCAGCCCCGAAAGCGACAGCAGTCCCCACACGTCGAAATAGCGGAATTTTGTATACAGCGAAATATAGATCGTCTGCGGCGGGATGACAATGGTCAGCACCGTCAGCACGAGCAGCAGATTCCGTCCGCGAAAGCGGAATTTCGCCAGCCCGTAGGCAATCACCGTGCAGCTGGCGGTCTGCAAAAGCGCACACAGCCCGGACAGCAGCCCCGTATTGCGCAGCGCATGCCAGTAATCGCCGTAGTACAGCACGTTGCGGATGTTGAGAAGCGTCGGACGGCGTGGGATAAACCACACGGTGTTGTCCCGCAGATCCGCCGTGCTCATAAACATGGAGGAGACCTTCGCCAAAAAGGGGTAAATGATCACAAAGCTGAGTCCGACCAGCAGCAGAAAGCGGACAAACGCCCAAAGCGCGTTTTTTATCGGCGTCTTATGCGCCCGCAGCCACTCACGGTTCATATTTCCCCGCCTCCTTTCACGAATTTGTCCATACCGTCAGCCCTCCTGATAAAAGACCCGGCGCCGCGCGATCAGCGTAATCCCCAGGAGGATCGTACCGATCAGCAGAAAGTACGTCCACGCCATCGCGGACGCGGTGCCGTAGTCATAGTTGCCGGTGTTGCTGGACACAATGAGCTGCATGATCGGATTGGTCGGCGTGGTGAAAATGTTGATCGCCGAATAGAGACTGTTGATCAGGATCACCGGCCCGAGCAGCGGGAAGGTGATCTTCCAGAACACCTCCCAGCCGGACGCGCCCTCCATATACGCCGCCTCATAGATGGCGGGAGAGATGGACTGCAGCCCCGCCAGAAACAGCACAATCTGCACACCCGACTGATTGACCACATCGTAAATGCCGTTGACGGCGTCGATCACAAAGCGGATCATATCCGAGCCGACAAAAACCGCAGACAGCGCTTCCTCGAGCGCAGCCGTGTTGAGCATACCGCCCGAGGACAGCCCCGTGTTGACACCGGAGAGCTGCTGATAGCTGTCCATCAGCAGATTTGAGCTGTCCGCCGTCAGCACCAGCCCGGTCGAAAGCACCACCGGGACGAAAAATATCGCCCGGAATACGCCGCGCCCGTGCATTTTCTGATTCAGCAGCGTCGCGGCAAACAGGCTGAAAATAACAATGACGGGAATCGTGCCGAGAAATGTGCCGAGCGACGAAAACAGCGCCGGGAGAAACCTGGTATCCACCCGGAACAGGTAAACATAGTGGTCAAAGCCCGCAAAATCCAGTGTATAGCGCACATCCTGCATCACAATGTTGTGGAAGCTGAACCGCAGCGAATCCCAGATGACCTCGAAATATACGACAAGAAGCCCCAGGATCAGCGGCGCCGTAAACAGCCACCCGTAGCGGTTCTGCCGTCTGAGCAGACTGCCCTCTGCCTTTTTGCGCACAGCGGCGCCCCCTTTCATTGACATAGCCCCGCCGACTGCGCCGGCACGCTTACGCCGTCCACCGTCACGGCGTGATCGGTATAGTTCACCGCCACCACCGTGCCGTTTTCATATTCCACGCGGGCGACATCCTTTTGCACATATTCGTGCTTTTGTATGCCGCTGCCCGCCGTCTTTTCGGCGATCGGCTTCATCTGTCCGTAATAGCTCAGCAGCCGCTCCTTCCAAGCGGCATAATCCACCGAGAAGCAGTCGGTGCGGTCGCTTTGCAGCAGCGCCTCACTGTTTTGCGCCGCCAGCGTAAACAGCAGACTCTCCCCGTTTTCGATGGCACGCAACACGCTCTGCTCGGGATAGGCGGACAGGTTGACCGCCTCACCGGTATAGCTCACGCTCCCGTGCAGCACCATCTGCACAAACGGTACGCCGGCAGAGGTGAACAGATAATTGCTGCTGCCCGACGGCAGGCGCAGAATATGACGGACATACGGATACACATAGGCGTTTCCGCCCTCTGTCATCAGCTCAAAGCGCCCGCCCGCCTGTGCGAGCATGTCGCGGGTCACCGCAAGGCTTTCGCCGCGGTTGACGGCACTGCGGCGGTGATAATCGCCGTGGAGATCGGTTCCGAGCGTTGACAGCGACAGTCCGGAGGCGTAGGGATAGCTTTTTAGGAATCCGTTCAGAAACACCTGCATCCGTGCGGGCTTTACCACCTTGATCGGGCGGTCGGTCGCGGCGGCATTGTACCCGAGATCGGTCTCATACCACAAAGCATAGCTGTCATCCATGTGCTTGGCGGTATCGCGCCTGACCGAAAAGCCGTCAAACCACGCCTCGCGGCGGACAAGCGACACATCCGCATCCGGGAACAGCCCTATGCCGTTCTGATCGGTATACGCCGTCAGCTCCTCATATCCGCGCTTTCCGCCGAGGGCGGACAACAGCCTTGTCCGGTTAAACACGGTGTAGGACAGACCGCCGTTTGCCCAGCCGGTATACCGCAGGTTCAGCGCCCCGACCCCTGCCTCCCGCAGCTCGCCCGCAATGGCGGCGGCATCGGCATAGGAGGTCAGCACTGCCGATCGTTTCACGGGAAAGCACAAAAAGCGGTCATCGACCTCGGTCGCCCCCAAAAGCTCCACATACAGCGGTGCCTCGGTCTGCGCCGGCGGCGTCAGCGTACCGTTTTCGGTCAGACGGCGGCGATAGGCACGCGCCATGCCGGAATAGTCGGCATCCGCGCCGGACAATAGACAGATCCGCTCCGTCAGGTCGCCCGTATAGGCGGAGGCGGACAGCTGCGACCAATAGACCACATTTGTTGTGGCGGCGTTGGTCTCGGTCGAGGAAAAGGTGTCGGCGGTGCGGTAGTCAAAGGTCACACCGGCATAATGCCGCCCCGTCTCCCCGTCCGCCGTCACGGCGAAGAGCGTCCCCACTTCCGCGCCCTGTTCCACTGCCGTGAAAAAAGCGCTGCCGTTTTTCACCATGCCGAACACCGGCAGACGCAGCTGCTCGCCGCTGTACGCCGCGGGGTCGTAGCCGAGCGCCGTATCCGGCCCGTAGAATCTGCCGGAGATCCGTCCGCCCGCCGTCTTTTCTCCGAAATCCATCCGCGTGCCGCTGCCGTCGGGAACCAGCAGATACCCCTCGTCCCCGTCCCCGGCGGCGCCGAAATACTCCAGCAGCGTGATCTGTCCGAGCGTGTACTCCTCTTCCTCACAGCGGATGGTTTTGCAGGGGACAGTCGCCGTCAATTCGCCGTTTTCCAGCGCATAACACAGCCGGACATGAAACACCGCCGTTTTGTCCGCCTCCAGCTCCCTGCCGGTCAGCGCGCGATAATCGTCGCAGTAGCGGTCAAAGGTGTAATCCGTCTGCGCAAAATAGCCGATCAGATTGCGCTGCACACGGGCGGACACATCCTCCTTGATCTCATAGACCGGCTCGTTTTCAATGGCGGGGTAGCTGTTCAAAAGCTCCTCCCGCTTGGGATTGCCCTCCTCGAGCTTCGACAGGTCATACCGCCGGTAATAATACTTCACCTGTGCGCGCGCCTGCCCCTCCAGCTGATCGAGCAGCTCCGTAAACCGCGTCGCGGACAGCACCTTCGGCAAAAGCTGCGTTTTGGCGTCCTGACCGAGCATCAGCTCCGCCGTCACGCCGTTTTCGGTGCGATAGGAGGTGATCTGCCCGTAGACCGCCGCATCGGAAAAGGCGCAGGCGGTGTACTCGTTTTGCTCGCTGTCGTAGTAGGTCAGCGTCAGCGGCGACCACATACGCGCCATGGTGGCGTCGGATGCGGCGCTGTCCGCCGTATTCCACGGGGACGAGAAAAACACAGCGCCGTCCGCCTTCTGCAAAAGTGCGATCTGCGCAGTCTGCGGATCATAGAAAAGCACCGCCTTGTCATCCTCTGCCGCGGTCAGCATACCGGAAAGCCGCTCCTCTGCCGAGCCGAAAAGCGGTATCGCCGTGTCGGCAGGCGGCTCGGTCTCTATCAGCTCGCCCGGCGCATCCTCCGGCTTTGCCGCGGCGGGAGCCCCCTCCGCGCCGCCGATGCCGAGCCACACCGTCCCCGCGAAAAGAAGTGCCGCGGCACGGGCTATCCATGCTTTTTTCATGTTGCGTCCTTTCTCCTCTTTCCTTCGCCCGCGGCTCACCACCGCAGGGAAAGCTCCGTGACAATGTTGGCGACAAACGTCACCATCCGACCCGCCAGGTTGACCAGCAAAAAGCCGATAAACAGCAGCACCATCATACCGACGACCGTCAGCAGCACGGACAGCACATTCTGTCCGAACGAATAGTGCTGCGTGACCAGAATGCCCGAAAACAGCAGCAGTCCGACCCAGATCCAGACCGCGGAGGACATCAGCGACAGCGCACCGCTCTCGCCGAGCGACAGCACATTGGTGAGCAGCCCGAGCGGCAGTGCGGTCAGTATCAGGGGCGTTAAGCTGTAGCCGACGGCAGTATAGATATCCCCCATGGCGCCCTTGCCGTCGGTCAGCGTCGTTAAACACCAGTTGGACAGGATAAACAGTGCCGCCGCACCGCCGAATATCACAATCGACCAAAGCGAGCCGTCGCCGCCGCCAAACAGCCAGCCGGTTACGAGCTGACGGAGCCACAGCGACAGAGCCGCCAGCAAAAACAGCACGGTGGCGGCTTTTTTAGAGCCGCGCCCCTCATAGCGGATATCCCAGAAGCCGTCAAACGGGTGGGCAAGCACATGGAAAGCATACAAAAGCTGATCAAAAAGCGTCCGCTTCCCGGCGGGGCGGGCATTTCTCCGGCGGATGGCGGCAAGCAGCCGCGTCAGGCAAAACAGCAGCGCCGCCGCAGCGGCGATCACCGGCAGATACCAGCGGCTCATCCACTCGCGCCGCAGACCGGAAAATGCCTTGGAATATCCCGCCGTATCGTCCGCCAGCTTGTAATACTGCATGGCGGCGGCATACTCCTCCTGCCGGTAAGCGGCGTCGCCCATACCGACATACGCCAGCGTAAAGCCGTTGTTTTCGCGCAGGATCTCCTGCCAGCCCGCCATCACCTTATCGTATTCGCGCTCCTCGCGCAGCGCGATGGTGCGGCTGATCAGCTCGCCGTATGCCGTCGGTGCAAAGCAGGTCACGGCGGACGCCGAGGAATCCAGCGCATACAGGCAGCCGTCGTAATACGCCGCGGCGCAAAGGCTCTGGAACATGCCGCGCCGGTTTCCCGTGCCGCCGAACACATACAGAAGACTGCCGTCGGCATCATAGGTAAACAGCTTGTTGCGCTTTTGATCCACAAGGGTATACAGCCCGTTGTCCCCTATCGCCACACCGACAATGCGGGAGGTGCCTTTATAGGCGTCCTCTACCTCGGCGCCGCTTCCGAACGAGATATCGCCCGCCGGAGGGAAAAAGCCCTTGCGGGGCATGACATCCGTGCCGGTGAAATTCAGCTTCTTCACCGGCAGGAACGTGCTGTCCGTCACGCGGCCGAGCACGGCGGCCTCCACCATCGGCACATTGGCATTCTGTGAGGTGGCGTATAAAAATCCGTCGTCATCAATAAAAATGTGGTCATAGTTGACCGGGACCACCGAATAGGAACGCTCCTGCTGCTCCTTGCTGAATATACGCCGCCAAAGCAGCCAGGTAAACGACGGCGTTGTTTTCTGTGCGCCCAGAAAGGACTGAAAATTCCCGTCACTGTCAAATTCCATGATCCCGTAGGTGGTTCCCGCTGACACGAGATAGATCCGCCCCCAGCGGTCCACCGCTACGGAGGAGGGCGAGAAGTTATAGCCCTCCGGCAAAAGCTCCTCGGGCGGCTTTTCGATGCTGCGCAGACAGTTTCCCGCCGCATCAAACTCCAAAAGCCGCTTATTGCCGCGGTCGCAGACGTAGAGATGCCCCTCCGCCGTGATCTGCAGCCCTGTCGGATCGGACAGCGTATCCGTCCTGCCGTCGAGCAAAAATGAGGCGATCTCACGCTTTTTCTGCCCGTTTTGCCCGAACACCAACACCCGGTCGTGCGCGGAATCGGCAATATACATCTCGCCGTTTGCGTCGATCTTCAGGTCGCTTGCGCCCGCAAAGCTGTCCGTCCCCATATCCGCCGCCGTCATATACGCCTTCGGCACATAGGCATGGGGAGACCGGGTCGCCCTGCCGCTGCTGTCATACTGATAGGTCGCATACGGAATGGCGTCTGCCGAAAGCGCCGCAGCCGGAAATGCCGACAGGATATACATAAGCCCCGCCGCAACACCTATCACCCATTTCTTCATATCATCCATCCTTCATTCCGGAGGTCGCCATGGTCTCCACGACATTGCTCTGCGTAAACAGGAACATCACGATCGGCACCAGCATGGTCAGCACCGTTCCGGCTGCCGCCGCGCCGGTGCGCGCCACGCCGCCCGCCAGCACCTGCGACAGCGCATAGTTGACGGTCTTGTACTGTTCGCTGAACACATACGGCGACGCGCCGGTGTTCCACAGGCTCTGAAAAGCAAATATGATCAGCGTCAGCCAGGCGGGGCGCACCATCGGCATCACAATGCGGAAAAAGGTATACCCCGCGCCCGCGCCGTCGATCTTCGCCGCCTCCAGCACCGTGTCCGGCACCATCTGCTCCATAAACTGCTTCATCAGATACAGCCCCAGCGAGGAGGAAAACGTCGGCACGATCACCGCCCAATAGGTATCCAGAAGCCCGAGCGCCCGGATCACGAGGAAGTTGGTGATGCCCGTCACGACGCTGTTGAACATCAGCGATACAACGATGATCCGAAAGATTACCTCCCGTCCGGGAAACCGCAGCTTCGCTATGGCATAGGCGCACATGGAGGACACGATCACCTGCCCCGCCGTGCCGACCACCGTCACGAATACCGTATTGAACAGATACCGGGACAGCGGCACGCGGGCATTGTCAAACAGCAGAAACAGCGTTTTGAAATTCTGCAGATTCGGATTGCGGGCAAAAAAGCGCGGCGGATAGATAAACAGCTCGTCGAGCGGCTTGAGCGCATTGGAAAAGGCATAGATCATCGGCAGCAGCATCAGCACGGAAAACACGCCGAGCACAAGAAAAATAAAGGCATCGCCGCCGTATGAGCGGTTATATGACCGCCGTTTCTTCAGCACATTCATTCAGGTCCCCACTTTCGCCAGCATCCGCTGGATCAGCCGGTTGCACAGGATCATCAGCAGGCAGAGGAAGGTCGCGATCGCCGAGGCATAGCCCAGCTCATAGCGGGTCGAGCCGTAATCCTCCAGATGGTGCATGATGGTGTGGGCGCTGTAATTCACCGTCGGATATCCCGCAAGCGAAGTGATCACGCCGCCGATGCCGAACGAGCCGGTGATCGCCATCACCGCGCTGAACAACAGCTGCGGCTTCATCAGCGGGAGCGTCACATACCACAGCTCCTGCCAGCGGTTGCGGATGCCGTCCACCGCTGCCGCCTCATAATAGGACTTATCCACCCCCTGAAAGCCGGCGATGAACGCCAGAAAGCTGGTGCCGAGGCTGCTGTACAGCACCACGATACACAAAATCGGCACCAGATACTGCGGCGTCTGCAGCCATTGCACCGGTGTGTGGATAACATTCAGGCGCAGCAGCAGGCTGTTTAAGTAGCCGTAGGAATCGCCGCTGAAGAACACCGACCACACGAGCACCATGTTTCCCGAAATGGAGGGGGCGTAGAAAAACAACGTAACGAGCGCCCGCAGTCCGGGACGCAGCTCGTTGATAAACCAGGCGACGAGAAAGGACAGCAGATAGCTCAGCGGTCCCGTCACAACGGCAAACAGCAGCGTGTTGCCGATCGCTTTCAAAAAAACGGAGTCGCCGAAAAACAGGCGGGTATAATTCTCCATGCCGACAAAGATCGGAAACTGGAGCATATTGAAATCCGTAAAGCTGATGATCAGCGACAGCACGATCGGCACGATCGTGAACAGTGTAAACAGCAGCAAAAACGGCGCCGAGAAGAGGTATCCCGTGATCGCCTCGCTGCGCTCAGCCGGCAGAAGACGTTTTTTAGCCATAGCAGTTCCCCCTTCCCGCCGTTAATGCGCTTCAAACTCCCGCAGCTTGCGGGCAAATTCTTCGTTTAGCTCCCTGGTCTTTTCCTCCATGGTCTCCACGGGATCCTGCCCCATGGAATACACGCTGCTGAATGCAAAGCCGAGTATCCGGCTGAGGTAATAGCTGCCGGGGATCTCCGGCGTGCCGATCAGGCTGCCCCACTGCGTTTTCAGCGCCGCATATTCCCGCGCCGTCCACGGCAGGCTCTCCACCGCCGCAAGCGTTGACGCAGCGAGCTTGGCGGACGCGCCCAGCACCGTCTCCAGCTCGATCCCGTAGCGGCTCTGCACGGCGGAGGAATTCCACCACTTCATATAGGTCCACGCCGCCTCGCGGTCGCGGACGCCGCGCAGCATGATGCTGCCGGTCGGCGTCACGACCGATGTGTGATCCGCCGTGCCGTCCTCACGCACCGTTCCCGGCACCGGCGACATCGCCCACTGCCCCTTGATCTCGGGGGCGAACACCAAAAGGGTGTTATAGGTGGTATAATCCACAATGCCGATCGGCATATCGCCCGAGCGGAAGCGGTTGGCAAAGTCAAACGTGACCGGAAGCCCGTAGGCGGTATAGAATTCCATGGATTTTTTAAATGCCCGGATGCTCTTGTCGCTGTCCAGCGCACTGGCGGTGCGGCTGTCGTTATACAGAGACCCGCCGGACTGATACAGCAGCAGCGTGTACAGCGTATTCCACGCCACGCCCGCCGTCAGGTTGTTTTTCTGAAGCGTACCGATCAGCTCGTAGAAATCATCCCAGGTTTCGGGCGGTGTCAGCCCGAGAGAGGAAAACACATCCGTCCGGGTAAACATCACCGGAAAGCTGACCGTTTCAGGCAGGGCGTACACCTTGCCCTTGTAAGTAAACGGCGTCAGCGCCGCCGCGGGATAGCGCTCCGCCGTTTCGGCAAAATCGGCAAAGCCGCCAAGGTCACATACCGCGTCGCGGATGGCATAGTTCACCGGCTCGCCCGCGCCCGCCGACAGAAACACGTCCGGTCCGGTTCCCGCCAATATATTCGGCAGCAGCGTTCCGCCCGCCACCAGGCTGACCCGCACCCGGATCCCCTCCTGCGGCGTAAACAGCTCATCCGCCAGCCGCTGCATAATCTCGCTCTGATCCCTGCCGGTAACCGTCCAGACAGTCACCTCGCGTTCGGTGGCGTCAGCGGAGCCGCTGATGCCGACCTGGCTGTAATCGGTGAAAAAGCTGCGCACAAACAGGCGGAACCGGTACCAGAAATTTTGCAGCGCCGACTCTTTCTGCTCCGGCAGCGGCGCAGATGCCGGCGTGAGCCAGAGCGTATCCAAAACCAGCGGCTGCTCGGCATAGGTGGAGAGCCACGTTCCCAGCGAGGATACGCCGTCTTTAAAGGCGGAGAAATTTTCCGCGATCGTGTCCGGATCCCGGTGCATCTTTTCCAGCACCGCCGTCACGCGGTCAAGCGTCGCCGTGATCTCTCCCCGCGCGCCGGAGCTTTGCTTCAGCTCCCCGGACAGGCGCGAGAGCCGCTCCTCCTGCTTTCCGAGATCGGCGACGACATCCGGGATCAGCCGGTCAAACGCATAATTGCGGTAAATATCCGGATCGGCGCCGGTATAGGTCAGGATCCGCAGATAATCGCTGTTGAGCGCCGTCAGCACGCTGCTGACCTCCTCCAGAACAGGCGCCATATCCCCCAGCACCGCCTCAAGCGTCAGCGTATGCGCGCCCGCCTCCAGCCAAAGACGGTATGTCTCCTCGCCGCCGAGCCGGAACAGCTTCCAGTCGTCGCTGTAAGCAAACGATACGGCGTCCGCCTCCGCAAACGGCACCTCGCCGTCAAGCAGCACCCGCCGCGCGGACACGGCGCCGGTATGTACGTTTTGCCGCGCCCGAAGGGTCAGGCAGTAAAACCCGCTCTTCTCCACCGAAAAGTCCCACGACAGCCATTGCCCCGCCGTGTTCCACTTGCTCCCGCCGATCGTGTTGAGCCGCACGGCAACCACGTCGCAGGGCGCGGTGTTGACCGAGGAGCGGTCGCTTGCCGCCGTCAGCGTAAAGGCGGAACGGCGGCTCGGCAGCTCCGCCCGCAGCACGATCGGCTCCGCCGCGGCGGACTCATCCGCCGCGCCCGCCAGCGCCGCCGTATATTCCGCGTAGGTCGGCAGCGTCTGCGGCGCACAAAGGGTAATGCTCTCTATGTACAGCTCGCCGCGCACGCCCTGCAGCGTCAGCCGGTTTTCGCCTGCCGAAAACAAAAACAGCAGCGGCTGCGGCTGATAACCGGACGCATCCCGCACCGTATAGGCAGAAAATTCCGTCAGCTCGCGCTGGGCCGGGCGGATGTCGTTACCCGCCGCATCCTGCAGAAAGCCGCTCTCATCGGCATACCGCCGCGAAAAGCTCACATACTGCGCCTCTTTATAGGGGATCTCGCCGTTGATAAGCAGGCTCCGTTCCGCCGCACCGGTAAAGCCCGCAGCGGCAGGCACCGCCGCATATCGCACCGTCAGCGTGTACAATCCGCCGCGCGGCAGGGTAAACGTCCACTCAACCGCTCCGTCCGCCGGGGACAGGACCGCCTCGTGCCCCTCGACGGTTTCCGCCTTGCGCGAAGCCGCGGCAGCCGTCAAGGTCAGCGTCTCCCCGTCCGCTTTTTCCTCAGCCTGCGCCGACAGCCAGGCGGAATAGGACGAAAGCGCCGCCGTCGAAGGCTCTGATGCCGACGCCGCTCCGCCCTCCGGCTCTGCCGCCGCAGCCTGCCCGACCGGAAATGTCCCCATCGCCAGAATTGCCGCCAGAAGCCCGAAAGCCGCCCGCTTTACCCGGTTTGTCCCCATCGGATCTCCTCCCATCGGTTTCGCACGCTCTTGTATTTATAATACAAGCTGAATATTTTAAAATACAAGCAATCTTTATTTCAACCGCTATTATCATACACCCTGTTCGCGATGGTGTCAAGAGGTTTCTACAATAATACCCAAATATTTTTTGCCCCACTACCGTGTTTTGCCGTTTGCAACACCAATTCTCCCTTGATTTTTCATTGGCATTTTACCCATTCAAATACAAGTTGTATAATTATCACCCTACTATTCTCTGCTTTTGGAAAACTGCACATTGACAAACCTGTTTCTTTTTCCTATACTATATGTAAGACCTATATAAGATCACGGTACAAAAAAGCCGACCCGCTGTCGGCAAGGGGGACTGACAGATATGGGGCGAAGCCCGATACAATCGACAAAAGCGCGCATCTACATCCAGGAGTATATCCTGCAAAAGCAGCTGAAAGAAAACGATCCGCTTCCCTCGGAAAATTACTGGGAGAAGCAGATCGGCGTCAGCCGCGTGACCGTACGCAGGGCGCTGGCAGATCTGCAGGAGGCGGGCGTGCTGAAAAGCGTCCGCGGCAAGGGCTATTTCCTGCAGGAAAAGCCCGTTTCCGCCGCCAAGCGGCCGTTTCCCGTTGTGATGCACAGCGCTTCCTACGCCTTCGGCTCCATTAAGCTGCTTGAGGGCATCACCCGCTGCCTCAACGATCACGGGTATATGCTGAATCTGGTCATACTGGACGCTGACACGGCGACCGAGGAAAGCACCCTGCTCCGCCTGCACGGCGAGGGGTTCCGCCATGTGCTGTTCTTCTCCGCCGACCACCCCGTGGACGGCAAGCTGTTTGCGCGCCTGCACGCGGAGGGCATGTGCTTTACCTTTGCCGGCAGCCCGCCAACATACCTGTCTACCGACCTGGTAGAGAGCGACAACATCGCCAATGCCTATGACATCACCGCCTATCTGATCCGCAAGGGACACCGGCGCATCGCCTGGTTTGCCTCCGTACAAAAGGAGGAGGCGCTGTCCATGACGCCGATCCGCAAACGGCAGATGGGCTTCCGGCTGGCGCTTGAGGCGCACGGGATCCCCTTTGACGAAAGCGACTTTTTCTTTTGGGAGCAGCCCGACGATCCCGATACCGTCCGCCGGATCGTCTCCTCGGAAAAGCAGTATTCCGCCATCGTCGCTGTCAACGACGCCTCTGCGCTCTCTCTGATCTATCAGCTCATCAATCTGGGCTTCCGCGTCCCCGCCGACTACTCCGTCGTCGGCTATGACAATATCCCCCTGCTGTATGCCGACAACCGCATCCGTCTGACCACGGTCGAGCAGCCGTTTTTCGAGATCGGCTACCGCGCCGCCGAGCTGGCTGTCACGCGTCTGGAAAATCCGGCACGGGAGACCTGTCACCTCTATCTGCCCGGTCCCGTCATCGAGGGTGAAACGGTCCGGGCGCTGACGTCAACCGACTAAAACCGGCCGTTCCTGCTGTTTCCGTATATTTTTCCGAAAACAGGGCATGGGTATAGCGTCGGTTTTGCTTGCGTTTTTCGGGAAAATATGGTATACTGAACCGGTGCATAATATGTTGTATACGCAGGAGGCAGCTCATGCTGGAATTAAGGCATCTTTCCTATCAGGTGGAACAGGATCATGCGGAAAAGGACATCCTGACCGATATCAACCTGACCCTTAACGAACGGTTTATCGCCATTACCGGTCCGAACGGCGGCGGAAAGTCCACGCTTGCCAAGGTGATCGCCGGTATTCTTCCCCCGACGGAGGGACAGATCCTTCTGGACGGCGAGGACATCACGGCGCTGTCCGTGACCGAGCGCGCCCGCAAGGGGATCAGCTTCGCGTTTCAGCAGCCCGTCCGCTTCAAGGGGCTGACCGTGCGCGACCTCATTACACTGGCTGCCGGGCGCAAGCTCAGCGTGACCGACGCCTGTGCTTACCTCTCCGAGGTCGGGCTGTGCGCGCGGGACTATATCGATCGCGAGGTCAACGCCAGCCTGTCGGGCGGCGAGCTCAAGCGCATCGAGATCGCCATGATCCTCGCGCGCAGCACACAGCTGTCGATCTTTGACGAACCCGAAGCGGGTATCGACCTGTGGAGCTTCCAGAACCTGATCAACGTCTTTGAAAAAATGGCGGATCATTTAAACGGCTCCATCCTGATCATCTCCCATCAGGAACGCATTCTGAATATTGCCGACCGCATTCTCGTGCTGGCGGACGGCAAGGTGTGCGCCGACGGCACAAAGGATGAGATCCTGCCGCGGCTGCTCGGACAGTCGGAGGCGTGCTCCGCGCTGACCGACAAGCTGAAATAAGGGAGGGGGAAAACAGTATGGACGCCATTGAAAAACAGCTTCTCGAGACTGTGGCGGATCTCCACGGCATTCCCGAGGGCGCCTATAATATCCGTAAAAACGGCAAACCGGACGGCCGCCGCTCGACAGCGCATATCCAGATCGACACCAAAACGGACAAGCCCGGCATTGACATCCACATTCAGCCCGGCACACGCAACGAAAGCGTGCATATCCCGGTGATCCTGAGCGAATCCGGTCTGAACGATATGGTGTACAACGATTTCTATGTCGGCGAGGATGCCGACGTCACCATTATCGCGGGCTGCGGCATCCATAACTGCGGCGACCAGAAGGCACAGCACGACGGCATCCATACCTTCTATCTGGCGCGCGGCGCGCGGGTGCGCTATGTCGAAAAGCACTATGCCGACGGCGACGGCAGCGGCGAACGCGTGCTGAATCCCGTCACCGTCGTCCGGCTGGAGGACGACAGCTATATGGAGATGGAAACGACCCAGATCGGCGGCGTCGATTCCACTATACGGCGCACCGAGGCGACGCTCGGCGACCGCGCGACGCTGATCATCCGCGAAAAGATCATGACCGCCGGAAAGCAGACCGCCGAGACACATTTCACAGTGGATCTCGACGGCGTCGGCTCCGGCACCCATGTCATCTCCCGCTCGGTCGCGCGGGACAGCTCCCACCAGCTTTTCTGCTCGCAGATCAACGGCAACAACGCCTGCACAGGGCACACCGAGTGCGACGCCATCCTGATGGATCACGGCTCGGTCAGCGCCGTTCCCGAGATCAGCGCCAACCATGTGGATGCCAGCCTCATTCACGAGGCCGCCATCGGCAAGATCGCCGGTGAGCAGCTTGTCAAGCTCATGACGCTCGGCCTGACCGAAAAGGAAGCCGAGGAGCAGATCATCGCCGGTTTTATGAAATAAGCGGCAGCCCGTTTTTTCGGCTTTAGGGGGAATCCGCCATGTCTCTGTCCGCGCTGTTTTCGCGTTATAAGCGCGGCATCCGCTATCTGATCGCCGGCGGGCTGACCACCGTTATCAGCCTCGGCAGCTTTATGCTGTTTGACCGGCTGCTCGGTCAGGATCGCTTTCTGATCACCAATGTGATCAGCTGGATCCTCGCGGTGCTGTTTGCCTTTTTCGTCAACAAATACTGGGTATTCGAGTCCAAAAGCTCCGATCGGCGGACGTTGCTGCCGGAGCTTTTGAGCTTTTTCGGCGCGCGGCTGTTCTCTCTGCTCATGGAGGAGGCAGGGCTGTTTTTGCTGCTGGACATACTCGGCATGAAGGCGCTCAGCTTTACCCTGTGGCGCTTTTTGGTGACCGGCAACGATATCGCCAAGCTGCTGATGCAGGTGATCGTGCTGATCCTCAACTATCTGTTCAGCCGTTTCCTGATCTTTCGCCGCAAACAACCGGCATCTTCGGAAAACCGACAGTAATTTCCCCGATCTTTTATACAAACAGGAAAACCGGCAGACGAGTGTCCTCGCCTGTCGGTTTTTGTGTGCTTTATATGACAGTTACTTTCTGAAAAAGGCGACCGCGATCGTTCCGGGGCCGCAATGCGTGCCGATAATGCTGCCGATCGCCGTATATCTCACTTCGTCCAGATTTCCCTCCCAGATCGCCCTGCTGTCCTCAATATATTTTAGCAGAAGCGCATCGGAGATCCCGCTGTAGCCGAGCAGCACCGGCAGCGAAAAATCTATGCCGCCGACCCGCTCCGTCTCCTCCGCCAGCAGGTTGTTACCCATTTTTGAGCCGCGCGCCTTGCCGAGGATCCGGATCTCGCCGTCGACCACCGATATGACCGGCTTGATCTGCAAGACTGCGCCCGCCCATGCCGCCGTTTTGGAAATTCTGCCGCCGCGCTTTAAATATTCCAGCGTATCCAACAGTGCCACCACGATGATGCGTGTTTTCTCCTCCTCCAGTGCTGCGGCGATCTCCTGCGCGGAAAGCCCGGCATCGCGCAGGGCAAGGGCGCGCTCGACCAGAACGCCTTCGCCCATCGCCACGCTGGCGCTGTCCACCACGACGATATCCGGATAGTCCGCCGCCGCGATCACCGCGCTCTGATAGGTGCCGGACAGCTTAGACGCCATGGTGATCACCACAGCGCTCTCGCCTGCCGCGCACACGCGGTCATAGACCTCGGCAAACGCGGCGGGCGTCGCCTGACTCGTCGAGGGCATGGCATCGCTTTCGATCAGCTTTTGGTAAAATGCCGTGTGGTCGATCGTCACTCCCTCAATATATTCCTCATCGCCGAAGTGCACCGTCATCGCCACCGTATATACCTGCTGCCGGATGTCCAGCGTGAGATTGGCGGCGGAGTCCGCAATGATCCTGACTGACATAAGCCTCATTCCTTTTTCGTTATTTCAAGTGTGCGTTCTCGTCCCGCTCCCCGGTCTCTTCGCCCTTGTCCGCTATCCTCCGCAGATGCTCGCTCACCGCAAACAGGCAGCGGTAAAATTCGGCGCGCTCCGCCTCATCCATCTCACGGCCGACCTCGTCAAGCACTGCGCCGATCTTTTTCGCTATGCGCCGCCCCGATTCCCGTCCCTTTTCCGTTAAAAAAAGCGGGCTGTTGTAGCGTTTGCCGTCCGCATGGCTTCGCGTCAGGTAGCCGTTTTTCTCCAAAAAACCGACCGCGCGGGAAATGCCGGCTTTGTCCTCCTCGCAGTATTCGCCGAGCTGCGTCACGGTCGCCGCACCGGTCGTGTATACATAATACAGACAGGATATATGGACGCTCCGCAAGCCGAACTCCGCCATTTCCCTGTTCTTGATCCGGCGGATGCTCCGGCTGATCCGGTTGATCAGCACCGTAAAGGTCTCAAACCGTTCCTGCATATTGCTCCCCTCCGCTTGTTGTTTTGTCAACAAGTGAAGTATATCACGCACTTGTTGATTTGTCAACAAGTGCATTAACAAAAGGCAGCGGCTTTATCCCAAAGCCGCTGCCTGTATACCTCATATTTCCACGGAGAAAAAGGGCAACGCTCAGCGTCCCTCGCCGCCGCGACCGCCGCCGCGGCGGGAAAATCCGCCGTGCTTGCCGTCCATGCTGCGCTTGAGGTCGGAGATCTTCTCGTCACTCGTCTGTTTAAACCGGGACATCATATCCTCAAAGCTGGCGGAATCCGAACGGGACGGCTGCCACTCATAGCCGCCGGGACGTCCGGGCGAGGGCGCCGGTGTCGGACGGGGGGTGCGGGGGCGCATCGGACGGCTGCCGTCGCGCGGACCGCGGCTGCCGTCACGGGGACCGCGATTACCGTCGCGCGGGCCGCGCGCCGTACGGGGCTGTTCCACCGTCCGCTTGATGGACAGACTGATCTTGCCGTCGTCACCGATGTTCAGGATCTTCACCTTAACGGTCTGTCCCTCCTGCACATGCTCGCGGATATCCTGCACAAACACCGGAGCTACCTCCGAAATGTGCACCATACCCGTCTTGCCGTCCGGCAATTCCACAAATGCGCCGAAATTTGTGATGCCCGTAACCTTGCCTTCAACGATCGCTCCAACTTCCAATGCCATAGGTGCCTGTTTTCCTCCTGCCGTTTTGTTTACGAATTTATACCCGGCTGCTCGATCATTACGATCTCGCCCGGGAGTGCCCAGCCCTGTTCATAGGCCTGCTGCCGCAAATATTGCTCGAGATTCTCCGTTTGTCTCGTCAGATTCTCGTTTACCCGCCGCTGCGCGGCAATGCTGCCGTTCAGCGCGTCGATCTTCGCCTGCTTCTCGCGGATCTCCAGCTGGAGCTGTGCCAGCATCACGACCACATAAATCGAAAAGGCAAGCAAAGCCAAGCGAAGAAGCACGCTTTTTCTTTTCCTTTTTACGCTCATACGGTCCTGTAACCCTTTCAACTCAAACCGGCGGCAGAGCCAAATGCCGCCGCATAATACATTCCTTTCTCAAAAAGGCAGACGGTACGCGATCCGGTCAGCGGGTGATCTCCCGTCTCCGACGCCCCCTCCGGCGCCGTGCGCGCTATCTACTTACCCCATTCTACCTTTATGTCGATTATACACCATCAGGCGGGGCAGTTGCAAGAGCTTTTTTGAATTTTTTCGCCCGTTTTGGCAAACTTTTTGCAAAGCGGCTGCCATTTTCCGAAACGGACGGAACAAAACGCGTCCGATACCGCGCAGCACACTGCCGATCACCTGCCCCGCACAGCATAAAAGCCGGTGAAGCCGCCGTGCCGCCCGGCACAAAAGCCGACCGAGCGTCTCCCGCCCGGCAAAGAAGCCGATTGCCGCGCCGCACAGCAGATACCACCGCAATCTGCCGCCCGTCAGAGGGAGCGAGAACAAAAACAGCATCCACGCCGCCGTCAGGCAAAAGCCCACATCCCATCCCCACCGGCTGAGCCGGTGAACGGCGGCTGCCCTTGCCATGCCGCAGAGAGCATAGGCGGTCCCGAGCCAGAAGCCGAAACCGCCCGAAAGCAAAAAGCAATAGAGCTGCCAGCCGTTTTCCGCCTTGCCCGGCATCAGCGGAACAGCCTCCTAAGCCATCCGCCGGACTTCGCGCGTCCCTCGGAATAGGTCATGCTGTCAATATGCCCCTCCAGCGCCAGATCCCCGCTCTCCAGATCCAGCCGGGTGATCTGCAGATCCGCCCCGCAGATGCAAAGCTCGCCCTGATCCGTGACCGCCGTCACCGCTTTTTCGTCAAAATCCCGCACATCCGATACCCCCGTCAGGGTGAACCGCTCCCGCTCATCCAGAAACAGCCGGTGCGGCTTTTTCGCCGCCGGTATTTTTTCCGCCATACCCTCGCCCCCCACGCAGCCTGTATGCTTCCACCTTATGCGGCGCAAAGACCGATTATGCACCATCCCGCCGCCGCGTGCATAGTCTGTAATGAGCCGGAAAACCTGCGTTTGCTCCGGCCGCTAGGCTAAGGAGAGGTGATCGCGTATGCCCGCATTGACCGTTTCCCACCTTCGGGAAACCTACCAGTCCGATAACGGTGAGGTCGAAGCCATTAAAGACGTATCCTTCACTCTGGAAAAAGGGGAATTTTTAAGCATCGTCGGCCCGTCCGGCTGCGGGAAATCCACACTTCTGTCAATACTTGCCGGGCTTCTGCCCGCCACCTCCGGCACCGTCGCCGTCAACGGCAGACCCGTTTGCGGCATCTCCCCCGAGATCGGGTATATGCTGCAGAAAGACAATCTCCTCCCCTGGCGCACCATCTACCAAAACGTCCTGTTCGGTCTGGAGATCCGTCACGCATTGTCTCCGGACACAAGACAGCGTGCCGACCGGCTGCTGCGCACCTACGGGCTGTGGGAATTCCGCCACAAATACCCCGCGCAGCTTTCGGGCGGCATGCGGCAGCGGGTCGCCCTGATCCGCACCCTCGCCGTCAACCCGACCATTCTGCTGCTTGACGAGGCGTTTTCCGCGCTCGATTATCAAACGCGGCTGTCGGTGACGCAGGACGTCTATGCCATCCTGCGCCGCGAGGGCATCACGACCGTCATGGTCACACACGACATTCCCGAAAGCATCAGCATGGGGGATCGCGTGCTGATCCTCTCCGCACGCCCGGCATGCGTCAAGGAGATCCTGACGCTGGATTTCGGCGATGACCGCACCCCGCTCTCCTGCCGGAGCAATCCCCGTTTTCAAGACTACTTTGATCACATATGGAAAGAATTGGGGGTCCATGAATAAACCCGTATCCGCTGAACGGCAGCAATACCTGCGGCAGAAAAAACGGCAAAAACGCGCTGTGCTTTTCTGCCGGATCGGTCTGCTGCTGTGTTTCTGCCTGCTGTGGGAGCTGGCTGCCCGCCTCGGGTGGATCGACAGCTTTATCCTGAGCCAGCCGACCCGTATTGCCCGCACGCTGCGGGAAATGCTGCAAAACGGGCTGTTTACCCATATCGGCGTCACGGTCTATGAGACGCTGACCGGATTTCTTCTGGGCGCCGCCGGCGGACTGCTGCTTGCCGTTCTGCTCTGGTGGAGCCCGTTTATCGCCCGCGTCAGCGAGCCGTACCTCGTGGTGCTCAACAGCCTGCCGAAAATCGCGCTCGGGCCGGTCATTATCGTATTGGCCGGTGCGGGCACACGCGCCATCATCGTCATGGCGCTGGCTATCTCCCTGGTCGTCACGGTGCTGGAAATGCTGCACGGCTTTCTGCACACCGACGGCGAGCTGATGAAGATGGGGCGCACCTTCGGCGCCTCAAAATCGCAGCTCTTTTTCCGCATTGTCCTGCCCGGCAATCTGCCCACCCTGTTCAATTCGCTGAAGATCAACATCGGCTTATCCTTAGTCGGCGTCATCGCGGGCGAATTTCTTGTTTCCAAGGCGGGGCTTGGGTATCTGATCGTCTACGGCGGACAGGTGTTCAAGCTGGATCTCGTCATGGCGGGTGTGCTGATCCTCGCCGTCGTCGCCGCGCTGATGTATGAGAGCGTACACCTCCTGCAAAAGTGGGCGACCCGCCATCGGGACCGCTGAACACCCCACCTGTCGGCAGCGCCGCACCGGTATTGCGCGGCGCTGCCCTGTTTTTCGGAAAGGATGAGTCCATGAAAACGTTCCGTTTTCGCACCTGTATCGCCGTTTTGCTCGCCGCCGTCATGCTGACCTGTCTTGCCTCGGCGTGCAAGCCCGCAGAAAAGACCGCCACGGTGCGGCTCTGTGAGGTCACGCACTCGGTATTCTATGCGCCGCAGTATGTCGCCCTGCAGCTCGGCTTTTTTGAGGAGGAAGGGCTGAACGTCGAGCTGTCCACCGGCGAGGGCGCCGACCGCGTCATGGCAGCCGTGCTGTCCGGCGGCATCGACATCGGCTTTGCCGGACCGGAAGCCGCGATCTACGTCTACAACGAGGGGCGCGACAACTACGCGCAGGTATTCGCCCAGCTCACCCGCCGGGACGGCTCCTTCCTTGTCGCCCGCAAGCCGGACACCGCCTTTTCGTGGGATAAGCTCAAGGGCGCGCATGTGCTGCCCGGGCGTGTCGGCGGCGTACCCTACATGACGTTTTGTCACGTTCTGCGGCAAAACGGGCTCGACCTCACCCGCGATCTGACGCTTGACACCAGCGTGCAGTATGCGCTGATGACCGCAGCGTTTACCTCGGGCACCGGTGACTATGTCACCGTGTTTGAGCCGACCGCCTCAACGCTGGAGAAAAACGGTCAGGGCTATATCGTCGCCTCGGTCGGCGAGGCGGCGGGCGACATCCCCTACACCGCATATTTCGCCTCGCGCGAATATCTGACGAAAAACGCCGACACCGCCGAGCGGTTCACCCGCGCCATCTACCGCGGACAGCAATGGGTCGCCGCACACACGGCGGAGGAGATCGCCAAGGCGGTACAACCCTCCTTCCCCGACGCCGATCTCGACAGCCTGACCCGCTCGATCCGAAGCTACCAGAAGATCGACGCCTGGTGCACCGATCCGCTGCTGCGTCCGGAGGCGTTTGACCGCTTGCAGGAGGTCATCAGCGAAGCCGGTGAACTCGACAAAAAAGCGCCGTATGATCCCGTCGTCAACACCCGCTTCGCCGAAGCCGTGTGCTGACCGGCACAAAAGACCGCTCTCCCGAAACGGGAGAGCGGTCTCAGCCTGTCAAAGAACCCATGCTTTCAAGGAGCGAGAGCAGGGGTTTTCCTCGA
>CAKUMQ010000023.1 GCA_934667845.1 uncultured Eubacteriales bacterium | reverse complement strand
GTTCTGTCCCATGCCGGATACGCCCGTGCCGCCGACGACGGACAGCCCGGAATCCTTGTTCGGCCAGTTCCACACGCCGATGCCGTCCGGCGAAAACGCCGTATACGCCCCCAGCACCCGCTCGCCGGCATAGCCGTTGTTGCCGTCTAAGATCATGCCCGTGACCGTGATATCGCACTGTTTATACCATTTCGTGCAGAATTCCGCCCACGCCGCCAGCCCGTCGGGCAGCGTCGAATGCTTGCGCTTGCCCTCGAGCAGCAGATTCGGGTTGATATAGCCCGCACCGGAATCGCCCGCGATAAAGTAGTCGTTGTCCGTCGCGGTCGCATAGAAATAATCCCACATCAGCGGCAGCCGGTCGCTGAGGTTTGGGTTGAACGCCCACGCCAGCGGCAGCTTGCCGCGCGCTTTGTCTTTCCAGATGTTCACGGCGCTGTAATAGGTCCAGGAGGCGGCGTCGTAGTCGCCCATGAAGATATAGAGATAATAGGTGTTGTCCTCATACTTCGGCAGCGAGGACAGCGCCTTTTTGCGCCGCGCCGCCTGCGTCCGCTTCACCTGCGGCGTATGCTTGGAAAATACCGAGGCGTTGTAGAGGGAGGAGGGACCGGGGCAGTCCGCCTCCAGCGAGATGTTATAGGCGGTCATGACCTCGACCGACGTCCACTCAAGCATGACGTCGTCGTTGACGCCGGGGCGGTCGCCCTTATACTTATAGGGGAAGGGCGGGAAGCCGATGCAGCGGGAGAATTTGCCGCCGTTGCGGTCATACTGGTATTGCAGCAGCCGGGTCAGCGTCGCAAAATCCGTGCCGGTCTTCTGCCCCGGGTCGTCGTTGACCGGCTCGTTTTTGAACACGGACAGGTCAAAGGTGAAGATGCGGTTTTGCACCACATAGTCCTGGCTCGGCAGATAGGTCTCATAGACCGAGTTATCGAGGAACTTCCCGTTGCCCTTGGAGGACAGCGGCCAGTAGTCGGTCATATAGGCGATGTAGTCCTTGCTCGTCCTGCCGGTCTTGACATATTTCTCCATCGCCCAGAGATAGGCGTCGCACTTGGCGGAGCCGACGGAGGAAAGGGAGGTATCCCAGATCTTCGTGCCCGCCTTGCCGGTGAAGCGCCCGCGCAGATCGAGCTTCACGATCGACTTGCCGTATTTTTCGATGAGCTTCTGGTGCAGGCTGTCCTCGTCGTCGCTCGCCATAACGGGCAGATAGCCCTCGACACCGCAGACGTTGGTCGCGATGTTGGACAGAAACGGCTGCTCGGGATCCCACAGCACGATGCCGTGCGCTTTAATGCGGTCGCCGAGCTTGTCGATCACGGCATCGATCGTGCGCAGCGTCACGATCTTCTTGCCGTAGAGCAGACCGTCGGAATAGGCGCGCATCAGCGTCAGCCACAGCTCGGACTTCGCGTCCTTGATATACACGGACACGCCGCTGCGGTTTTCCAGTCCCTGCAGGCTGACGGTAAATTTGAGCGCGTCATAGAACAGGGACATATTCGGCAGCCGCTGCTGCATGTTTTCGGAATCGATCAGGTACAGCGTGCCGTTTTTGCCGCTGTCCGCGTCCGGCAGCTCGGTCAGCGCCGACAGATCGTCGAGCTTCAGATCACTGAATTTCACCGTTTTGGTTCCTCCCTTTGTCGTTGTGGACACCGGCTTGCTCCCGGTTCCGGACACACCGGATGTCCGCTTTGTCGTGCCGGATCCGTCGCTCCGGCTCTGCGAAGAACTGTCCGGCGCGGTCGGGGCGGCGGGATCGCTCCCGTCGGCGGGGGCGCTGTCGCCGCTCTCCTGCGGCGCAGTCGAAACGGCGCTCTCCGCAGCCGAACCGTCCCCGCTCTCCGCCGGCGTGCGGTCGCATGCCGCCGCGCCGCACAGCAGCAGCACGGCCAGGCACAGCGCCGCCCCGCGTTTTTTCCTGCATGTCATGGTATCGCTTCCTCTCATAGCCATATTGTTATCGCCGTCAGCCGACGATGCCGCTGGATTCGACGCCCTGGATGATCCGCCGCTGCAAAAACAGGTAGATCACCAGAAGCGGCGCCATGATCAGCAGGGCGGCAATGCTGTTGATCGCCCCCTGCTGGATGGCGTTGGTGTAGTCGGGCGACAGCCCGTGCACCACGGTGGCAAACACGTTCAGATTCGGCAGAAACATCGGTGTGATCGCGTTGTCCGTCCACTGCCAGGTCAGCGAGAAAATAAACGTGACCAGCAGAATGTTGCGGGCGTTGGGCAGCATGACCGAGCGAAACGCGCGGAAGGGACCCGCGCCGTCGATATAGGCGGATTCCTCCAGCTCGTCGGGCATGCCGCGGAAAAACTGCCGCACAAGGTAGATGTACAGCCCGTTTTTCAGCCCCAGCCCCGTCAGCGACATCAGCACAAACGGCCAGTAGGTGTTGATGAGCGAAAACCGGATGCCGAACAGGTTCATATAGTTGAACCGCACATACAGCGGCGTCAGAATGGTCGAGGGCGGCACCAGCAGCACCGCCAGGATCAGCGCAAACAGCAGCCCGCGTCCGCGGAAGCGGAAGCGCGCCAGCCCGTAGCCCGCCAGGGCGCTGACCGCCACCTGCGCCGTCGCCGTCAGCAGCGACAGCGCCGCCGTGGCGGCAAAGGTGCGCCAGTAGTCCATCTGCACATACACCTGCCGCAGAAGCGCCGTGCTGCCCTCCTGCGGGATCAGCTTGACGGTGGGGTTGATCAGGTCGTCGGACGACATGAAGCAGGTGACAAATTTGATCAGGATCGGATAGCAGATCATAAAGCCCAGCCCGATCAGAATTACGGCGCGTACAACGCTCCAGAGCAGCCCGCCCCAGAATTCCGGGCGGCGAAGCCGCCGCGCGAGGCTGCCGCGGTCACGGAAAGCCGTCATTTTCCACACTCCCTTCCGTTCACGACGCCCGGTCCCGGTACACCATCATCCGGTCAAGCAGGAGATAGGTGATGCCGAGGACCACCGCCACGACGCCGATATACAGGATCGACAGCGCCGTGGCATAGGAATACCGCGAGTTGCCGTAGAGAAACACGCGGATATACGCCATCGCGGCATTGTCATAGCGGGTAAAGCTGTCCATCATCGTATACACCACGTTGACCATGATCAGCGGACTGATCATCGGAAACGAGATCTTCCAGAAGCAGATCCAGCCGTTTGCGCCCTCCACTTTAGCAGCTTCATACAGGGACGGCGAGATGGACTGCAGCCCCGCCAGAAAGATCAGCACCTGCACGCCCGACGACGTGACGACGCTGTAAAGGCTGTCGATGGCATACAGCACCACCGAGACCAGCGTCTGGTTCAGCTCCGACTCCGCGAGCAAGGTCTTTAAGTTCTGATAGTTGTACACCGCGCCCGCCGCCATGCCGGTATCCAGCCGCGCTCCCTCGGTATACAGCTCGTTGATGCGGTTGCCCGATTCCAGCTGGGTCAGCACGCCCGCCGCCATGATGACCGGCAGGAAAAACACGGCGCGCGCCGTATTGCGTCCGAAAAACTGCTGGTTGAGCACATTCGACAGGAAAAAGCTGAAAATAATGATGACCGGCACCTGCACCGCCATGGTGCGCAGGGAATCGAGCAGATAGGGGGCGGACTGGTTGACAAACAGGATGTCCCGGTAGTTTTCCAGCCCGATCGGCGTCAGCTCGATGCCCTCCGCCGTCATGCGGATATCGCTGACGCTGTACTGCCACGCCTGAAGCAGGGCGGGCAGAAACAGCCACACAAGCCCGATGATGATCGGCGCCAGAAAGACATAGCCCGCCATGGCCTGCCGCCGCTTCAATCCGATAAACTGCTGCCGTCTCATGACGCCCCTCCTTTCACCGTATAGCCCCCGGCGGGCACGGTCAGCCCGTCCGCCGTATACGCTGTCTGTCCGTAATTGACATAGACCGATATGCCGTTGTCATACACCGTGCAGGTCACCTGCCCGGTCAGATACCGGTGGTCGGTGATCTGCGCGCCGCGCACGGCGGACAGCGCCGCGGACACCTCCGCATACGCCTCGGCGGCGCTCTGCCGCCACACGGCAAACGACACCGAGCCGAGCGCTTCATATGCCGAATTTTTCAGCACGACATTGTCCGCATACATCAGCCGGTAATACGGCAGCGCCCCCGTCTCCACGGCGCGCAGCCGCTCCTGCTTTTCGCTGCCCGTGCCATTGAACGCCCGCATGGCGTAATCGACCGAGCCGCTGAGCACGATCTGGGCAAACGGCACGCAGCGGCTCTCCGCCGCAAAGCCGCTGCTGCCCGCAGGCAGCCCCACGACCGTATCGGCATCGCGCAGGGCATACAGGTGCCCCGTGTCCGCCATGACCCGCACGCCCGCATCCGACACGGCGGCGAGCAGCGCCGAAACGGCGTCCGCCGCGTCCACGCGGGAGGAAAAGCGGCGGCGGTCAAAATCGGAATCCAGCACCCGTCCCGCCGTCGAAAAGGACACCGCCGCCGTATTGCCGCGCAGATCGTCCGTTAAGCGGGCAGTCAGCCCGCGCAGCGACAAAGCCGACACGGTATAGCAGGGGTTTTGCCCCGTTTTCCCGCCGTCCACGGGGTCGATCGCCGACTGCACCGCCAGCTGACCGCTGCACAGACGGCAGACGTCGCGGCTCTTTTTAAAGCCGTCGAACCACCCGTCGCGGCTGACCGTGCCGACCGGCAGATCGGGATACAGCGTCACCCCGGCCGCCGCGGCGTGATCGCACAGCGCCGCAAAGCCGCGGGCGCCGCCGAGGCACGATTCCGGCCGCAGCGCGTCCGCAAGCCGGTTTTGCAGCCCGCCGTTTCCCATGCCGAGATAGCGCACGCGGATGCCGTCGACCCCGTCCGCCCGCAGCGCCGTGAGGATCTCCTCCGCCTGCGCAAAGGTGGTCAGCGGCACATTTTTCGTCACCGGAACGCCGAGTATGTTGTCCTCCTTCTGCATCATGCCGTAGAGGTCGAGCATAAAGCCCGCCGTACCCGTCTCCCGGCGGGTCAGCACCCCGTCAGCGGTCAGCTGCGCGCGGTAGGCGACCGCCAGCCCGGCATAGGTCTCCTCCCTGGCGGAAAAACGGTAGCGCACCGCAAGCCGCGCCGTCTCCGACCGCTTGGCGGGCAGAAACGCCTCCACAGAACCGGCGTCGGCGTTTTCCTCGCGGCTGTCGGAATCCGTCACGGTAAAGGTGAAGCCCGCGCGGGCAAAGCGGTTGAGCCCTCCCGCCGGTACCGCCCATACCGCGGCGGCAGCCGCCCCGGAGGTGATATCCGCAAACAGCGTGCCGTTTTCCCCCGTCATGGCATAGCAGGGGAGGATGACCGGCGTTTCGCCCTGTGCCGACGACGCGCGTATGCGGCTGCCGTCCTCGCCGTAGACCCGCTGGGAATAGGCGGCGGTGGCGGCGGTCTGAAACGGGATCTCCGCCCCCGTGCCGTCCGGCACGAAAAAGCGCCCCGCCTTTGCCGTCGCGCCGAGACCGGGCAGCAGCTCAAGCGTCAGGACGGTGCAGCCCTTCGACGCGCGGATGCCCGTCGGATCGACCGCCGCCGTGAAGCCCTCCGCCGTCAGCGTAATGTCCAGCGGCACCTCGAATTTCACCGAATCGTCCGTATAGGTCATGCCGGACAGCTCCCGCTGCTTTAGCACATCGTCATAGGTCAGCCCCGCCGCGACGAGCGCCGCCGACACCCGCTTCTTTTTCGCGTCGCTGATGTCGCGCAGCACATACAGATCGCGCTCCCGCAGCGCGGGGTAGTCCTTCAGAAAGGCATCCTTGTCGAGATAGGGGTCGGCGACCCCGTTTGTCATCTCCGCCGTCGTCAGCAGACGGTAATTCTGCGTGACGGCGCGATTTTCCGCGCCGGACAGCGCCCCGGTATACGTCTCATACGCCTCGACGGTCAGCGTCTGCGGCAGCAGCATCTTTTCGTTGTCCTTGCCGAGCGTATACAGGATCCGCAGCGTTTTGCCGTCGGTCATGACCTGCACCTGCCCGTCATAGGCAAGGCAGTCGTCAAATACATTGTAGCTCGCCTGCTTTTGCAGCCGGTCGCAGTAATGCAGCACCAGCGGCGAGAGCAGCCCGCCGACCGTTTCCTCCTCCGTGTCCAGCTCCTCGCCGCGGCGGGGGTCGGCATACAGCGTCTGCCCCGTTTGGCGGTCGGTCACGGCAAATTCTCCCGTTTCGGGCTCGGCAAGCAGCGTATAGCGGTCGTTTTCAAGCGCAGCCGCCAGCTCCCCCTCTGCGGGCGCCTCCTCAGGCTCCCACAGCGAAAAGCCCGCGTCCCGCTCCTTTTCCGCCGTCCCGCCGTCCGCCGGCGCGCTGCCGCAGCCGCACAGCGGCAGCAGCAGACACAGCGCGGCAAGCAGTCCGCATCCGATTCGTCTCATAGCCGCCTCCTATACCGTCAGGCGGAGATCGATCTCCGCCGCCAGATCGCCCGCAAACGTCCACAGTTGCTGCACCAGATAAAACAGCAGCAGCAGTACAAACAGGATCAGCGCCATGCCGATCAGGGTCAGCACCGCCGTCACCGCGCTCTTGCCGAGCGAATACTGCTGGGTGATCATCATGGCGAAAAACACCCAGCTGACCGTCCAGATCGTCCCGATGGCGGAGACGGCGGACAGAATGCTCGCCTCCTCCGACACGAGTATCCAGCTCAGCCCCGTCACCAGAAAATTCGCGATGATCTGCGGCGTCAGCGCATAGCCGGTGGCGAGCAGCATATCCGCAAGCCCGCCCTCGCCGTCCATCAGCGAGGTAAAGCACCAGTTCGCGACACACCACAGCACATACGGCCCCACGGCGATCACCAGCTGCCACAGCGCGTTTTCCTTGCCGCCCGACGGGTCAAACAGGTATTCCGTATACCGCCCGCGGCACAGCGCCGACAGGCCGAGCAGCACATAGAGCAGCGCCGCCGTCACGCCGCTGCCGCGCTTTTCGTGCTTTAAGTCATAAAACCCGTCGAACGGGTGCCCGAGCACATAGCCCACATAGGGGAGCTGCCATTTCCGTATCGTCATTTTTCCGAGCCCCCCTTTTTCGGCTTTGCCGGCTTTTTCCGCCGGAAAAACCAGACGTAGATCAGCGCGCCGACCGCCAGCACACCGACGATGCCGACCGGCAACGCATGATCCCGCAGCCACTGCTGCCGAAACGCCTCCTTGGCTTGCGAATAATACGTCGTCTCGCCGACGGCGCGGTAGAGCTCCATGGCGGCTTTGTAGTTGCCCTTGCGGTACTCCGCCTTGCCGCGGCCGGTATAGGCGGTGTAGAGATTGGCGTCCGTGTCCAGCGCCATGTCCCAGTATTTGTCGCTCGCGGCGTAGTCGCCCGCCTCGTCCGCCGCCACCGCCGCATCGACGACGCGGCCGTGATCGGTCACGTCAAACAGCGTCAGCGCCCCCGCGCCGTCCGCGACGGCAAGCCGCCCGTTCCACCAGGCGACCGCGCAGGGGGAGGTAAAGCAGCCGATGCGGTCGCCCGTGCCGCCGAGGATATACAGAAGCGCGCCGCCCCGGTCATAGGTGAACAGCCGTCCGCGGCGGCTGTCGAGCAGCGTATACACCCCGCCGCCGCGCACCGCCACATCCGCGATCGTCGAGCAGCCTTCCGCCGTCGTAAACTGCAGATCGCCGACCGGCGGGAAAAAGCCGTTTCGGGTCAGGATATCCTCGCCCTTGGCGTTGAGCCGCCGGATCGGGGCGTTTTCGCCGGAGTTGTCCCGCGCGCTGATCGCCGCCTTAATGCTTGCGGTGCTGACCGAGCCGATGGTCGCATAGACAAAGCCCTCGCTGTCCATATCGACGCTGTTATACTCCGTCGGCACAAACGCCTGCATACGGCGGAGCTGCTCCTCGGTGGCAAACAGCCGGGCAAGCCACACGCTCAGATCCACCTTGACCTTCGGCGCGCCGATAAAGCCGCCGAACGTCCCGTCGGCGCTGAGCATCACCAGACCGCGGTTGACGTTGCGCGATACCACGAACAGCCGCCCCGAGCGATCGACGCTCAGGCGGATGGGGAAAAACTCCACCTCCTCGCCGAGCACCTGTATGCCGGGGTCGGCGATCTCCTTTTTCACCCCGCCGGTCTGCGGGTCGACCGCCAGTATCCGCCGGTTGTCGGTGTCGGCGATATACAAAAGCCCGTCCCGGAAGCAAAGCCCCTTCGGATGGGCAAGCGTGTCGGTGACGCGGCTGCCGCGCACGCCGTCTAACACCCGCGCCACGCGGCAATCGGCGTCCAGCACATAGATCCTGCCGTTATCGCCGTCCAAAAGGTACAGCTCGTCCCCGCCAACGCACAGGTCGGACGGGGCAAAGCGCCCGCCGCCCGACAGCTCCTCGGTATAGATGTACACCGTCGGCGTATAGGCGGCGACGGCGCTGACCGGCTCGCCGGTTGAGGTGTAGTTGTAGCACTCCTCTGCCGCCGGTCCGGCGGGCAGCGCTGCCGCCTGCACCGCCAGCAGTGCCGCCAGCAGCAGCGGCAGGCATCCGCGCAGCGCTTTTTGTATTCCGTTCATGCGGACGCCTCCTTTATTCCTTGATGCCGGATGCGGTCATCGTCTCGATAATGCGGCTCTGGGTGATGATGAACACCAAAATCGGCACGATCATCATCACGACCGCCACGGCGGCGCCGACGCCCGCCCGCGCGATCGAGCCGGACGCCACGGCCTGGGAAAACGCCACGCCGAGCGGTTTCAATTCCTCGGTGAAGATAAAGTTCGTGGAGCTGATGTTCCACAGCGCCTGCACCGAAAACACGGTCAGCGTCAGCCACGCCGAGCGGACGTTCGGCATCGTGATATGCCAGAACTTGCTCCATTCGCCCGCGCCGTCCATCTCCGCCGCCTCCAGAAGGCTGTCGGGCAGCTGCTCCATAAACTGCTTCATCAGATACAGCCCGAGCGACGAGCCGAACGCCGGAATGATCAGCGCCCACTGCGTATCGAGCAGGTCGAGCCACGTCACGACCATAAAGTTCGGGATCGCCGTGACCGTGCCGTTGAACATCAGCGAAAACACCACCAGCGTGAACATCAGGTCGCGCCCGCGAAACTGCCGTTTCGTAAACGCATAGGCGCACATCGACGCGAAGATCAGGTGGCCGCCCGTGCCGACGACGGTAATAAACAGCGTGTTGAACAGGTATTTCGAAAACGGCACCAGCGACGCCTGCATCACGGTCATCAGATCGGCAAAGTTTTTCCCGGTCGGATGGCGGACGAAGATCCGCGGCGGGAATTCCCACAGCTCCTCCATCGGCTTGAGCGCGTTGGAAAAGGCATAGAGGAGCGGCAGGCACATAAACGCCGCTCCGATCAGCAGAAACAGGAAGATCACGATGTCTCCCGCCCGGCGGTGCCGGTAGTCCTGTTTGAGTAAAGCCATCGGTTCCCCTCCTTTCAGCTGCCGACCCGCGCGATGAGCCGCTGGACCAGCTTGTTCGACAGGATCATCACAAGGAACAGCAGCGTCGCAATGGCAGAGGCATAGCCCATCTCATACCGCGCGCCGCCGTAATCCTCCAGATGGTGCACCAGCGTGTGGACGATATAATCCGGGCTCGGGAAGCCGACAAGCGACGTGATGACCGCGCCGACCCCGAACGAGCCGCTGATGCTCATGACCGCGCCGAACATCAGCTGCGGCCGCATGCCCGGCAGGATGATGTAATACAGCTCCTGCCAGCGGTTGCGCACGCCGTCGATCGCCCCCGCCTCCAGAAGCGTGCGGTCGATGTTCTGCAGACCGGCGATAAAGGTCAGAAAGCTCGTGCCGAGGCTCGACCACAGAATGACGACGATCACGACGCCGGTGATATAGGTCGAGTCGGTCAGCCACTGCACCGGCGACGTCACGATGCCGAGCCGGATGAGCAGCCCGTTCAACAGCCCGTATTCGTCGCCGGAAAAGATCAGCGCCCAGATCGCCGCCATGTTGCCCGCGATGGAGGGAGCGTAGTAAAACAGGGTCAGCGCCGTGCGCAGGCGGCGGTTTAAGCTGTTGATCAGCCACGCGAACACAAAGCACAGCACATAGCTGACCGGCCCGGTCAGCAGGGCGAAAAACAGCGTGTTTTTCAGCGCGATCTTGAAGATATCGTCCTCTAAAAACAGGCGGACATAGTTGCGGATGCCCACCACGGTCGGCGGGGACACCAGGTTGAAGCTCGTGAAGCTGAGCAGGATGGATGCGAGCACCGGCAGCACGGTGAACACGAAAAACACGCTCATATACGGCAGGCAAAAGCCCCACGAGACCGCCGTCTGCTTTAAGCCGCGGCGCCGTTTTTCCGTCATGGCGTCTCCTCCTTTCCGTCCGTTGCGGTATCCAGTCCGAATTCCTCCCGCTTGCTGCGCAGCTCGCGGTCGATCACGTCGGCGTAATCCGCCAGCACCTCGCGGGCATTCTTCGCCCGCAGCACCACGGCTTTATACGCAAAATCCACATAGCGGGAGGTGTAATACCCGCCCGGCACCTCCGGGATGCCCCGCACCTGCGCCCACTGCGCCTGCAGCACCGCCAAGCGGTCGGTATCCCAGTCGATACGCTCCATCGCCGCGCGGTTTGCCACGGGATAGCGCGCGGCGGCACCCATGACGCTCTCCTGCTCGCGGGCATAGCGCGCCTGTGCGTCCGCGCCCGTCCACCACTGCACAAAGCGCACGCACGCGTCGGAATCGGCGGCGGTTTTCAGAATGACCGCGCCGGTCACACTGCTGACGGCGGTACGGTCTACCGTGCCGTCCGCCCGCTTTGTGCCGATCATCGGCGCAAAGCTCCACCGCCCGCGGATCTCGGGGGCAAACACCGTCAGCTGGTTATAGGTCGTGCTGTAATTCGCGACGGCAAGCGGCATTTCGCCGCTGCGGAAGCGGTTGGCAAGATCGTAGGTGCGCGGCAGGCTGTACTGCACGAACAGGTCGGCATAGGTGCGGAACGCGTTGATGTTCACCGTATCGCCCATGCAGGAGCGGCGCCCGCCGTCCTTGTAAAACGCGCCGCCCTGCTGATACAAAATCGCCGCATAGGAGGACATCGTCGCGGGCAGACCGAAATCCATGCGGTTCTGCGCCAGCACATACAAGACGTCGTACAGCTCCTCCCATGTGTCCGGCACGGTGATGCCCAGCTCCTCGAAAATGTCCGTGCGGTAAAAGACGACCGGGAAATTCTGGCTGTCGGGCAGCGCATACAGCGTGCCCTCGTAGCGCAGCGGCAGCAGCGCCGACTCATAAAACGAATCGGCAAGCGCCGTCCCGTCCACCCGGCCGGCAAGCGGCAGCAGCGCGCCGCGCGCCGCCAGATCCATCACGGTGGCGGAGGCGACTCCGAGCACGACATCGCCGCAGCGCCCGCTCAACACGGACGGCAGCAGCGCCGTCGACGCCACGAGCCGGATGTTGACCGCGCCCTGCCCCTTGGCGCTGTATTCCCGCGCGGTCATCTGGCGCTGGATCTGCGCCTGCTCACGCCCGCCCGTCACCCAGACCTCGACGGCGTTTTCGTCTGCGTCGCCGCCGTCGCCGGTGTAATCCGCCGTGAATGCCGCGGCAAACAGGCGCAGCTCATGCCACAGCCCGGCAAAAAATCCCGCGTCGCCCGCCGGAGCAGCCGCCCGGTCGGGCAGCACGGCAATGGTGTCCAGCTCGAGCGGCTGCTCGCGGATGCCGAGGCTCCAGCTGCCGAGCGAGGACAGATCGCTCTTGAACGTGGACAGCATCTGCGCCACGCGGGCGGGCTTTTCGCTCATCTGCGCCGTCTCGCGCGCAAGGCGGTCGAGCAGGCTGTTCTGCGCACTGCGCCCGCCGGTCTTTTCGGTCAGCGCCGCCGAAAGCGCCGTCAGCTCGCCGGACAGCGCCGCCATCTCTGTAAGCGTATCCGGGATCTCCTTGTCCAGGTAATAGTCGCGGTAGGTGTCGGGCGACGTGCCGGTGATGACGAGGATCTCGCGGTAGACCCGCTCAAGGCGGGCAAGCAGCGCGTCGGTCTGCTGCGCAAGCTCGCCCAGCTCGCCGAGCGTCACGGCCAGCCGCAGCGTATGCGTCCCCGCCGACAGCGGGAACAGCCAATCGCCCTGCTTATCGCCCAGCACGACCGACTGCCACCGGCTGCTGTACGGCACCGTGATCTGCGCCGCCTCGGCAAACGGCAGCTCGCCGTCGATCGTCAGGCAGCGGCTCGCGCCGACGCCCGCCGTCTGATTTTTCCGCGCCCGCAGGGCAATACGGTAGCAGCCGTCCTGCGGCACCGTAAACGTCCACTCGATCCACTGTCCCGCCAGCCGCCACTGCGTGCCGCCGATGGTGTTGAGCCGGATGGCGTGATAGTCCATCGGCTCGGTCAGCGGCGAGGAACGGTCCCACGTCGCATACAGCGTCGGGTCGGAGCGCGCGCCCGCCGTCTCGGCGGGAATGACCGCGACCGCCTCGGTTCCGGCGGCATCCGGATAGGCGGCGGCAGCCCGCACCTCGGCATAGGTCGGGACCGGGGCGGCGGGGGACAGCGTGAGCTGCCCGAACGCCACCGGCTCGCGCAGCCCGGCAAGGCTCACCGTATGCGTCCCCGCTGTCAGATACAGGCAAAGCGCCTCCCCGATAAAGCCGTCCGCGTCGGTCAGCGTTTTTACGCTCCAGCGCGGCGTCTCGATCTGCGACGGGCGGGACTCGTTGCCGTTTTTGTCCACGCTCTTCTCCCCGTCGTCGCCAAACGTCCGCTCAAAGCAGAGGGATTCCGCCTCGGCAAACGGCACCTGCCCGTCGAGCAGCAGCGTGCGCTCCGCCGACTTGCCCGTGCCCTCCATGGGATAATACGCGACCGTCAGCCGGTAGCGCCCGTCGGCGGGCACGCTGACCCGCCATGTCGCCGTCGCCTCCGGCGCGGTCAGCAGCGCCGAAAGCGGCTTGCCCGCCTCATCGGCATAGCCCGCATAGCCGCTCTCGCGTTTCACGCCGTCCGTCTCGGCGGCATCCTCCGCCGTCACGGTCACGCTCTCGCTGCCGTACAGATCGGGGCAGCCCTGTATGTAGTCCCGGTAGGCGGGGGGCTGCGCCGTTTTCCCGGTGTCCGCCGCCTCCTGCACAGAGGAAACGGGTTCCTCCGCCGCGGCTGCGCCCATGCCGGGGCAAAGCGACCCGATCAGCAGCAGCAACACCGCCGACCCGGCACACACTCGTCGTTTCATAGCCGTCATTCTCCTCCCGCCTGATCTCAACGGAAACGGGGCGGCTCCGCCGTCTGTTTTCGGCAGCAGCCGCCCCGCGTTTCCTTTTTCGCTTATGTCCTTATTTCCGGCTTTTCAGCAGCTTCGCATCGCTGTTGACATAGCCGTCCAGATAGGTCTGGAACGCCTCCGCCTCCGTCTGGATCGCCTCCGCCGGAGTCATCTCGTTTTTCGTGAACATTTTGTTCATCGTCGTCTGCCACGGAATGAGTTGCAGCGACCCCATATCCACCGTGTTGTCGAATTCGGCGTTTTTCAGCATCCGCTCATACATGGCAAAGGACTTGTCATTGCCCTGGAACATATTTTCCTTAATAAATTCCTTCCAGCTGTCCTTGTTCGTCCCCGCGAGCGGATCGGTGAGCAGGTCGAAGAAATAGCCGACGTCGGCGAGGCTGTGCCCCCCCTTGGCTGCCGTTGTCGGGATGGCGAACAGGCGGATCTCGCCGAAGAACTGTCCCTTGTAGTTCGGCTGCGCCTTGTCGGCGGAGAAATTCGGCATCGGGACCAAGCCGTAGTTGAAATCGACCTCCGTAAACCACGGGCCGTCCTCGTCGCCGTAGCCGAGCCACTCCATGTCGATGGGATACATCGCGACCTTCTGCTTCGCCCACAGGTCGGTGACGCCGTAATAGGTGGAGGACAGCCCCCACTCCCAACTGACACTCTTATCCTTATATATTATGTCGAGCAGGTACTGCATCGCGCCCATGGCTTCGGTATTGTTCATGCCGAACACATATTTCTTGCCGTTCCATTTCGCGCCGCGCTGTCCCGCCGACCACAGCATGTTGCCCCAGCCGATGCCGCAGATGCCCCAGCGGTCGATCTTCTTGCCGCCCTTGCTGTAAGTGAACTTTTTCGCGATCTCGCGGTATTTTTCGCGCGTCCACTGACCGTTTTCGATCAGCTTATAGATGTCGATGCCGTTCGCCTTCATCAGATCGAGGTTGACGAGCATCGCGCCGTTGTTGAAGTTGAGATAGCGGCCGTACCATGACGTGAAGTCCGTGCCGTAGTAGTGTCCGTCATAATAGGCGAGATTTGTCTTGCTCTGCAGATATTTGTCGGATTTCAGGTCGATCGTGCCGAGCGTATCCATCTTCGCAAGATAGCCCTGGCGCATCCAGGCGCGGATCTGCCAGATCTGCGCCTCGATGATGTCGGCGTAGAACGTGTTGCTCAGGCAGGCGGTATTGAAGTTGTTCTGGAACTCACTGTACGGACCGGTCTTGACCTTCGCGACCTTACAGCCGGTATTTTTCTGGAGCGCGTCAAAATGGGCGATCAGCTGATCGCTGTATTCGCTCTTTCCCGCCTTGTCCGGCGGGGTGATCGAGCCCCACGGGGCGGCGATCGTAAACGTCATGCCCTTGATGTTCCGCTTCGGATGGCTGTATACCTTCGTCGTGCCCTTGGTCGCCGCCGTGGTCTGTTTGCCCGGCGCTTTCGTGGTCTTGTCAGGCTTTTCTGCGGAATTGGCCGCCGTCGTGCCGGTCGCCTCCGGCTCCGTCGCGTCGGGATCGGTCGACTCCGGCTCCTGCGGGTCGCTTGCCGGATCGGCAGCCGCCGTCGTCGTCGCGGCAGTCGAGGGCTCGCCGCTCTCGGCAGGCTCGTTCGGCGTGCAGGCGGCAGCCGCGCCCGCCAGCAGCAGGACGGAAAGCAGCAGCGCGCCGATGCGCATGGTCGGTTTCATGATATCCTCCTTTTCTGAGCTGAACCGGAAGCCGGTTCGGGTGGGGTGAAAAGCCGCCGGAGAGCCGCGGGCTTAAAGCCGGCGGCTCTCCGGCGCAGTGGTCATTTTCGGGGTTATTTTCTCCTGCGGCTCACCGTGACCGCGCCGGCGGATACCGCCGTCAGCAGCAGGGCGGCGAGGGGGAGTGCCGCGCCGGTGTCGGGGTTGTCATCCGATGCATCGCCGCTCTCCGCGGGCGTATCGCCGGAGGGCTCGGCAGGCGTCTCGTCAGAGGAGTCCGCAGACGCATCGCCGGAGGGCTCGCCGCTCTCGGCGGGCGTGCTGCCGGAGGACTCGCCCGATTCATCGGATCCGTCGCTCTCGGGCGGATCCTCTTTCTCAAAGGGGCTGACGAAATTCTGACCGTCCATGTCCGCCGTGCCGTACAGATAGAGGTTGTCAAGTCCCTCATAGCGGTCGCTGTCGGTGATCATCATGTAGTCGATCAGCACGCTGCCCTGGTTGCCGCTCTCATTGTTTCCGTTGCGGAAGCCGAGGATGCGCATATTCAGCAGGCGGCTCAGGTCGCAGATGTTGGAGCCGCCGACGCGCCACGCGTCCGCGTCGTCCTCATCCGCCGAGGAGACCGTGACCCAGCCGTTTGACAGATCCTTGGCCGAATCGCGGGTGAAGAAGGTAATGCCCCATGTCTGATCGGCATAGCTACCGTCAGCGACAAAGGAAGTCATCTGCATGAAGAAGCGGTCATACACGCCCTCCAGCTTGATGCGGAACTCGACGTTCAGGCGCTTGCGGGAGGCGGCGTTGAACGAGAATGTCTCACCCGGCGCGCCGAAACGGCGGCTCCACTCGGGCAAATCCTTATGGACATATTCGCAGGGATCGACGTCGTTGCCGAGCCGGTATGCCCCGCCGTGCTCGCCCTCGACCACGCCGTGGAAGAGGGTGCTCGAGATGTTCGCGGAATCAAAGAACACGATGCCGACACGGTCGAGCAGCTCCGCAAAGTTGACAAAATCCACCTTGCCGATCGCCACGGTCACGTCCGCATCAAGTCCCGCGGCGGTCAGGCTCACACCGGTGACGGCGGCGAGATCGGTCTTTTTCGCGGCGTCGGAGAAAATGTTCGCGTTTTTCGCCTCGGTGAACGGCAGCATCAGCGTGTTGATCTTGCCGGGCACGAGGGTGTAGTCCGCCAGATTCCAGATCAGCGGGTTTTTGCCGTCGGTCAGCGTCACGGTCGGCTTTGCCGCCATCAGCTTGTCGAGGTCGGACACGCTCAGCTCCAGACGCAGCGCGCCGTGGATAAACGTCTGCTTCGTGTCGGTCGCGGCGTCAAACGCCTTCGCGGCGACCTCGCGCGGGGCGTTGGGATCGACATACTGCTCGCCCGCGAGATATTTCGCGACCGCCGCCGTCGCGGTGGCTTCGTCCGTCACGGTGTCGGTCGTCAGCGCGAGGTAGTCGATCTTCAGCGAATCGGTGTTACATTGGAACCAGCCGAGCGTAAACCACATATAGTCCGCGCCGGTAAATTTGCTCACGTCGTAGAGCATAAATACCGCCCCGTTTTCACCGACGGTCAGACTGCCGTTTCCGGTCAGTGAATCGCTGATGCTGGGTTTAGTAGCTTGCCAGTTTGAATTGACGTATTCGCCGTTGTGAACGGAACTGCGGAACGCGGCGCTGTTGCTGCCCGTATAGGTCGCCTTCAGGACGAGCTTGTTGTAGCGGGAGAAATCGGCGCTGACCTTGGTGCCGACAAGACCGGGCACATCCGCCGCCTTGTCTTTAATTGTCGCGCCCGCGCCGTCCGCGCTGACATCGGCAACCGAAACGAGCTGCGCGCCATGCAGCTTGCCGGGCATCTGCGGCGGCGTACCGCTGTGCGCGCCGGACTGCCACGCGTCGTTGTTGTCCGCGCCGAAGTCGGCAAGCCACGCCACCTGACCGTTCGCCGCGGGGCGGCGCGCCACGTCCTCGGCGGCAGCCGGCAGCAGCGGCACGATCGCCGTGGCGCCGAGCAGCAGCGTCAGCGCGCACAGAATTGCCGTGAGTTTTTTCATTGTGATCATCCTTCCTTTCCCATGGGGGTATGTGTGCTTCCCCGCCGTCGGGGCGACAGCGCATTGTGAATTTTGCACCATCTTTTTGCCTGTATACCCAATATATCATGCAGGAATCTGAACTTCAACCGCATTCTTCTGAACTTACTTTTCTTTGGGAAAAGAAAAGTAAGCAAAAGAAACCTTAATTGGCTCGGATTATCGACCGTGCGGAATTTTTGCCTGCGCCACCTTATTTTTGCTTTGGGAAAAGAAAGGCAAGCAAAAGAAACCTACTTTGGCTCGGGATACAAATTCCCGCACAAAAGCCCGTGTCATTAGGGTTTTTCTTTGCTTACTTTCTTTTTTCTAAAAAGAAAGTAAGCCGACGGAATCCCGCTCCGTGACCGTGACCGGGATCTCCACCTTGATGCCCGAAAATAGGTGGTCGTCGTCCCCCTCGGTGCTTTTCAGGTGCAAAAGCAGCATTTCCACCGCCATGGCAGCCAGCCGGTCGCGGTCCACGGCGCAGGTCGTGAGGGCAGGGCGCAGCCAGCGGCTGCTGGTGGCGTTATCAAACCCCATGACCGAGATATCGTCGGGAATGCGCAGCGACAGCTCCTCCGCCGCCACATACACCCGCGCCGCGATCGCATCGTTAGCGCACAGATACGCCGTCGCGTTCCCGGTCTTCAGCTGCGCATACAGCTGCTCTAAGTTGACATATTCCGATATGCCCGACGACAGGCTGCGGTCGACCGCCGTCAGCTCGATCGGGGTCTCGCAGCGCTCCACAAACCGCAGCGCGCCGTCCCGCCGCTCGGCAAGCGTCTCCTCCCGGCTGCAATCCCCCACAAAGCAGATGCGGCGGTGTCCGCGGTCGAACAGATAGCGCATCGCGTCATAGGCGCCGTTGTAGTTGGCTGCCTTGATATGGATGGAGCCGGTGCCCGACAGCAGCACGCTGTCGGAGTCGATCAGCACCACGGGGCGGTTCAGGCTCAGCAGATCCTCCGTTTCCCGCGGGGTCAGGCTGGGGCCGAACGTGATCATGCCGACGCAGCCCGAGCGGTAAAAATCCGTCACGAGCTGTTCCTCGTCCTTCCCGTATTCCATCCCGTAGATCTGCGTGAAAATGCCGCGCTTCTGCAAATGCCGCTCCACATTGCAGATCAGCTCCATCCAGTAGGAGGTGTCCTCGAGCATGCTCCGCTCAAAGCAGATGAACACCTTTTTCCGCCCGCTGCTGCGCGAGCCGTCCGCGCCGTTCTTTTTCGTCTTGAACTCATACCCCATGCGCACCGCCGTCATCACGATCTGGGCGCGCATTTCCTCGCTGACGCCGTATTTGTTGGCGAGCGCCATGCTGACAAGCCCCTTGGACTTGCCCATCATGCGGGCGATGTCGTCGATCGTTACCTTTCCTGCCATGCCGCCGCCTCCTGCCGTGTTTTCGTGTGGGATATATCCCACACAGGCGATATATCCCACATCTCTGCCTCGTCCGCCGCCCGCACGTCCATATCCCGCACGGTCAGCCCCGTGACCCCCTCGGCATAGCCCCACGGCATCCGCGCGGGCGGCAGCGGCACGGTCTTTTCGTCGCGGAAGTCCAGAAACGCCGTGTCGGGACGGCTGCCCTCGCCGGTCACGGTCAGCGTCCAGTCATGCAGCGTCACATCGGCGATCCGTCCCGGCTCATGCGCATACAGCGCAATGCCGTGGGCGCAGGCGGCGCGCACCTCCGCGACCGTGACGCCGCAAATGCTTCCGTCGCCCGATGTCACCATGGTCAGCGGCTCGCCCTGCCCCCACCATGCGCCGTGAAACAGCCGCGTGTGCATATTGACGCCGCTGATCAGCACATCGCGGATCTGCGATCCGCGGCTGCCCTGAAAAATGAACGCGCGGTTGCTGTCATGGATCACGAGGTTTTGCAGCACAAGCTGCCGCGTCTCCCCGGTGATATAGCCGATACGGACGGCGGACGAGCGGGAGCGCAGGATACAGTTTTGCACCGCCGCCCGCTTCGTGCCGCAAAACGTCAGGCAGTCGTCGGCGCAGGAGATCACGCAGTCGGACACCGTCACGTCCTCGGACAGCGTGAAGCCCATGCCGTCGCTGTTCGGGATGATCAGGGAGTTGTCGATCGTCACACCGCGCACCGTCACGCGCCGGCAGAGGCTGACCGTCGCCGTCCAGCAGGGGGAATCGACGATCCGCACATCGGTCAGCCGCACGTTTTCGCAGTCGTAAAACAGGATGGGCTGGTTGAGCCGCGGCATGACCGCCAGCGTCGCCTCCTCCGCCTGTGCCGCCGTCAGCGGCTCCTGCTGTCCCGGAAACGGCATACGCCCCGCGCCGCGGAAGAACGCACCGCCCGACAGGTCGATCGTGCCCTCGCCCGTGATCCCGACGTCCCGCCTGCCGATCGCGTAGATAAACCCGAGCCGCTCGCCGACGTCGCAGGACGGCAGCGGCAGGCGGTCAAAATCGGCAAGCCGCGGCGACGCCTTTACCACCGCGCCCCGCCCGATCGCGAGGTGTACGCCGTCCAAAAGCGGGAGCGCCCCGCAGAGATAGCGCCCGTTGTCGAATACCACATCGCCGCCGCCCGCCGCGGCACAGGCGGCGATCGCCCGGCGCACGGCAGCGGTATCGTCGGTCAGCCCGTCGCCGACCGCACCGCACGTTTTTACCGAAATCTGCATCTTCATTCCCCGTTTCAAATCAGACTATAGGTAAAGTATACCGTATACAGCGGGGCATACCAACAGCTTTTTATTGAACTTTATCAGTTTTTTCTGAACTTTTTCCGCCGGCCTCCCCTTGCCGCGCCGCAGGCGGGGCAGGGAAGCAGAGGCGGCGCGGAAAGGGGCGCGGGCGGGGCGTTTCATTTGCAATTTTCCGCGTTTTGTGCTATACTGCACCCATCCGCCGGGCGCAGTAGGCAGGGCAGGCTCTCCCGCTTTCCCCGACAAGCCGCGGCGCACCGGCGTCACGCAAAAAAGCGGGTCGGCCCGCGCAAACGGAAGGAGCAAACGCCTATGAAAGAAGTCAAATCGCCGCGAAAACCGCTGATCTACTATTACGGCATCGTGCTGCTCGCCATCCTGGTGTTCAACATGGTCGTCTCCCCGCTGCTGATGAATGCGCGCGTGAAAGAGGTCGACTACGGCACCTTCATGAAGATGATCGAGGAGAAGAGCATCGGCAGCGTCGAGGTGACGGATTCCGAGATCGTGTTCACGGACAAGGAAAACACCCGGATCTACAAGACCGGGGAGATGAACGACCCGACGCTGACCGAGCGGCTGTATGCATCGGGCGCAAAATTCACCCGCAACATCGAAAAAGGCATGTCGCCGCTGCTTAGCTTTTTCCTGACCTTTATCCTGCCCATCCTGATCTTTGCCGCACTCGGCCAGTATATGGCAAAGAAAATGATGTCGCACGCGGGCGGCCCGAACGCGATGGCGTTCGGCATGGGAAAGAGCAATGCCAAGATCTATGTCCCGTCCTCGGACGGCATCCGGTTTGCGGATGTCGCCGGTGAGGATGAAGCAAAGGAAAATCTCGCCGAGATCGTGGATTATCTGCATGATCCCAAGAAGTATTCCGACGTCGGCGCGTCCATGCCCAAGGGCGTGCTGCTCGTCGGCCCTCCGGGCACCGGCAAGACCATGCTCGCCAAAGCCGTGGCGGGCGAGGCGGGCGTGCCGTTTTTCTCCATGTCCGGCTCGGAATTTGTGGAGATGTTCGTCGGCATGGGCGCGTCCAAAGTGCGCGACCTGTTTGCCCAGGCAAAAGAAAAAGCGCCCTGCATCGTCTTTATCGACGAGATCGACGCCATCGGCAAAAAGCGTGACGGCCAGCTCGGCGGCAACGACGAGCGCGAGCAGACGCTCAACCAGCTGCTGACCGAGATGGACGGCTTTGAGGGCAACAACGGCGTGATCATCCTGGCGGCGACCAACCGCCCGGAATCCCTTGACCCCGCACTGACCCGCCCCGGCCGCTTTGACCGCCGCGTGCCGGTCGAGCTGCCCGACCTTGCCGGGCGCGAAGCCATCCTCAAGGTGCACGCGAAGAAGATCAAAACGGCAGACGACGTGGATTTCCACACCATCGCCCGCATGGCGTCCGGCACCTCCGGCGCCGAGCTTGCGAACATCATCAACGAGGCGGCGCTCCGTGCCGTCAGAAGCGGGCGCACGGTCGTAGAGCAGGCGGATCTCGAGGAGAGCATCGAGGTCGTCATCGCCGGTTATCAGAAGAAAAACGCCATCATGACCGACGACGAAAAGCACGTCGTCGCCTATCACGAGATCGGTCACGCCCTGGTCGCCGCTTTGCAGACCGCTTCCGCGCCGGTGCAGAAGATCACCATCATCCCCCGCACGTCCGGCGCGCTCGGCTACACCATGCAGGTCGAGCAGAACGACAAGGTGCTGATGACGAAAGAGGAGCTGGAAAACAAGATCGCCACGCTGACCGGCGGCCGCGCGGCGGAGGAGCTGGTGTTCGGACAGATCACGACCGGCGCCTCCAATGACATTGAGCAGGCGACAAAGCTCGCCCGCGCGATGATCACCCGCTACGGCATGACCGACGAATTCGATATGGTCGCGATGGAGACGGTGACCAATCAGTATCTCGGCGGTGATACGACGCTCGCCTGCTCGGCGGAGACGCAGAAAGAAATCGACAAAAAAGTGGTGGAGACCGTTAAACAGCAGCACGAAAAAGCCCGCCGGCTGCTTGCGGACAACCGCAAAACGCTCGACAGGCTGGCAAACTATCTGTATGAAAAGGAGACCATCACCGGCAGCGAATTCATGGCGATCCTGAACGGGAAGGACGGCGGTGCGGCATGAGCAGAAAAAGCGGCTTTTGGTGGAGCGGGCTGATCGTCGGCTTGCTGCTGATCGCGCTCGGCGCGTTCACGTTTGCGCGCCCGGACAGCATGCTGACCGGCGCCGTGATCGTCTACGGCTGCATTGCCGTCGTCACGGGCATCGGGGATATCGTCCTCTATGCCCGGGTCGCCCGCTTTATCGGCTTTTTGCCGATGCTGTCGCTGGTCACGGGCATTTTGAGCGTCATGTGCGGCGTCATGCTGCTTGCCAACCCCGGCATCGGCAAATGGGCGCTGACCGTTTTGCTGCCCGTCTGGTTCATCGCCCACTGCATCGCGGAGCTGACCCGCATCGGTATGCTCCGCCCGGCAGGCGGCGCGTTTTATTTCCTCTCGCTGACGCTCAATATCCTCGGTCTGATCCTCGGCTTTGCCATGCTGTTCAGCCCGGCGCTGTCCTTTGTGACGGTCAGAACGGTCTGCTGCACGGCGGCGCTCTGCCTGATCCTGTCCGGGATCGAAAGCGTGACCGCCGCGTTTACCCGCAGAGGCACCGACCGGTAAAGCATATCCCCGGCACCCGCCGCATGCGTCCCTTTTCGGGACGCATGCGGCATGTTTTTTGCCCGTTTGCGGATTCGGGCAAAAAATGACCGAAAAGCAGCAACATTCGCCTTGCGGAAAAGCAATTTTTATCTATAATAAAGGCAGAATCAATTATCCGGGCGGGGCTCGCCCGGACGGAAAGGATGAAATGCCATGAAAAAATTTCCCCTTGCGCTGCAGGTCTACTCGGTGCGCGACGACATGGAGGCGGACTTTTTCGGCACGCTGAAAAAGGTCAAAGCCATGGGCTATGACGGCGTGGAGTTTGCGGGACTCTACGGCCACACGCCAAAGGAGGTGCGCGGCTGGTGCGAGGAGCTGTCGCTGGTTCCGGTCTCCGCCCATGTGCCGTTTACGGACATGGTGGAAAACCCCGGACTGCTCGCCGACTATGCCGCCATCGGCTGCAAGTATGTGGCGATCCCGTACCTGACACCCGAATACCGCCCCGGCGCGGAAAAATTCGACGAGGTGATCGCGGGGGCGCGGATGCTCGGCGAAAAGGCGAAAGCGCTCGGCATGCAGCTGCTCTATCACAACCACGACTTCGAATTTGTCAGGCTGGACGGCAAATATGCGCTCGACGTGCTGTATGACACCGTTCCCGCCGACCTGCTCGCGACCGAGCTGGACACCTGCTGGGTCCGTGTCGGCGGCGAGGATCCCTCCGCCTATGTGCGCAAGTACAGCGGCCGCGCGCCGGTCGTGCACCTGAAGGACTACGTCGGCGGCAAGTCCGACCACATGTACGCCCTCATCGGCATTGACGACGGCGCCGAGGAAGCGTCCAAAGCGCAGAAGTCCTTTGAGTTCCGCCCCGTCGGCTACGGCGTGCAGGACATCTACGGCATCCTGAACGCCGCGGAGGACGCGGGCACCGAGTGGGTGGTCGTGGAGATGGATAACCCCTCGATGGACCGCACGCCGCTGGAGTGCGCGGCAATGAGCGCGGCGTATGTCCGCACCCTGATCTGAGAAAGGGGCTTTATCCTATGGCTGACTTATTAAATAAGTTTAAAGAGAGAGACACCCGTCTCGCCGCTGCCGGCGGGAAGAAGATCCGTGTCGGCATCATCGGCACCGGCTGGATTTCCGAAGCGCATATCGTGGAATATCAGAAGATGGATGATGTAGAGATTGTTGCGGCTGCCGAGCTTGTGCCGGGCAAGGCGGAGGCGCTGATGGAGCGGCTCGGGGTCAAGGGCGTGCGGTATTATCCGAACGACCGCGCCATGATCGACGCCGAGCAGCTCGACGCCGTCAGCATCTGCACCTATAACTGCCAGCACGCCCCCTGCGCCATCTACGCGCTGGAGCACGGCGTCAACGTGATGCTCGAAAAGCCGTTCACCGTGACGCTCGATGAAGCGGTCGCCGTCATGAAGGCGGAAAAGGCGAGCGGCAAGCTTTTGACCATCGGCTTCCAGCCGCGCATGAGCGAAAACATGCAGATGATCAAGAAGATCGTCGATTCCGGCGAGCTGGGCGATATCTATTACCTCCAGGCGGGCGGCGGCCGCCGTCACGGCATTCCGACGCCGTTCGGCACCACATTTATCGAGAAGGATACCGCCGGTATCGGCGCGGTCGGCGATATCGGCTCCTATTCGCTCGACATGCTGCTTAAAGCGGTCGGCTACCCGAAGCCGCTGACCGTCACGGGCTACACCTCCTCTTTCTTCGGCAAAAACCCCGCGACCTATCCCGCGCATCCGGAATATGCGGACAAATTCGCGGTGGACGATTTTGCGGCGGCGTTTGTGCGCCTCGAGGGCGGCATCATGCTCGATTTCCGCATTTCGTGGGATATGCATATGGACACCTGCGGCGACGCGCTGATCCTCGGCACCAAGGGCGGTCTGCGGATTCCCTCGACCGAGTGCTGGAACGGCAGCTTTGACAAGCCGATGACGATTTACAAGGACGTCGCCGGTCAGCCGGTGTCGTATACCGTGCCGCTGATCGACGATGCCGACAGTCTGTTCTACAAGAAGCTGCGCTCGTTTGTCAACGCCATCCAGACCGGCGGCGCGGCGCCTGTGCCGAGCAGCGAGATCCTCTATAATCAGGCGATCATCGACGCCATCGTGAAGTCCGCAGACTGCGGCCGCGAGATCGAGGTCGCGATCCCCGAGATCTGATCCGCCGCGCTTTGCGGATATCTCCCACAACGTCAAAAAGCCCCGCCGCGAACCGTTCGCAGTTCGCGGCGGGGCTTTCCCTGTCGGCATGGGTGAGTGTCGGGAGGGGGGAATAAAAAACGACCGGCCGGGCAGGGGAGTCCCCCGTCCGACCGGTTACCGTCTGCAAAAAGATCAGATATGCTCCTCGATATAGCTGACCAGCGCGCCGACCGTCGTCAGCTTTTCGATCTCCTCGTCGGGGATCTCCACGTCAAACGCGTCCTCCAGAGACATCAGCACATCGACGACATCCAGGGAATCGGCGCCCAGATCCTCGGCAATGTCGGTCTGCTCGGTGATCGTATCCGCCTCGACCTCAAACTGCTTTGCGAGAATATCCTTTACCTTTTCCAGAACCATGGGAATTCAACCTCCAATTAAAATAAGCAATGAAAAATCCGTGCGGCGGGACAGTCCCGCATGCCCGGCGGAAAACCCGCATCGGGTCTAAAAGAAAGTGTATGCGGAAACGTGCGGTTTGTCAATGCCTTTCGGCTACTTTTTTGAAAAAAATTTGCGCTGCGCCCGTATGCGGCGCGGAAAACGGCGGAAACGGCGGCAGGCGGCGTGTATATTTGCATAAATGTATAAATATACGCATATGCAGAGCAAAATGTATATTTTGCCCGCCGTTTGCCGGAAAACCGGGCGTCGACCGCACCGTTTTCCGGCGGAAAGCACCGGGATTGTGCAGGTTGTCTAATATATCGCGCGGGATATGGCGCGACTTCGGCGTGTAAATATTCAAAAAAGTGTTGACAATATGCAATTCCGGTGGTATACTGGGCACTGTTCCCGAAAGAAAATACACCGCGGCGGTCGTGCCCGGTATGAAAAAGAAAGAAGGAGCCTATCATGAAAAAGTTTGTTGCCCTGATCGCCGTCGCGGCGATGTGCCTGCTGCTGCTGTGTGCCTGCGGCAGCGGAAAAACCACCGTTAAAGTCATCGACATCCAGCTCTCCAGCGAGGAATACGCCTTTGCGGTCAACCCGAACGACGCGGAGCTGCTGACCAAGGTCAACGCGTTTCTGAAAGAGATCAAGGAGAACGGCAAGTTCGACGAGATCTGCAACCACTACTTCGGCGACGGCAAGCCGGTCGAGATCGAGTCCGCTGCCGAGGACAGCAGCAAGGATCAGCTGATCGTCGTGACCGAGCCGGGCTTTGAGCCGTTTGAGTACACGAGCGGCAGCAAGTACCTCGGCATCGACATGGAGATGGCGAAGCTGCTCGCCGACTACCTCGGCAAAGAGCTGGTCATCAAGGCGATCGAGTTTGACTCCATCTTTCAGACACTCAACACCAACGGCGCCGACATCGGCATGGCGGGCATCACGGTCAACGAGTCCCGTAAGCTGCTGGTCAAATTCAGCGACACCTATTACAATGCCGCGCAGAAGATCATTGTCAAGAGCGACGACACCACGTTTGACGACTGCAAGACCAAGGAGGATGTCGACAAGATCCTCAACGGCGACAAGAAGCTGAAGATCGGTGTCCAGACCGGCACCACCGGTCAGTTCTATGTCGAGGGCAGCGAGGACTTCGGCTTCGAAAAGATCGCCAACGCCGAGGCTGTCGGCTACACAAACGGCACCTCTGCCGTGACCGCCATGGCAAACGGCGATGTGGACTACGTCATCATCGACGAAGCGCCCGCCGCCGCCATTGCCAAAGCGTTCAATGCCATGAACGGCTGATCGCCGCGATAGATCCCCCTGCGGCAGACCACCTCGCCCCCGATGCGGAGCGGGGTGTTTGCCGTTATCGGGGGCGGCTGTGTAAAGACGGAAAGGGTCGATTATGGGAAATATCGGATTAAAATGGGAAAAGTTTGTCGAAGCCATGTTCACAAACGGCGGCTGGCAAAACGTGCTTGAGGGTCTGCGCAACACCCTGCTCGTCGCGGTGTTCGGTCTGATCATCGGCATCGCGATCGGCACGCTGATCGCCGCGGTCGAGGTCATGCCGAAATACAAGCGCCTGCCGCGGGTGCTCAACAAGATCTGTCAGTTTTATGTCGCGTTCTTCCGCGGCACGCCGCTTGTCGTGCAGCTGCTGGTCGGCTTTTTCGTGCTGCGGCCGATGCTCGGGCTGAAAATTTCGGCGCTCTCCTCCTGTATCCTCATCTACGGCATGAATTCCGGCGCCTATGTGTCCGAGATCATGCGCGGCGGCATCCAGTCGGTGGACGGCGGCCAGATGGAGGCGGGGCGCGCGCTCGGGCTGAGCTACGCCACGACTATGCTGCGCATCGTGATCCCCCAGGCGGTGAAAAATATCCTGCCGACGCTCGGCAACGAGTTTATCGCGCTGGTGAAGGATACTTCTGTCATCAGCTTCGTCGGCACCGCCGACCTGTATGTGGCGTTTAAATTCATCGGCACGAACAACTATGAATTCATGATCCCGTATCTCGTGATGGCGCTGATCTATATTGTGATGGTGCTGCTGATCACATTGGGGATCCACCTGATGGAAAGGAGCCTGAAGAAAAGTGATCGACGTCATTGACCTGACCAAAACCTACGGGGAGCTGACCGTGCTTGACGGCATCACCGAGACGATCGGCGAGGGCGAACAGATCGTCATCATCGGCCCCTCCGGCAGCGGCAAATCCACCTTCCTGCGGTGCTTAAACTGCATGGAGGACCCGACGTCCGGCTCCGTCATTTTTGAGGGCGTGGACATCGCCGACATGAAAGTGGATATCAACGTCCACCGCCAGCATATGGGCATGGTGTTCCAGCAGTTCAACCTGTTCAACAACAAGACCGTGCTCGAAAATATCACGCTTGCGCCCTATCTGATCGGCAAAAAGACTGCCAGGGGCAGAAAAGCCAAGCAGGCGCTCAAGGCGGAGGTCGAGGCAAAGGCGCATGCGCTCCTGCGCCGGATCGGGCTGGACGACTGGGCGGATAAATACCCCTCCACCCTCTCGGGCGGACAGAAGCAGCGCGTCGCCATCGTGCGCGCGCTTGCGATGAACCCGAAGGTCATGCTGTTCGATGAGCCGACCAGCGCGCTCGACCCCGAAATGGTGGGCGAGGTGCTCGATCTCATTAAGCAGCTGGCCCACGAGGGCATGACCATGGTCATCGTGACCCATGAAATGGGCTTTGCCCGCGAGGTCGCGTCCCGCGTCTGCTTTATGGACGGCGGCAAGATCATGGAGCAGGGCACGCCCGAGCAGGTGTTTGACCACCCGCAGTGCGACCGCCTGCGCGATTTCCTCAGCAAGGTCATTTGACCCGGCATCCCGCCCGCACAGGGGCAGGGATAAACCGCACCCGCATAAACGCCCGCCCGCAGGCCGGAAACGGCTTGCGGGCGGGTTTTGTTGTGCAAAAAAGCAATCCTCCTGCCGATAAGTGCGTCCCCGGCAGGAAGATCACCTTATCGTGTCTGCCGTCAACCCCTCAGTCAGCCTAACGGCTGACAGCTCCCCTTGCACAGGGGAGCCACGGACGGATTCCCGGCAGAGAAATTGCCTTATCGCGTCTGCCGGACTGCACAGGGGAGCCACGGAACGAACTTCCCGGCAGGAAAATCACCATTTCCTGCGCGCGTAGATCGCGTCTGTCGGGCTGCACAGGAGAGCCGGGGGCGGGGGAAAGTTTGCGCCGCCCGTAAACCGCGCACCTCTCGCCTCCCCTGTGTAAGGGGAGGTGGGTTTGCGCCAGCAAAGCCGGAGGGGTTGCTGCGTATACCCCAAACGGGGATTGCAAAGGCATTTTTGCTCTTACCGTCAACCCCTCCGCCGCGCTGTGCGCGGCACCTCCCCTTGCACAGGGGAGGCATGAGCGGCTGCGGAACCGCACCGCCTGCAATCGGGATATTGTGGTTTTCGCCCGCTTTTTCCCGGAAGAAAAGGCGGCACAGCTCCACAGAGCCGTACCGCCTGTAAATCGAGCCATTATGGTTTTTCTTTTGCTTACTTTTCTTTTTTTCCAAAAAGAAAGTAGGTCAGCCGCCGAGATAGGCTTTTTTGACTGCTTCGCTGGCAGAAAGCTCGGCGCCGGTGCCGGAGAGGATCACCGTGCCGGTCTCCAGCACATACGCGCGGTCGGAGACCTCGAGCGCCTTGTTCGCGTTTTGCTCCACGAGCAGGATCGTCGTCCCCGCGGCATGCAGCTCGCGGATAATGTCGAAGATCTGATCCACCAGGATCGGGGACAGACCCATCGACGGCTCATCGAGCATCAGCAGCCGCGGATGGCACATCATGGCGCGCCCCATCGCGAGCATCTGCTGTTCGCCGCCGGACAGTGTACCGGCAACCTGCTTGCGGCGCTCCTTCAGGCGCGGGAAACGGGTGAAAATATCCTCGAGATCGTCGCGGATATTGCCCTTGCGGGAATACGCCCCCATTTCCAGATTCTCCTGCACCGTCATCTGCAGAAAGACCTGCCGTCCCTCCGGCACATGCGACAGCCCCTGATATACGAGCTTGTGCGCCTCGGTATGCGTGATGTCCTGATCAAGAAAGCGGATATGTCCCGCGCGGGGATGCATAAGGCCGGAGACCGTTTTCAGCGTCGTGCTTTTTCCGGCGCCGTTGGCGCCGATCAGCGCCACGACCTCGCCCTCGTTGACCTCAAAGGATACCCCTTTGAGCGCGTGGATCGGTCCGTAATAGACCTCGATGCCCTCAACCTTCAGCATGTGCGTCCGCCTCCTTCTTGCCGAGATACGCCTCAATGACCGTCGGATTCTTCACGATCTCGTCCGGCGTGCCCTTCGCGATGACTCTGCCGTAGTTCAACACGCAGATGCCCTCACAGACGCCCATGACCAGATTCATGTCGTGCTCGATCAGCATGATCGCGATCTGGAACGTGTCGCGGATGCGGGCAATGTTGTGCATCAGCTCCGCCGTCTCGCTCGGGTTCATGCCCGCCGCCGGTTCGTCCAGCAGCAGGATCGACGGATTCGTTGCGAGCGCACGCACGATCTCCAGCCGCCGCTGCGCGCCGTAGGGCAGACTGCCCGCCGCCGTGCCCGCCAGATCCGCCATGCCCATGAAATCAAGCAGCTCCATGGCGCGGTCGTGCGCCGCCTTTTCCTCCCGCCGGAAATTCGGCAGACGGAGGATTCCGCTGAGCACACTGTATTTCATCTGCTGATCCATGCCGATCTTGACGTTGTCCTCGACCGACATGTTGCCAAACAGGCGGATGTTCTGGAACGTGCGGGCAATGCCCGCGCGGTTGACCTGCGCCGTGTTCATGCCGTGGGTGTCCTTGCCGTCCAGCAGAATCGAGCCGCTCGTCGGCTGATACACCTTGGTCAGCAGGTTGAACACCGTCGTTTTGCCGGCGCCGTTGGGGCCGATCAGACCCGCGATCTCCGTGCGGCCGATCGTGAGGTTGAAATCATCCACCGCCGCCAGTCCGCCGAAGCGGATGCCGAGGTTGATGCACTCGAGCACCGGCGTCTTGTCGATGTCCCGCGCAGGAATGATCGCGTTGGACGGCACGGGTACCATTTTTGCTCTTTCCATGTCAGGACACCTCCTTGTCGTCTGTCCGCTTCCGCCAGGCGAACCACCCGGTCACTTTCTTCCACAGCGACTGCAAAAAGCCGCGGATCGTCGGGTTGTTCGTCGCCAGCATGACGAGGATCAGCACGATGGCGTAGACCAGCATCCGGTAATCCTGGAACTGCCGCAGCGCCTCGGGCAGCACGGTCAGCACGGTCGCCGCGATGATGGAGCCGAGCATGTTGCCCTGGCCGCCCAGCACGACGAACACGAGAATCAGAATCGAGGTGTTGAAGTCGAATTTGTTCGCGACGACGGTGGAATAGTTGCTCGCAAACAGCGTGCCCGCCGCGCCCGCAATGGCGGCGGAGATCACAAACGCCAGCATTTTATACCGCGTCAGCGGGATGCCGACGCTCTCTGCGGCAATGCTGTTGTCGCGGATCGCCATGATCGCGCGTCCCGCGCGGCTGTTCACCAGATTGAACACGATCGCGAGCGTCAGCACGATCAGCAGCGCGCCCATCGTAAACGTGGCGATCGGCGCCACATTGCTGATGCCCATCGCGCCGTTGATGATGAGCTTGCCGTTTTCGCCGATGCCGGTCTTGTCATGCAGAAGGCTCACATGCAGCCCGCGCGCATCGACGCCGAGATAGAGGTTGTTGAAGATGCTCTTGATGATCTCGCCGAACGCCAGCGTCACGATCGCAAGATAGTCGCCGTTCAACCGCAGCACAGGGATGCCGATCAGCACGCCTGCAATCGCCGCAAACAGCGCGCCGACCAGCATGGCGAGCAGCAGCCGCAGCCAGTCGGGCGACACCGCACCCTCCATCATCACGGAGGCGGTCACGCCCATAAATGCGCCGACGCTCATAAAGCCCGCGTGGCCGAGGCTCAGCTCGCCGAGCACGCCGACCGTCAGGTTCAGTGACAGCGCCATGACCACATAGGCGCAGATCGGCACGAGCATGCCCTTCATCGACGAGGACAGCGCGCCGAAGCTGCCAAGCAGCTGCAGCGCCACAAAAGCCCCGACCACCAGCGCATAGGCGCTGATGTTGGTAATCGTTGTTTTGCTTCGCATTTTCATACCGCTCACCTCAGACTTTCACGCGGATCTTCTTGCCGAGGAGTCCGCTGGGCTTGACCAGCAGCACCACGATCAGCACCGCGAACACGATAGCGTCCGACAGCTGCGTGGACAGATACGCCTTGGCAAAAATTTCGATGATACCGAGCAGGATACCGCCGAGCATGGCGCCCGGGATCGAGCCGATGCCGCCGAACACCGCCGCCGTAAACGCCTTGATGCCCGGCATGGAGCCGGTCGTCGGCACGAGGTTCGGATACGCCGAGCAGAGCAGCACGCCCGCGATCGCCGCCAGTCCGGAGCCGATCGCAAACGTCAGGGAGATCGTCGAGTTCACATGAATGCCCATCAGCTCCGCCGCCTGCCGGTTCTCCGACACGGCACGCATCGCCTTGCCTATCTTCGTGCAGCCGGTGAACCACGTCAGTGCCAGCATGATGACGATGCAGACCGCGATCGTGACCAGCGTCACCCAGTTGACGGTCAGCTTGCCGCCGAACAGCTCAAGCCCCGTCTTGCCGCCGAACTCCATGAACGACGGGAAGATATTCGGGTTCGGCGACCACAGCAGCAGCGCCGCGTTCTGCAGAAAATACGATACGCCGATCGCGGTGATCAGCACCGCGAGCGACGGCGCCGAGCGCAGCGGCTTATAGGCGAGCCGCTCCACGACCATGCCGAGCAGCGTACAGACGATGATCGCGAGCAGGATGCCGACGAGCGGCGGAAGCTCAAAGCTCGTGATCGCAAAAAAACAAATGTAAGCGCCCACCATGATGATATCACCGTGGGCGAAGTTGAGCATCTTCGCTATGCCGTACACCATCGTATAGCCGAGAGCAATGATGGCATAGATGCTGCCGAGACTGATCCCGCTGATCAGGTTGCTTAAAAAGGACATCGGCTGTCACCTCTCTGAAAAATAATGCGGTACGAACCGGAAAGCCGTCGGCACTTCGGCGCGTTTTCCGCTTCGTACCGCGTCCCGGCGACGGGGTCACCCCCGCCGCCGGGAACGGTATGGCAGATCACTTTTATGCAGTCGATCGAAAGTGCGCGATCAATCCAGGCCCTTATACGCGCCGTCTTCGATGACCATGCCCTTCGGGGACTTGGACACCGCGCCGTCCTTCCAGGTCATGCCCTCGCCGGTCAGACCGCTGAAGGTCATCGTGGAGAACTGCTCGATCATCTTCGTGCAAAGCTCATCCACCTTCACACCCTTGGCGGTGGTGTAGCCCGCGCCCTCCAGCGCCTGCTTGTAGGCGTAGATGCAGTCATAGGCATCGGCGGCGAACTGGTTCGGCACCTCGCCGTATTTCTCCTGATACTTCGCGACAAACGCCTTGGTCTTGTCGTCGGTCGCATCCGCGTTGAACGGGGTCAGGAGCATCACGCCCTCGGCGAGGCTCTTGTCAAAGCCCTTGAGGGTCAGGATGCCGTCCATGCCGTCCACACCGAACCACTTCGGCGCGAAGTTCTGCTTTTTCGCCTCAATGAAGATCAGCGAGGCGGGCTGATAGTACATCGGCAGGAACACGAGCTCGGCGCCCTTGTCCTTGGCGTCCTTCACCTGCACGGAGAAGTCGGTGTCGTTGCCGCTGGCAAACGTCGTGGCGCTGACGATCTCCAGACCGACCTTTGCCGCCTCATCCTTGAACGTCTCGTAGATGCCGCTGGAATACGGATCATCGTTCATGTAGATGACCGCCACCTTGGTCGCGAGCTTCTTCTCGGAGATATACTGAGCGGAGGCGTAGCCCTGGTTCGGATCCATGAAGCACATCTGATAGACGTTGTCCTTGCCCTTAACCGTGCCGGTCGAGGAGGCGGACGGCGTCAGCGCGAAGATGCGGTCCTTCTTGTTCAGCGTCGAGGTCGCCTCGGCGGGCTTCGACGTCACGGAGCCGAGCGACAGCACCATGCCCCAGTCCTTCACTGCGTTGTACGCGTTGACCGCCTTTTCGGGGTCATGCTGATCGTCCTCATACTTCAAGGAAAACTGAATGCCGCCCATCGCATTGATCTCTTCGATGGCGATCTCCGCGCCGCGCTTCGCCGCGTTGCCGTAGATCGCCGCACCGCCCGTCAGAGGACCGGTACCGCCGATCTTGAACGCATTATCGTCCGCGGTCTCTCCGGCGCACCCGGACAGCACGCCGATCAGCATAACCGCGACCGCCAGCAAACTCATCACTTTTTTCATGGTTGATCTCTCCTTTACGGATTTTTAGGGGGCGGCTTTCGCCCGGGCCCGGGACGAAAGCCTTGTATAATAAAATATGGCTTCGCGTTTCCCGCGAAGCCACATTCTATCATCTGTGTTCAGCAGACGGATACAGGCTTCGCTTTGTCCATAATCAACAGTCGGATCGCCGCCAGGACGCGTACAATGATCTGCGCGCGCAGAATCATCGCCGCGGATACGACGGATATAACAAAAAAGGACACCGCAGACATAGCGGTGTCCGATACGTTGACATTGCCCTTTTCCGTGCAGGCGCAAGAAGCGCAGGGAGCGCAGAACGAGAAAGCCCGCGCGGCAGAATCCGCACAGGTCGACCGTGTTGCCGTCATGCCGTACATACGCCGCGCCTCCCTTTCGTTTCTTTGCCCGTACTATACCACTGTCCGCCGCCGTTGTCAAGGGGGTTTTTGTGTTTATCGCGTTAAATCGGAAAAGACGCCAAATTATCTGCACAGCGTCGAGAAAGGCTTGTGAAAAAAGAATGCTTGCATCCGGCGGCGGGATGTGGTACAATAAGGCAAATCCCATATCGTGCGGTTTTTCGACAGTTTAAACAGCGGGCGGGTCAAAAACGGTCCTCCTGCTTTTTTGGGAGCCAAACGCTTTAGTCGTTTAAATCAGCACTGTAACGGGAGTCTTGAACGGGAGGTCTTTATTATGAAAAAGAGTATACGCATACTGTCCGCGCTGCTGCTCGCGGCGGCGATCCTGTGCGGCTGTGTCGGCTGCGCGGGTGCGGGGAACAGCGGCGTCTATACCGTCGGCATCTGCCAGCTTACACAGCACCCCGCGCTCGACGAGGCGACGAGGGGCTTCCGCGAGGCACTGACCGAGAAGCTCGGCGACAAGGTGCGCTTTAACGAGCAGAACGCCCAGAACGAGGCGACGAACTGCAGCACGATCTGCAACCAGTTTGTGGCGAACAAGGTGGATCTGATCCTCGCGAACGCCACGCCGGCGCTGCAGTCGGCGGCAGCCGCCACGGCGGAGATCCCGATCCTCGGCACGTCGATCACGGATTACGCCACCGCGCTGAACATGACCGACTGGACCGGCACGAGCGGCCGCAACATCTCCGGCACATCCGACCTCGCGCCGCTGACCGAGCAGGCGGACATGCTGCTCACACTGTTCCCGGACGTGAAAAAGGTCGGCATCCTCTACTGCTCCGCCGAGCCGAATTCCAAGTATCAGGCAACGGTCATCAGCGATTATCTCGCGGCGAAGAACGTCACCTGCACGGAGTACACGTTTGCGGATTCCAACGACGCGGCGGGCGTCGCGCGCACGGCGTGCGAGGCGAGCGACGTGGTCTATGTGCCGACCGACAACACAGTCGCGAGCAACAAGGAGGTCATCGGTCAGGTGTCCCTGTCCACGAAGACCCCGATCATTGCCGGCGAGGAGGGCATCTGCGCAGGCTGCGGCGTGGCGACCCTGTCCATTGATTATTATGACATTGGCTATGAAGCGGGTCTGATGGCGTATGACATTTTGGTTAACGGCGCGGACATCAGGACGATGGCAGTCAAATTCGCCCCGAAAACGACGAAAAAGTACAACGCGTCGTTCTGCGAGAAGCTCGGCGTGACGCCGCCCGAGGGCTATACGGCGATTGGCTGAGCCGCCCTGCGGACAGTGGTGCGTTTGCCCCGTCCCGGTCTGACCGGAACGGGGCAGATCGGTTTTCACAGGCGAAAAAACAGACGGAGGAACGGAATTTATGGCAGACATTCTCGGCTATTTTTCCCTGCTTGACCCGCTGGCGCTGCTGCGCTCGCTGCCGGGCAACACGGCGCAGGGGATCCTCTGGGGGCTGATGGCTCTCGGCGTATTTATTACCTATAAGCTGCTGGATTTTGCGGATCTGACGGTGGACGGCTCGTTTGCGACGGGCGGCGCGGTCTGCGTGATGCTGACGGTCGGCGGCGCGCCGATCGGGGTCGCGCTTTTAGCGGCGCTGATCTCGGGGCTGCTTGCGGGGCTTGTGACCGGGCTTTTGCACACGGCGCTGCGCATACCGGCGATCCTGTCGGGCATTCTGACCCAGATCGCCCTGTATTCCGTGAATCTGAGCATTCTCGGCAAGTCGAACCAGGGTGTCAGCGTCGATCAGTTCCCGCTGTGGCTGTCGCTGCGGTATGTCAACCGCTCGATCATCGTGGCGCTGGCATTTACCGCGGTAATTATCGCGCTGCTCTACTGGTATTTCGGCACCGAGCAGGGCAGCGCCATCCGCGCGACGGGCTGCAACGCCGCCATGGCGGAGGCGCAGGGCATCAACATCCGGTTTACGAAGGTGCTGGCGCTCTCGCTCTCCAACGGGCTTGTGGCGCTGTCGGGCGCGCTTTTGTCGCAGTATCAGGGCTTTGCGGATGTGAATATGGGGCGCGGCGCGATCGTGATCGGGCTGGCTGCCGTCATTATCGGCGAGGTGCTGTGCCGGGCGCTCTTCAAAAAGGGCGCGTCGTTCTGGGTGCGGATGCTGTTTGTGATCGTCGGCGGTATTTTGTATTATTATGCCATCGGGCTGGTGCTGTGGCTGCAGATGCCGACGGACAACATGAAGCTGTTCACGGCGGCGATCGTGGCGCTCTTCCTTGCGGTGCCGAATCTGCGCGGAAGCGAGCGGTTCGGCAGAAAGAAGAAGAAGGGGGCGGCGGAGCATGCTTGAATTATCGCATATCAGCAAGACCTTCCACGCCGGCACGATCAATGAGCGGCGGGCGCTTTGCGATCTGTCGCTGACGCTGAACACCGGCGATTTCGTGACGGTGATCGGCGGCAACGGCGCGGGCAAATCCACGCTGTTAAACGCTATTGCGGGCGTATGGCCGGTCGACGACGGCACGATCGCGATCGACGGGCACGACCTGACGGCGATGCCGGCGTATAAGCGGGCGGGGCTGATCAGCCGCGTGTTCCAGGATCCCATGATGGGGACGGCGGCGGCCATGCAGATCGAGGAAAATCTGGCGCTTGCCTATCGCCGCGGACAGCGGCGCGGGCTTAGCTGGGGGATCCGTGCCGCCGAGCGCGAGCTGTACCGCGAGCGGCTCCGCGAGCTGGATCTGGGGCTTGAGGACCGCATGACGACGCAGGTCGGGCTGCTTTCGGGCGGTCAGCGGCAGGCGCTGACGCTGCTGATGGCGGCGCTGAAAAAACCGCAGCTGCTGCTTCTGGATGAGCATACCGCGGCGCTCGACCCCAAGACTGCCGCCAAGGTGCTGGAGCTGTCCGACCGCATTATCCGCGAAAACGGTCTGACGGCTATGATGATCACTCACAACATGCGGGACGCGATCCGCTACGGCAACCGGCTCATCATGATGCATGCCGGCAGGATCATTTTCGATATCTCCGGCGAGGAAAAGCAAAAGCTGACCATTGACGAGCTGCTCTTAAAATTCTCCGCCGATACCGGCGAGAGCTTCGCAAACGACCGCGCTCTCCTCACCCCCTGACCTACTTTCTTTTTGAAAAAAAGAAAGTAGGCAAAGAAAAACCTTAATGGCATGGATTTCAGGCGGTGCGAAATTTGCAGCACCCTTGCCTCCCCTGTGTAAGGGGAGGTGGGTTTGCGTCAGCAAAGCCGGAGGGG
>CAKUMQ010000022.1 GCA_934667845.1 uncultured Eubacteriales bacterium | reverse complement strand
TCCAAAAACCGGTCGCGGATCAGCTCCGCCTGCGCGGTGTCGGCGACGCGCAGCGTCAGCGAAAAGAAGGGGGAGTCCCCCTCGTCGGTGATGCAGGTGACGGCGCAGCCGCGGGAGAGCGGTTCGATCCGCACGCTGTTCTCGCGCTCCCGCCGACGGCGGGCGAGCAGCCGCAGCGCGGCGCGCACCGCTTCATTGCGCAGACCGTAACGCACCCGCTCGCCAAGCTCTTTGGCGACCTGCCGCCCGACATCGGTCAGCGTCAGCCCGTTTTCGTCCTCGGTGAAATTGCCCGCGCGCTCCAGCTCGTCCAAAGCGGCGCAGCAGTCAAAATAGTTCGCGGTGCCGTTGCCGGTCAGAATATCGAGCACCATCTGGCGCGGGATCGGCTCGTCAACGGTGTAGAGCATATAGCCGATCAGCGATTTGATCTCACTCAGCGTATACAGACCGCCGAGCCGGACCCCGGCGGAAAACGTATCCTGCATAGGGCAAAAGCGCCTCCTTCCCTGTGTCTCTCTATTGTAGCACAGTTTTCCCCAAAAGAAAACTGCTTTTTCAAAAGAAAACCCGGTTGCAGTCGGGCACAGAATGTGGTATACTTCTCAAAAAAAGGGGGGAACGCCTGTGAAACGTCTGCTCGGGGCTGCGGCGGCGCTGTGCTGCCTGCTGACGGCAGCGGGCTGCGCCGAAAAGCCGGCTGCCGATGATCCGGTATCGGCGGCGGAATCCTATACAGCGCTGCCGGGGGTCGACCTCGCCGCCCTGCTGACGGCGGATGAGATCGCCGGCGGGCTGGGCTGCAGGCTGTCCGCGCTTGCCGAGCCGCTCGTTTATGACGACGGGGCGGCGGTGCGCTTTTCCGACGACGCCTATACCGTGACGCTGGATGTGCATGTGCAGCGCCCCTCCGAGGAGCTGCGGCGCTACGCTTTAGACAGCTGCGCCGGATGGGAAACGGCGCCGAATCTGGGCGACGCGGCATATTTCGACCGCGAGACCGTCACGCTGACCGCCTTTTTCGGGGCGTATATCCTGACGGTGAACATGGACGCCGAGTCGGGGGCAAGCGAGCGGCTGATCGCAGAGCGGCATTTTGCCGCTCTGATCGGTGAGCGGCTTTTACACGCGGCAAATGCCGCATAAATTCGACAGCCGACGGGGTTTGTCGGCGGAAAGGTGTGGAAAACGGGATGAACGTGCAGGATAAGATCCACGGGTTTACCGTGACGGCGAAGCGGGAGCTTGCCGAGCTTCACGCGACGCTGTGGGAGATGGTGTATGCCCAAAACGGCGCACAGCTCGTGTGGCTGGAGCGGGAGGACAACAACAAGACCTTTGCCGTGGCGTTTAAGACCATCCCCGAGGACGACACCGGCGTGTTTCACATTCTGGAGCATTCGGTGCTGTGCGGGTCGGACAAGTTCCCGACAAAGGAGCCGTTTGTCGAGCTGCTCAAGGGCTCGCTGCAGACATTTTTGAATGCGTTCACCTTTCCGGATAAGACGATGTATCCGGTGTCGAGCCGCAGCGACCGGGATTTTCTGAATCTGACCGATGTGTATATGGATGCCGTGCTGCATCCCGCCATCACCCGCAAGCCGGAGATCTTCCGGCAGGAGGGGTGGCACTATGCCTTTGACGAAAACGGCGAGCCGATGTACAACGGCGTCGTGTTCAACGAGATGAAGGGCGCCTATGCCGACGCGGATACGCTGGCGTATCACGCGCTCAACCGCATCCTGTTCCCCGACACCGGCTACGGCTATTCCTCCGGCGGCGATCCCGCGCATATTCCGGAGCTGACCTATGAGAAGTTTTTGGCGCAGCACAGCACCTACTATCACCCCTCCAACGCGCGCATCTTTTTAGACGGCGCCGTGCCGCTCGACGACACGCTTTCACTGATCGACAGCTATCTGCGCCCCTATATCGATAAAAAAGATATCCCCGTTCTGCCGTTCCAGACGCCCGTCAAGGGCGAGAGCACCGTTTCGTATGAGATCGCGCCGGATGCCGATCCCGACGGGCAGCTGCGGCTCTGCTACGGCTATATCTGCGGCAAATATTCCGACCGCGAGCGGTTGCTTGCGACCGCCATTCTGGCGGATGTGCTCTGCGGCTCCAACGAAGCGCCGCTGAAAAAAGCGGTGCTGTCGGCAGGGCTTGCGGAGGATGTGGCGCTCCAGTCGGACGACGGCACACTTCAGCCCCTGACGGTGCTGCAGATCCGCAATTTCCGCGCCGAAAACGAACAAGCGGTGCGGGACACCGTGCAGAATACGCTGCAAAAGCTCGCCAAAGACGGCATCGACCGCGAGCAGCTCACCGCGTCGCTCAACTCGCTGGAATTTAAAGCGCGCGCCCGCGATTTCGGCTCCTATCCGCCCGGACTGGTCTTTGCCATGTCCGCGATGGAAAGCTGGCTCTACGGTGGTGATCCCGCGCAGAACCTTTGCTGCGACGAGGTGTTTGCCTCGCTGCGCAAAAAGCTGGACAGCCGGTATTTTGAGGAGCTGCTGACCTCTCTGTTTCTGGAAAATCCTCACTGCGCCGTTGTGCGGCTCGTGCCCGATCCCGCGCTGGGCGAGGAAAAATACCGGCAGGAGCGCGCCCGTCTGGCGGCTGCCTCCGCCGACTGGACACAGGCGCAGCGCGAGGAGCTGATGCGGCAGGAGGAGGCGCTTGTGGCGGCGCAGGAAGCGCCGGATACGCCCGAGCAGCTGGCGACGCTGCCGCGGCTGACGCCCGCGGACGTGGAGCCGCAGCCCGAGACGCTGCCGCTCGAGGTCGTCCATATCGGCGGCTGCGAGGTGCTGCTGCACGAGACGGAGACCGACGGCATCGCCTATGCGGAGCTGTATTTCTCGGCAGCGGGGCTTTCGGCGGAGGAGCTGAGCCTTGCCTCCTTCCTGTGCGACGTGCTCGGCAGCGCGGCGACCGCGCACCACAGCCGCCTTTCCCTGCAAAACGCGATCCGCACCCATCTGGGCGATCTGAGCGTCAGCATGACGGCGCTCACCCGCCGCGGCAGCGCCCATGACGCCGTGCCGTATGTGACGGTCGGCGTGAGCCTGCTCGAGAGCAAAAAGGCGGAGGCGGTCTCGCTGATCGGCGAGATCCTCGGCACCTCGCAGCTTAACGACGCCGAGCTTTTGCGGCAGCTTCTGCGGCAGCGCAAGCTCGACGACGAGGAAGCGCTGACTGCAGGCGGACACCGCTTTGCCATCACCCGCGCGTCTGCCGCCTGCTCGGCGGAGGGCGTGCTGACGGAATATATCGACGGCTTTGAAAACTGCCTGTGGATCCGCCGGACAGAGGAGCAGTTTGACGAAAAGAAAGAGGAGCTGTTCGCGGCGCTGTCCGCCCTCTGCAAGCGGCTGTTCACGCGTGAGCGGCTGACGCTCAGCGTCACGGGCGCGCGGGACGAGGCGTTCTGCCGCGCGCTGACCGCCACGGTGCCGATGTCGGGTCAGGCGGTGCCGCCGACCGCGATCGCGCCGCTGCCGCCGATGCGGGAGGGCATCCTGATTCCGTCCGAGGTCGCCTACGCCGTCGAGGCGGCGCATCTCGACACGCTCGGCGGGCGTTACAGCGGTACGCTGCGCGTCGCCGCCAAGCTGCTGTCGCTCGACTACCTGTGGAATACCGTCCGCGTCAAGGGCGGCGCCTACGGCACCGGCTTTATTGCGCGCCCGAACGGCATGGTCGCCATGTATTCCTACCGCGATCCCCATCCCGACCGCTCGCTTGCCGCCTATACCCATGCGGCGGAGTATCTGGAGAGCTTTTGTGCCGGTGAGGACGATCTGACTCCCTATATCATCGGCGCGGTGGCGGACACCGATCCGCTGCTGTCCCCGCACATGCGCGGTCTGTCGGCGGCAATGATGTATCTGACCGGCAAAACGCAGGAGGACCGCTGCCGTCTGCGCCGCGAGATCCTGTCCGTGACGCGGGAGGAGCTGCGCGGTTTGTGCGCGCTGCTGCGGCGCATGGCGGAGGTATCCGCCGTCTGCGTCGTGGGCGGCAAAAACGGACTGGACAGCTGCGGCGGCACGCTGACCGCCCGCCGCTCGCTGCGCGGCGAGGGCTGATGCCTCACTTTCCGGCAGCCAACGATCCCGCCGATCTTTCGGCGAAGACCCGCAAGCAGAATAAACGCCCGGCAGCCGATCGGCTGCCGGGCGTTTGCTGTATTTTCCGGCGGCTTTCTGTCTGCTGCCGCCCGTTTTGCGGGGGTATAAGACCTGCAAAAGACCCGTTATGCGGCACCACCTGAGTGTCCGCACAACGGGTCTGTTTTTTGGCATAAAAAAGCCCCGCCCGACCGTAATGCCACCGCGATAACCTGCTACTATACCGGTAAGCAGGTGGGTGCCGCCCTTCGGGTTCACGCTCCCTTCTTCCCGCCAAAAAACGGGGAGGTCTGCAATCCGCCGAAGGAGCAAAGCTCCCGAATCAACTCTGTAGTAGGGTTATAGGTGACAGTCCGCGCATCGGGCAGGGTGGCGGTCAGTTTTCCGGCTCGAGGGCTTCGATGTCGTAGTATTCCGACAGGCGCTCCTCAAACTGGTTGGCGATCCGGTCGTATTTTTCGTCGTCCAGGATGGGGGCGAGCATATCCTTGCCGTCCTCCTGCACCACTTCCAGAATGATCAGCTCGCCGTCGTCGTTGACCATCTCGCTCGGGTCGTCGTAGCTTGGCAGGAGGGCGAGGAAATAGCCGTCCTCCGTCTCCAGCTCGTCGAGGATCTCAAATTCGTGTTCCACGCCGTCGTCATCCACCACGGAGACGACGTTGGTCGCCAGCTCGTCGGCATCCGGCTCTTCGCCGGGCTTATATACATCTGCCATTGCCCATCGGCCTCTTTTCTATATCAGGTTCTGCCTTTATTGTACACAAAAAAACGTGCGCCGTCAAGAGGGTCTGCCGGGATTTCACAGGAAATCCGAGGGGGAAAGCCGATAGAGACGGCAGGCATTGTCGAAAGCCGCCTGCAAAAGGGCATCGACCGGCATCTGCCGGATCTCGGCGATGCGGGCGGCGGTATAGGCGATCATCGCGGAATCGCAGCGCCTGCCGCGCAGGGGAACGGGCGCCATATACGGCGCGTCGGTCTCCAGCACGAGCCGGTCGAGCGGGACCGCGGCGGCGACCTCGACGGGGCGGCGGGCATTTTTGAAGGTGACGGCACCACCCAGCCCCACATACATCCCAAGCGCCGTGACCTCGCGCATCATCTCCACACTGCCGGAAAAGCAGTGGACGACACCGGCGGGGCGACAGCGGCGCAGAACTGCAAGCGTGTCCTCGTGCGCCTCGCGGTCGTGAACGATGACCGGCAGCGACAGCCGGTTCGCCAGCTCGACCTGGCGGGCAAACACCTCTTTCTGCCGCTCGCGGGGGCAGGCGTCCGCATAGTGGTAGTCAAGCCCGATCTCACCGATCGCGACCACGGCGGGATGCTGCGCCAGCGCCTCCAGCTGCGCCTCGCCGTCGGCGGGAAACGCCGCCGCGGCTTCGGGGTGGACGCCGACCGCCGCGCGGAAAAACGGCAGCCGCTCGCAAAGCGCGATCCCCGCGCGGGAGGAGGACAGATCCGCCCCGGCGTTGACGACCGCGCGCACGCCGTTTGCCGGCAGTGCCGCCGTCAGCGTATCGCGATCCGCGTCAAAAGCGGCGTCGTCATAGTGGGCGTGGGTGTCAAATATCGCCATGGCGGGATCAACGGACACGGCTGCCCGCGGGCACGCCGTCGACAAACAGCACCCGCGCCGTGCCGTCACCGGTATCGGCAGCCAGGATCATGCCGCAGCTCTCGACGCCGCAGAGCACGGCGGGCTTGAGGTTCGCGACCAGCACAATGCTCTTGCCGATCAGCTCCTCGGGCGTATACCATTTCGCAATGCCGGAGCAGACGATGCGGGGGGTGCCGCTGCCGTCGTCAAGCGTCAGCTTCAGCAGCTTTTTCGCCTTCGGCACCGGTTCGCACGCCGTGATCTTTGCCACGCGCAGATCGGTTTTGGCAAACTGCTCAATGCCGATCTGCGGCAGAAACGCCACGCCCTCGGCGGGCGCCGCCGCCTTTTCCGCCGCGGCAGCGGCCTCCCGCTCCGCCTGCAGCTCGGCAAGCGTCTTTTCCACGTCGATGCGGGCAAACAGCGGGGTCGGCGTGCCGACCATGAAACGCTCCGCCGTGCCGAACGCCGCCGACGGCACGGTTTGCAGCTCGGCGGGCACGCCGAGCTGGGCAAAGATCGCCTCCGCCGTGGCGGGCAGCATCGGAGTCAGCCACACGGCGACGGCGCGAATGCTCTCGCACAGGTTGTACAGCACTTCCTCCAGCCTGCCGCGGGCGCTGTCGTCCTTCGCCAGCACCCACGGGGCGGTCTCGTCGATATACTTGTTGCAGCGCTTGCACAGCGTCATCACGCTGTCGGCGGCGTCTGCGTTGTGATAGGTGTCCATCTGCTCGGTATAGCGGGCAGCCGTCTCGGCGGCGGCATCGCGCAGCACGGTGTCGTCGGACGGCTGCGGGCGGTTGACCGTTCCGCCGAAATACTTGTTGGTCATCGCGACGGTGCGGTTGACGAGGTTGCCGAGCGTGTTCGCGAGGTCGGCATTGTATTTGAGCAAAAAGCTCTCATAGGTGATGGTGCCGTCCTGCGCAAACGGCATCTCGGACAGCAGATAATACCGCACGGCGTCGACGCCGAAGCGGGCAGCCAGCTCGTCGGCATACAGCACGTTGCCCTTGGATTTGCTCATCTTGTCCTCGCCGGACAGAAGCCACGGGTGACCGAGCACCTGACGGGGCAGCGGCTCGCCGAGCGCCATGAGCAGGATCGGCCAGTAGATGGTGTGGAACCGCACGATGTCCTTGCCGATCACATGCAGGTCGGCGGGCCAGTAGCGGCGGTACAGCTCGCTGCTGCCGTCGGGGTGATAGCCCAGTCCGGTGATATAATTCGAGAGCGCGTCGATCCAGACATAGATCACATGCTTCGGATCAAATTCCACCGGGATGCCCCATTTGAAGGAGGAGCGGGACACACACAGGTCGCTCAGTCCCGGCTCCAAAAAGTTGTGGATCATCTCGTTGCGGCGGGACTCGGGGCAGAAGAAATCGGGGTTGTCGTCATAATACTGCCGCAGGCGGTCCTGATATTTGGTCAGCCGCAGGAAATACGCCTCCTCCTTGGCGTCGATGACATCGCGCCCGCAGTCGGGGCATTTGCCGTCGACAAGCTGCGAGGCGGTGAAAAACGATTCGCAGGGGACGCAGTATTTGCCGTTATATTCTCCCTTATAAATATCGCCCTGGTCATACAGCTTTTTGAAGATAGCGGAGACCGCCGCCACATGATCCGGGTCGGTTGTGCGGATAAAGCGGTCATAGGTGACGTTGAGCGAATCCCACACCTGTTTGATGGAGGCGGAGACCTCGTCCACATATTGCTGCGGCGTGATGCCGCGCTCGGCGGCATACTGCTCGATCTTTTGCCCGTGCTCGTCCGAGCCGGTGAGGAAATGCACGTCAAAGCCCTGCATCCGCTTATAGCGGGCGATCGTGTCCGCCAGCACGATATCGTAGGAGTTGCCGATATGCGGCTTGCGGGAGGCATAGGCGATGGCGGTCGTGATATAAAATTTCGGTTTCATAAGGGCGTCATTCTCCTTACACTTTTCCCCGCTTTTCGCGGGTCTGCCCTTTGATTATACCATATCCTGTCGGAATTACAAGGGCGGAGACGAAATTTTGCCGCCGGAATGCGGGATATACAGCCGCACCCCCTCCTGCATCGGCGGCAGCACGGCGGTCTCGCGGCGGCAGATCCACAGCGCCAGCTGCCACTGCCGTTTTGCCGCCGCCAGCTGCCCGATGACCGGCAGCGGCGACAGCAGCAGACGCCAGCCCTCCCGCAGGCGGAGAAGCGCCGCCTGCCCCCGTCTGCCGCGCATCATCCGGCACGACCGCGACAGGGCGCGAAACAGCCCGCCGCTGTCGGCGCACAGCTCCGCAAGCGGCATCAGGCTGAGCAGCAGCCACAGGGCCAAGGGGATGAGCAGCAGCAGTGCCGCCGCGGCGGCGAGGTGGCAGGAGAAAAGCGCCAGATCCACCGACGGCGCCGCCGTCATCCCGCGCAGCTGATCCGCCAGCCGTCCGGCTGCGGCAAGCGGCAGCAGCGCCGCCGCCAGCAGCGCCGAGCGGCACAGGCAGACCGTTACCCGCCAGCCGAATGCGCGCCCGGCATGGCGAAACGCGCTGCGAAAGCTGCCGCGCGGGTCGCGCCCCGCGGCTAAGCGGTAATAAAACAGCCGCCGCCCGAACCGCAGGGGCGCCGTCAGCAGATCCGCCAGCAGCGCGGCGGCAGCGGGGAGCGTCCAGGGAGGCAGCCCGCCGGGCACCGGCAGCGGCAGACGTGCAAGCCCCCACCGCACGGCGGCATACACCGACGGCAGCAAAAGCGGGATCCATTCGATCAACAGGCATCTGCCGCGCCATTTTGCGGGAAACGGTTCCTTTTTCATCGGCAACTCCCCCTTGTCATATCGGTAGAAATAGTCTGCCCGCCGATTCCGGCTCCCATGCAAAAAATACAGCTTTTTGGCATGGCTCGTTTGCGGGGGAATGTGGTATACTGTCCGGCAAGCGGGGGGGCGATCCCGGGCAGCATTATGTCCGAATCGGACATTTGAGGGGCGGGATTTGCCATATCCGGCGCATCTGCCCGCCGCCAAAGGCAAAAACGGACACACAATACCAAGATAAAGCGGGGGAAAAAAGAGAAATTGCGGCAATATCTCCCAAAACCACGGGAAATATCCCCGGGAAATTTTTCCTTTTCCGTCAGCGGCGGCGCGCGGGGGAGAAAAGATGTCTTAAACTGACATAATGTTGTCTCCTTGTGCCATTTACATTAAATTATCATAATGCTATCCTTAATGTAAAGACGAATTGTACTTTTTGTACATTTCGAGCGTGAACCCAGAGCACCCTAAAATGTAAGGAGGAAAAGGCATGTTAAAAGCAAACGCAAAAAAAGTGTTGGCGCTGTTGTTGGCGGCGCTGATGCTCGCCGGTGTCGTTCCGGCTGCCATTTTCAGCCTGGCAGCGGACACCGCCGAAAAGACCGTGCACACCGATCTGTTTGTGCCGAACGTCATTACGACGAAAGAGGGCAGTACAGAAGTGGCGTCCACGACGCTGTCCGATAAGTGGGATGAGTACCTTGTCGACTCCTCATCCAAAGTTAATGTACAAATGGGTACCTGCGAAGGCTGGCGGGGTACGGCGACCAACGAATGCGCCACCAATGTGAAAGCTCAGGCGATGTTCAATGCAGAGGTCGGCATCTCCGGCTATGCGATCTTCAAGATCGCCGCGCCGAAGGATCACAAGATCGACAAGCTGACGCTGACCGTCAACGCCCGCTTCTGCATGAATACAGCAGTGACTGTGATGGTCGGTACAAAGAAGGACGGCGAATTCACCAAGGTGTATACGCCGAACAACGACACTCAGGGCAAGGATACCCGTGTGGATGTTACCGAATATGTCAAGAACAAGGGCGATATCTATGTCAAGGCTGCTTTCCCGCCGTCCGGTTATATTGACTGGGCGTCGCTGTGGGCAATCTATGCCGATGCGGAGTATGTGGAGGGTACGCCCGAGCCGGACACTTCTGTAATCGAGCGCATCGCGACAATCGACTATTCCCAAGAAGGTTGGGATGGAGTGTATAAGCCGGAGCACATCGACGGTCTGGCTCAGCAGGAATGGGAATATGCCTCCGGCAAAAAGAAAAACGGTCTCCGCCGCAATGATACCGGCAGCCATAACGGAAACGGCGAGATCATCTACAAATTCAGCGCGGCGGATGCGTTGGCAATCGAGCTTTGCCTGACCCACCGCTCCTGCAACGGCGCGCCGGTCCGGGTCTCCTACAGCACGGACGGTACGGATTACACCGAGCTGGCGAACCTGAACCAGGATCACCTGGATGCGAACCAGCCTGCCGCTCTGATGATCGACCAGGATAAGCTGAACGGTGCAAGCGATGTGTATGTGAAGCTGTGCCTGGATGCTGGCTACTATATCGACTGGAACGTTCTTGACACGCTGACCGTTCTGGCACACAAGAGCCAAAAACCGGACGAGCCGGAGACCGTCAAGGTCGATACCGATCTGTTCGTCCCGAACGTTATCACGATAGAGGAAAACGGCACCAATGTTGCTTCCACGTCGCTGTCCGACAAGTGGGACGAGTACCTCGAAGAGTCCTCCAATGTAAAAATGGGCACCAGCAAAGGCTGGCAGGGCACACCGGATCACTGGTGCAATTACAACAATATTGCCGCACAGGCGATGTATAACGAAGACGCCGGTTCCTCCGGCTATGCGATCTTCAAGATCGCCGCGCCGAAGGATCACAAGGTCTATAAGCTGTCACTGGTCGTCAACGCCCGTCTCTGCAATAAGGCGCCGACCGTGATGGTCGGCACGAAGAAGGACGGCGAGTTCACCGACGTGTATACGCCGAGCGACAAAACCTCCGGCAAGGACACCCGCGTGGACGTCACGCAGTATACCCAGAATAAGGGTGATATCTATGTAAAGGTCTCCTTCCCGCCGGTCGGTTATATCGACTGGGCGTCGCTGTGGGCGATCTATGCGAACGCGGAGTATGTTGAGGGCACGCCCGAGCAGGACACCTCCTCGACCGAGCGCATCGCGATGATCGACTACTCCAAGGACAACTGGGCTACCGCGTATCCCTATGAGAGCAAAGACGGTCTGGATCAGGGAGACTGGGAATACGCCACTAACAAGTTTAAGAAAGGTCTCCGCCGCGACGACACCGGCAGCCACAAAGGAGACGGCGAGATCGTCTACAAATTCAGCGTGGCGGAGCTGTCGGCGCTCGAGCTTCGTCTGACCCACCGCTCCTGCAACGGTGCGCCGGTCCGGGTGCTCTACAGCACGGACGGCGAGAATTATGAGGTGCTGGCGAACCTGATCGAGGATCACCTGAACACGGATCGCCCTGCCACCATGATGATCGACCAGGATATGTTCGACGGCGCAACCGACGTGTATGTGAAGCTGTATCTGGATGCCGAGGGCATTTATATTGACCATAACGTTATCGACACGCTGACCGTTCTGGCGCACAAGGGCGAGGTCAAGCGGTATTTCAACCTGACCGCGCAGGGCAACGACGGCGGCAGCGTTTCGGTGCCCAAGCGCGTGGAACAGGGCAAGGAAGTCACCGCGACGGCGACGGTCAACGAAGGCTACACCTTCTGGGGCTGGTTCAACAAGGCGGACGGCGCTCCGCTCGGCACCGACACGACCCTGACCATCACCCCGGAATCCGATCTGGATCTGGTCGCCCGCTTCCAGCCCATCTACAAGGGCGACGGCGAGCTGGTGCTGTACACCGACTTTAACGACCACCAGATGACCTATCTCAGCCAGCTGGACGATTATAAGCACATCACCATCGGCGTTGACGACGGCCTGCGGACCGGCGGCAAATACGGTCTGCACATTCAGCGCGCGGATGTCAACACCGAAGCGTACTTTATCTACCACTTCCAGAACATGACCGGTCTGAACACCTTCAAGGCGATCCCGAAGGGACGCGCCATCAACGGCGTCACGATCACGTTCTCCTACAGCGACAACGGCGAGAACTGGGAGACGGTCAAGACGCTGGGCGGCTCTATCGCTGCGATGGACTTCGGCTATAACGATGAAAAGCAGGCGAACTTCACCGACTTTGTCGAGGGCAAGACCGATTTCTATGTGCGTGTGAGCATGTCGATCGGCGGTCTGGGCGACTGGGCGACGCTGCGCAGCCTGACCTTCGTCAAGAACGGCGCCGTGCTGCCGAATGACAGCGATGTTGTCGAGATCCCCGAGGGCGAGCTTGGCAATGTCGCGAATAAGAACGGCAGCAGCTATATCAAAGAGGGCACCCTGCTGGATGTCAAATTTGATGCGGACAACTGGGCAAAGACCGTCTGGAGCAACCAGAACGGCATGTGCGGCAAGGAGGGCATGATGGTCGCCTCTGTCGCCAACAATGCAGAGGTCGTCTGGAAATTCGACAGCCTCAAGCCGCTGGAGTCGCTGACGCTCAACCTCAAGGGCCGCGCGGTCATGGGATCGGGCATTCTGATCCGCTACCGCACTAACCTCGACGATGAGGAGACCTGGAGAGGCGCCGGTCTGCTGGACGACGAAGAGGGCATCAAGTTCAGTGCCGACTCGCCCGCCGAGATAAAGCTGGCGAAGGTCAAGGGCGCGACGACGGTGTATGTCAAGGCGATATTTATGACCAAGGACTCCCCGAACCGTGCGTATATTTCCGAGATGAAGGTGACGGCGGCTGCTTCGGCGGAGACTTCCGAGCCTGACTCCTCCGACAAGGATACCTCTGATAAGGATCCCTCCGACGCCGGTTCCGATGCGGAGCCTTCGACGCCGGATGCCTCCGAGGTCTCGAAACCGGATTCCTCGAAGCCGGATACTTCGAAGCCGGATTCCCCCGACACCGGTGTGGTGTTCCCCGCCATGGCATTGCTGCTCTGCGGCGGTTCTGCAGCGGCTTTGACCGTTCTGCGTAAAAAACGTCATAACTAAACTCCTATAGCGGACAGGGGGTGTCGGCTTCCCGGCCGATGCCCCCTTCCCGGGTTTATTCCGCAAGGTTTTTCTGTGAACGGAGATTTGAGGATGCAATCGTATTTGCCCCCTGAGGGGATACACAGTGTCGATCTGATGAACAATGTGCCGTTTGAGGTGCATTTTAACGGGATCCGTCTGCGGATCGTGCGGGTCTCCCGGGTGTGCGACAATACCACGCCGTGGATCATCCCGTATCACGCGCACGAAAATTTCGAGTTCCATTATGTCTCCGGAGGACAGGGCTACATCGACATCGAAAACTCCGGATTTGAAGTCGTGAAGGGGGATTTCTTCATCACGGCTCCCTATGTGCGCCATCGTCAGTCCTCTCATGCCGCCTCGATCATGGAGGAATTCTGCATCGAGTGCATGATCGACTACCCGGAGAATATTCCGGAGGATGAGAGCGCGGCGGAGGAGCTGCGGCGCTTCAAGATCCTCTCGGCGCGCTCGCTGTATACCCATTTCACCTGTACCGATAAGATGATGGGTACACTGTATGAAATTGAGAATATGTTCCGTGCCGACGGACAGGGGCACGGACTGATGATAAAGCTGCTGCTTTTGGAGGTGGTGATCGCCTCGCTGAGCATTGCCAGCTCGCTCTATGAGACGGAGAAGCGCACGGAGGTCACCGATATGGATTCCTCGCGCATTTTCCGTATCAAAAATTACATTGACAGCAATATCTGCAACCCGATCAACATTCAGACGGCGTCAAGGGCGTTTTATATCAGCCCGCGGCAGCTCGACCGCATTTTGCAGAAGCGGTTCGGGATGAGCTTCCATCAGTATCTGACCCGCCTGCGGGTCAAGACGGCGCTGCAGATGCTGCAGCAGGACGATATGCGCATCGAGGATGTGGCGCGGGGCGCCGGCTTTACCAGCTATCAGCAGATGTACCGGGTACTGAAACGATTCGGCTATGACTCCCCGAAAAAATTGCGGGGAGAGAAAAACGGTGAATCCGCGGAGGAATGACCGATAGGCAAAAAAGGAAGGAGTGCATGGTGTGAAACGCATAATGAGCATGGCGCTGGCGGCGCTTCTGGTTCTGCTGCTTTGTACGGCATGTCACAGCGAACCGGCGGAATCCGGCAGCACGGACAGCCGCCCCTCCGGCGGGGCGGAGTCGGTCGGCGACCGATCGGACGGCGCATCTGAGGCGGGATCGGCGGCAGAGTCGGAGAATAACGGCGAAAGCGGAGACGTGACGGAGGACGGCAGCGCCGTGTCGGCGGACGGCACGACTGCCGCCGTGACGCCCGGCAGCAGCGGCGGCGCCGTAACACCGGGCAGCACCGCCGGAAACGGGGGAAGCGTCCCCGCCGGTACGACGGCCCGCGGGGGCGGTACCGCAGGCGGAAAGGTGACGCAGACCACGAAAAGCACCACGCGGACGACGGCGGGGACAAAGGAGACGATCCCGCCGCGCCCGGATGTGGATACCGATCACCTCAGCCTGACGCCGAACGAGGAAGAGGCGGATTACCTGTGCGCCTCCACGTCGAAAAATGCCGCCAATGAGAATTACCGTCGCATCAACTACTGCCTGCAGATGTTCAACCGGGTGTATCTGGAGCCGGGCGCCACGTTCCTGATCGAAAAGAGCATTTCCCTGATCGGGGACATGGAGCTGACCAGCAGCTCCGGTAACCGCCCGACGCTCAAGCTGACCCGCCGCTGCAACGAAGTGGTGAAGGTCGAGGGCAAAAACAACCGGCTCAGCAACCTGATCCTCAACTACAACAACATGTATTACAGCGCCTCCAACCCCTGCCAGGCAGTGATGACGCTGAGCGGTCAGAACAATATCGTCAGCCGCTGCGATCTGCTCGGCGGCGACAAGCCGCAGCGCAAGGTGGCTGCGGCGGATAAGGGGCTTTCCCGCATGACCGGCGTGTTCTTCCTCGGGGCGGGCAGCACGGGCAACACGGTGCAGGACTGCGTGCTGCGCAACTGCTACTACGGCGCCATCTTCCAGGATGTGATGACCAGGGAGAAGAACACGAACACGCTGCTGCGCTGCGACATTCTGTACAACCGTGCCGACGGCATCACCTTCCCCGGCTACGGCATCGTCAGGGACAGCAAGATCCATCACAACGGCTATGACTGCCTAAACGGCACCCCGCCCATTCCCGGCGCGGGCATCTACTGCCAGGAGGCGTATAAGGGCGCGCTGATCGAGGGCAATCAGATCTACGCCAACAACGGGTTTAACATTGACTTAAACGGCGGCTCCGGCTTTGTGATCAAGAATAACCGCATATACGATCCCGGCTGGCGCGATTATCCGGAGGCTGAGGATTACAAGCATGTGACCTACAGCAACGGCATCTCGGTCGTGCTCTCGAACATGAGCAACTGCACGGTGAGCGGCAATACGATCGAAAACAACCTCGATATCAGCCGTTCGGCGGATATGTATGCCGGCGACCCGAACGGGTATTACCACGCGGACGGCGCCAAGGATTTCTCCGATCTTCCCGGCGGCGGGAACACGGTCGTCGCCTTTGTGCTGGCGAACTACCACGGCTATTTCAAATCCTACGGCAATGTGATCGAGGACAACACGATCAAAGCCGATCCGCCCTCTGCCAAGCTGACCGGCATCGGGCTTGTGGTGTGCCGTAATTCCGGCTATAAGGATAACGCCAAGACCTGGACGGAAAAGACGGCGAACCTGATCAGAAATAACGACCTGTCCAAGTGCGATGTCGGCAGTGTCCGCTTGGGCAAAAACCGCTACAGCGGGAATACTGACGACAGCAAGCATACCGGAGATCCTCTGAAAAACGACGGCAAATATTTCTTCTGACCGATAGGGGATACCCCCTGCTGACTATAGGAACGATAAGGAGTGTCTGTTATGAAGTGGTCTGTACGCATTCTTTGCCTCGCCATGGCGCTGTGCCTGATGGTGTGTCCGCTGACCGGCTGTTCCGACGGGAACAAGCCGGAAAATTCCGGCGGGGAATCCGTTGATGTGGGCGTGGATTTTGAGGGCAAAACCGTCACCGTGGCGTGCTGGGTGGATATGACCCCGAAGCTGGGCGAGAGCGATCACGGCGATGCCCAGTATTACGCCTATGAGTGGGTGAAAAAGAACTACAACTGCGATATCGAGTTTATTTCCATGCCGGAGAGCGACTATTTTGAGACATTTATCTCCAAGTCGCTCGCAGGCAACAAATTTGCGGACGTGGTGACGGCGCACTGCTGGAACTATTCCAGCTGGATCAGCCAGGGGCTGCTTTTGCCGCTGACCGAGTACATGAAGGACGCCGACCCCGAGCACTGGAACACCAAGCAGCCCAATTACCGCAACGAGATCTGGAACATCAACGCACTCGGGCGCACGCAGTGGCCGCAGACGTATCTGCTGGTGAACAACGCGCTGCTCTCCGAGCTGAACCTCGAGAATCCCCAGGATCTGGCGCGCCGCGGCGAGTGGACGTGGGACAAATTTCGTGCCTACTGCAAGGCGGCGGTGAAGGATACCAACAACGACGGCAAGACCGACCGCTACGGTATGGCGGCGTTCTGGTTTGCCGAGATCCTGAACATTTCCTCCGATTTTAACTCCGTCTACTACGATGAGAGCGACGGCAAGTTCTACAATGCGTGGACGCATCCCGCCACCAAGAAAAAGGGTCTGGAGCTTCTGCAGTTTATGCAGGACATGAAAGTGACCGACGGCTCCGTGATGGGCAACACCATCGGCGGCACCACGGCTTCCGAGGAGATGATGGAGGGCTTCCGCACCGGCAACCTGCTGTTCTGCATGAGCGATGCCAATCGCGCCGCCACTTTCAAGAAAGAAGGCATGGACTTCTCCCCGGTCACGCTGCCGCTGGGTCTCGACAACAAGAAGCTGAAAAACTATATCCAGTCCTTCAGCTTCTATGCCATTCCGAAATATAAGGATTTCAAAACGGCAGACCTCGTGAAGTTCTGGATGGACTGCCAGACGACGTGGGATCCCTCCCGCGGCAACGCCTATGACCCCTCTACGGTCGAGGACGACATCCAGGAGGAATGGGCGACCTGCTTCAATACGGAGGAGGATGCCCGCTTCATGTACGATATGGCCAAGGATATGGAGCTGGTCTGCACCTATGATTCGGCGCTGGCTACCGAGGGCAACTATATCTGGAAGCTGTATCAGCCCGTGCTGCGCAATACCTCCACGCCTGCGGCTGTGGTGGAAGCGACCGACAGCATGTTCCAGGGCTACATAGACGACGCGCTTAACGGGCCGTATGTGCGGCCGACCGAGGATTGACCGACGGACAGACAGCGTAAACCTGACGGGTCTGTTCCGACAAAAACCGACCGGATATATCACGACAGCGGCCTGACGGAGAGCGGATCCCCGGGAATCGCCCCTCCGTCAGGCCGGGGGCGGCCGCTGTGACCGCGTATACGTTCCGACAGAAGTGGAGCATGACTATGAGAAAATGGAAAAAATACGGCGTGTGCCTGTGTGCCGCAGCTTTGCTGGCGTCATCCCTGCTTGTCTCCGCCGAAACGGAGGCGAAAGCACCCGCGGCGGAGACGACCGCATCCGCTTCTGCCGGCAGCGATCAGGGGAAGACGGATTCCTTTAAGACCCGAAGCTATGAGGAATACAGCGCGCAGTATACCGATAAGGCGTGTCCGGCTCAGCCGGTTAAGGTCGATGCCGTGACCGCCTATGCCGCCAAGACAGACGATGCCGAAGTCAAGACCATGGAGAACGTGGGCGGACGCGACGGCGCGGCGCTGTATATGGGCGCAGAGGGCAGCGTTACCTTCCGGTTTGAGGTGCCTGCCGAGGGGCGGTATCATCTGGTGATGCACTATTACCCGATCGAGGGAAAGGGCTCCTCCATCCAGCGCTCGCTGCGCATCGACGGCGCACTGCCGTTTGAGGAGGCGCGTTCTCTCTCCTTTTACCGGATATTTGCCGATATCGGCGAGAAAAAATACAGCAATTCCGATAACGAATACCGCCGCGATCAGCAGGAGACGCCGCGCTGGGTGGATTTTGCCCTGCGCAGCACGAGCAGCTATCTGGACGATTATTTTTCGCTGTACTTCAGCGCCGGTACTCACGAGCTGACGCTCGATGCCATCAACGAGCCGCTTCTGCTGGCGGGCTTCACGCTCTGCCAGCTTGAGGAGATACCCTCCTACGCAGACCGGATGGAGGAGTACCGCAAGGCAGGCTATCAGAAGATCACCTCGGCAGACAGCGCGATCCATGTGTCGGCTGAGGAGCCGTCCGCCAAATCCAGCGCGACCTTCTATGCCATGGAGGATCGCACCTCGTCGCTCAACGAGCCGTTCAGCATCACGAAGACCCGCCTGAACACCATCGGCGGCAACGGCTGGAGCTATCAGGGCGACTGGCTCGAGTGGACGGTCAACGTAAAGGAGTCCGGGCTTTACAAGCTGTGCGTGCGCGCCAAGCAAAACTACAAGTCCGGCACGTTTTCCACCCGTGCGATCTATATCGACGGCGAGCTGCCCTTTGCCGAGGCGAACGATATCCGTTTCCGGTATAACAATAACTGGAAGATCGTGACGCCGTCGGACGGGGCGGGCGACCCGTATCTGTTTTATCTTTCCGCCGGTGAGCACACGGTGCGGATGGAGGTATCCCTTGCCGGTCACTCGGACATCCTGCGGGATGTGCAGGAGTCGGTGGATGAGCTGAGCCGCGTGTACCGCCGGGTGATCATGCTGACCGGCGCCCAGCCCGACAGCCTGCGGGATTATAAGCTCAAGAAAAACATGCCAGAGATCTTCGACGTCTTTGAGGCGCAGATCAAGGTTTTAGAGCGCGCGAACGAGCGCCTGATCGCCTTGTCGGGCGGCAAAAAGGGCGAGCAGTCCGCGACGATCGACAAGCTGCTGGTCCAGTTGCGGATGTTCTGCGACGAGCCGGACAAGATCCCCGAAAATCTGACCAATTTCAACGACAATATCAGCTCGCTGGCGGCGTGGCTGCTGAGCGTCAGCGAGCAGCCGCTGCTGCTCGACTATTTCGACTTCCTGCCCGCGGACGCCGTGCTTCCCGAGCCGGACGCCCCAGTGTGGACGAAGATATGGGTGGAGATGCAGTCGTTTTTCCTCTCCTTTGTCAACGACTACAACACCATCGAGGACAGCAACGGCGATCAGCAGACGAGCGGCTCGGTCGAGCTGTGGCTGGCGGGCAACGCCGGACGCGATCAGGCGACCTCTATCAAAACGCTGGCGGACAACTATTTTACCACGAGCGAGGGCGTGCGCCTGGCGATCCGCCTGGTGGACATGGATGTGCTTCTGCGCGCCGTGTCGGCAAATGAGGGCCCCGACGTGGCGATCTTCCAGTCCCAGTCGACCCCGATCAACTATGCGCTGCGCTCTGCTTTGCAGAACCTCTCGGAGTTTGAGGATATCGACGAGGTGGCGGCGCGCTTCAACGAGAGCGCGCTGGTTCCGCTTACCTGGAACGGCAATCTGTATGCCCTCCCCGAGCAGCAGACCTTCCTGATGATGTTCTACCGCAAGGATGTGCTCTATGATCTGGGGCTGAGCGTGCCGAATACGTGGGACGAATTTTATGCCATGATCCCCACGATACAGAACAACAACCTGTGCGTAGGCGTTCCCTCGCCGGTCGCCACGACCTCCGGCAGCACCTCCACGGCGGTCAACGATATGCTGGTGGCGCTGCTGTATCAAAACGGACTGTCCATTTTCAGCGACGACCTCAGCCGCTGCGTGCTCAACACGCCGGAGGCGGCAAAGGTGTTTACGACCTGGACGGAGCTGTATACCAAGTACAAGATCGACAAGACCATCAGCGAGATCAACCGCTTCCGCACCGGCGAGGCGCCGATCGTGATCACCGCGTATACCTTCTATAATACGCTGCAGGTGGCGGCACCGGAGATCAACGGTCTGTGGAGCATGTCGCCCGTGCCGGGAACGGTGCAGGCGGACGGCAGCATCAACCGCTCTGTCGGCAGCAACGGTACAAACGTGATCATGTTCGGCAACGCCAAGGACAAGGAGGCGTCGTGGAAGTTTATGAAGTGGTGGACCTCCGCGGAGATCCAGACGCTTTACGGCCGCGAGATCGAGATCCTGCAGGGCACCTCTGCCCGCTGGCCCACCGCCAATCTGGAGGCGATGTCCAAGCTCCCCTGGCCGTCTGAGATCGCCAAAGCGCTTCAGACGCAGTGGCAGGAGGTGAAGGGCGTTCCCGAGGTGGCGGGCGGCTACTATGTCGGCCGCAACATCGACAACGCCATCAAGCAGGTGATCAACCAGGGACAAAACCCCCGCGAAACGATCTTTGATTATGTCGATCAGATCAATGAGGAGATCGTTTACAAGCGTCAAGAATTGGGATTGGAGTGAGAAGGATGTCCGCTTTAGAGAATCCTCGTCGCAAACTCTCCGGCGGCCGCCGTAATACTCTGCGGGATATCCGGAAAAACTGGGCGGCTTATCTGCTGGTGGCCCCCTTTATGATCATATTTTTCATCTTTACGGTTCTGCCGGTGTTTATGACCTTCGGCATCAGCTTTACCACCTATAACGTGCTGGAAAGCCCGAAATTTGTGGGACTGCTCAACTACCGCCGCCTGTTTTTGAGCGATGCGGTGTTTGCCACTGCCGTCAAAAACACGCTGGTCTTTGCCCTGTTTACCGGTCCGTTCGGCTATGTGCTCTCCTTTCTGGCGAGCTGGGCGATCAACGAAACACCGAAGATGATCCGCGGCTTTCTGACCTTTGTTTTCTACATACCGTCCATTTCGGGCACGATCTATTACATCTGGACGATCATTTTCGGCGGCGACATCTACAGCTATGCCAACAGCTGGCTGATCCAGATGGGGCTGATCACCGAGCCGATCCAGTGGTTTACGACAGAGCAGTATATTCTGCCGCTGATCATCGTGGTGCAGCTGTGGATGAGCCTCGGCACCGGCTTTCTGACGATGCGCGCCGGTCTGTCCTCCATCGACACCCAGTATTATGAGGCGGGAGCCATCGACGGCGTGAAAAACCGGTTTCAGGAGCTGTTTTATATCACCCTGCCGATGATGGCGCCCCACCTGATGACCGCGGCGGTCCTGCAGCTGACGGCGATGTTCTCCAACGCGACCGTCGCCCAGAACCTGGCGGGCTTCCCCTCGACGAACTACGCCGGTCACCTGATCATGACCCATCTGATGGACTACAGCACCTTCCGCGTGGAGCGCGGCTACGCCAGCGCCATCGCCGTACTGCTGTTCCTGTTCATGATCCTCTGTAACCGCCTGATCTTGAAGCTGCTGCGAAAGGTGGGTGTGTGATGGCGCATGTCGAGAAAAAACTGCGCGTCAGCAAGCGCAGCCTCTTTTCCAAATACAGCGGCGACCGCAACCGCACCCGCAGCGGCAACGCGGCGATGGCGATCTTTATCGGCGTGATCGCCGTGTTCAGCGCACTGCCGATGGTCATGTCGATCGGCATGGCGCTCAAGCCGCTCAACGAGCTGTTTTTCTACCCGCCGCGGCTGTTCCCGACCAAGCCGACGTTTGAGAACTTTGCGTCGCTGTTCAGCCTGCTGCAATCCACCTGGGTGCCGTTCAGCCGCTATGTGTTCAACACGCTGTTTATCACCGTGGCATCGACCCTGCTGCATGTGATTTTGGCATCCATGGCGGCGTATCCGCTCGCCAAGGTGAAATTTCCCGGCCGGAACCTGATGAACAAGGCAGTTATGTACTCGCTGATGTTTGTCGCGGCCGTGGCGGACGTGGCGAACTACCTGACGATATCCGCCTTCGGCTGGATCGACACCTACTGGGCGGTCATCGTTCCCACGGTGGGCGCGCCGCTCGGTCTGTTTATCCTGCGCAACTATATGACGACCGTGCCGGACTCGCTTCTGGAGGCGGCGCGGATCGACGGGTGCAATGACCTGACCATCTACGGCAAGATCGTGATGCCGCTGGTTCGTCCGGCGTGGCTGACGGTCATCGTGCTGATGTTCCAGCAGGTGTGGGGCGCCTCCAACACGACCTATGTGTACAGCGAGGAGCTGAAGACCCTGCCGTATGCGCTCAGCCAGATCACCTCCGGCGGCATTGTGCGCCAGGGCGCCGGTCAGGCGGCGAGCGTGATGATGCTTCTGGTGCCTGCCATCGTGTTTATATTCAACCAAAGCCGGATCCTGGGCACTATGGCTACCTCCGGCATGAAGGAATAAGGAGGTGCGCCGTATGAAAGTGTTGTTTCGCATGGGCTGGATACTGGTCGCGCTGCTGACGACGATGACGGTGTCCGCCGCCCCGTATTCCTCCTATATCTATATCAACGGCAACAGCGGGATCACCGATGTGGCGGCGCCGACCGCCTATGTGCCGTCGGTTGTCTATGATTCGACCTCGCTCGACGCCAAGCTGTCCTCTCCGGAGGATATCTGCCGCGACGATGAGGGTAACTTCTATGTGCTCAACTCCTCCGACGGCTATATCCACTGCTTTTCGCCGGAGTGGGAGAAAAAGTACACCCTCTTCGGCTATCTGGAGGAGGGGCAGTTAAACCCCACCCCGCTGAACAATCCGCAGGGCATCTGCGTCTGGGGGGATACGCTCTTTGTGGCGGAGACCGGTGCCAACCGCATCGCCAAATTCAGCCTTTCGACCCGCCGGCTGACCGGGTTTATCAATCAGCCGGAATCGGATCTGTTTGCCGACGGATTCGTGTTCTCCCCGAAGAAGATCGCGGTGGACAGCACCGGACGTATCTTCGTCGTGGCGAATAACGTGTTTGAGGGCCTCATGGAGCTGACGCAGGACGGCGATTTTGTCGGCTACGTCGGCAGCAACGAGGTGGTCGCAAACGCCATGGACATCTTCTGGCAAACGGTGCTGTCCGACAAAGCGAAAGAGGGCCTGGTGTCCTTTATCCCGGTGGAATACACCAACATTTCGCTCGACGCGTCCGGCTTTATCTATGCCGTGACCGCTGCCAGCGATGTCAACACGCCGATCCGCCGCCTGAATCCCTCCGGCGAGGATGTGCTGGTGCGCAATCCGGTCAACGGCGTGGGAGAGGTATCCGGCGATCTGCTGTATAAGGACTGGGGCGAGGGCGGCGACGTCGGTCCCTCCTCCTTTGTGGATATCGCCGTCAACGACGAGGGCATCTATTTTGCGCTGGACAACAAGCGCGGCCGCATTTTTGCCTATGATGAGGACGGCAACCTGCTGTTTGAATTCGGCGGCTCCAACACGAATCAGGTCGGCACGTTTATGCAGCCCTCGGCGCTGGAGATCGTGGGCGACACGATATATGTGCTCGACCGCGAGCGCAAGTGCATCACCGCCTTTGTCCCCACCGACTATGCCAAAACCATCATGGACGCGACGCGCAGCTTTGTCGCCTGCGACTATGAGACCAGCCGCGGGGAGTGGGAGAGCCTGCTCAAGCGCAACTGCAACTTCGATCTGGCGTATGTCAAGGCGGGCTTCTGCCTGTACCGCATGGGCGAATACAAACAGGCGATGGAGTATTTCGAGCTTGCCAATGCGCGCTCCTATTATACGAAGGCGTTTGTCAAATACCGCACGCAGTACCTGAATGAGCATTTCACCGTGTTCATCCTGTCGGGAGTGGGTCTGGTGGCACTGATCCTGCTTTTCGGCGTGTGGCGTCGTCGGCGTGCGAAAAAGCGCAGACAAGGAGGCGCATGAGATGACGGACCGATATTACATTCTGCGGACGATGGTTCACCCCATCGACAGCTTTTGGGACCTGAAATTTCAGAAAAAGGGCAGGACATGGGTGCCGGTCGTTCTGGTGATCGCCTTTTTCTTTGCCACGCTGTTTGAGCGGCAGGTACGCGCCTTCTCCTTCAACCCGGCGGCGAATACGTCGCTCGATCTGATGTATCAGATCCGGATCGTGCTGCTGCCGATCGTGCTGTTTTGCCTCTCCAACTGGGCAGTGACCACGCTGATGGACGGCAAGGGCACGATGAAGGATATCTTCACGGTAATCGGCTATTCGCTGGTGCCGCTGGGAATATTCAAGATCATCGCCGCCATTGTGTCTCAGGTGATGTCCCTGGAAGAGGATATCTACCTGTATCTTCTGGATTACTGCGGGATCATCTGGTTTGCCATCATTCTGGTGGTGGGCATTATGACTGTCCACCAGTACACGCTCAAAAAGACTGTGGCGACCTTTGTGCTGACGGTCGCTGCCGGCACTGTGATCGTTTTTGTGGTGCTGCTCTTTCTGAGCCTGTTCCAGGAGATATTCGGCTTCGCGTATACCATTTATCGAGAGATCACCCTGCGCATATAGGAGGTGGGAACAGATGAAAAAAGCACAAAGCAAAGCCCGCCTTCGGTCTGCGCTTGCCGGTGTGACCGCGCTGCTGCTTCTGCTGTCCGGCTGCAGCGGCACCGCAGGAGAAGCCGACGGTGAGAAAAAGACGCCGGAGGAGCACTACGGTGCGCCGCTGACGCTGCAGGCGGGGGATAACCTCGTCGCCTCCAACGGTTCGCTGAGCCTGTCGCTCAACAAGGAATCCATGGGCATTATCGTGGCGGACAGCCGTACAAACGAGGTGTGGCGCTCCAATCCGGAGCATCCGGAATACGATCAGGTCGCCTACGGCAGCAGCGTGGATATGCTCCGCGCCCAGTTTCAGCTGCAGTATTACGACAAAAACGGCAACCTCAAAACGGTCAACAGCTATACCGACTGCGTAAAGCTCGGGCAGGCGACCGTCTATGCGCTGGACAACGGCATTGCCGTCCACTATCTGGTGGGCGATATGACCCGCACGGTGGCGGATGTGCCGACCCGTATTGCCGACGACCGCTTCCGTGCGGTCATTCTGGAAAAGCTCGACCAGACGGACGCCGCCGAGATGCAGTCCTATTACAAATTCTATGACGACGACCAGTCTTGGGGTCTGCGTCCCCGCGGCAAGAACAACTACGTCAAGGTTCTGGCGCTGCTGGACAAGGCGGGCTATACCACCGAGGATCTGGAGGCGGACAATGCCGCGTTCGGTATCAGCAGTGACGCCGCCTCCAAGGTGCGCTTTGAAGTGGTGGTGGAATACCGCCTGGACGGCGAGGAGCTGAGCGTCAGCATCCCCACCGAAAAGCTCGTCTATCTGGACGATTTCCCGCTCTATCAGATCAAGCTGCTCGAGAATTTCGCCACGGCGGAAAACGGCGACGACGGGTATATCCTGCTCCCCGACGGCAGCGGCAGTCTGATCGAGTTTGACGAGACCGTTGTCAGCCGTGATCTGGTCAGCATCCCGATCTACGAAGCGGACGGCACGATCCAGACCACCAGCTTTTCCACCATGACAGAGCCGGTCTGTCTGCCGGTGTTCGGTCTGAAGAAAAATGACAGCGGCGTGCTCGGCGTGATCGAGTCCGGCGAAGCGAGCGCCTCGATCGAGGCGTACCGCGCGGGCAGAAACAATGAAAACTACGCCGTCTACCCCGTGTTCAACGTGGTCAACATGGACTTTGTCTACCTGTCCGGCAACGACGCGCTGGCGACGGTGCCCGCATTCCAGAAGAAGCTGTTTGACGGAAGCTACACCGTCAACTACCGCTTTTTGGCGGGCGAGGACGCCACCTATGTGGGCATGGCAAAGGCGTACCGCCGGAAGCTGGAGTCCGAGGGCAAGCTCACGCGGCTGTCCGCCTCCGCCGGCGTGCCGATGGTCGTGGATACGATCGGCGGCGTGTACGGCTACAAGAGCTTTTTGGGCATCTCCTACATCGGTCTGACCGCGGCGACTACCTACACGCAGAACATCGACATATTAAAGGCGCTGGAGGACGCGGGGATCAGGGACGTTTCGCTCAAGCTCTCCGGCTGGTTCAACGGCGGGTATAAGCATACCTACGCCAGCAAGATCAAGCTCGACGGCGAGCTGGGCGGGCGTTCCGGCTTAAACAGCCTGCTTGCCTACTGCAAGGAGAGCGGCGTCACGGTATACCCGGATGTGGATCTGCTGACCGTGCCCCGCAAGGGCAACGGCTTCACGCCCGTGTTTGACGCGGCGCGCTATCTGGATGCCACCGAGGCGTCTGTCCCGGATATTTCCCTGGCGACCAAGCTGCAAAAGGCGGATAACGGACTGAAAGATCCCTTCCGCTATATCCTCTCGGTCGGCAGACTGCCGAAGCTGACGACGCAGTTTATGAGTGCCTTCGGCAAATACGGCTTTGGTGCGCTTTCGCTGCGCACAATGGGCTCCGAGCTGTACTCCGATTATGATCAGGACGAGACCTACAGCCGCGTCACTGCGCAGAAGATCGTGACCGAGCAGCTGGAAGCGATCAAGGCACAGACGGATACTCTGATGATCAACAAGGGCCACGCCTATGCGCTGCCCTATGCCGCCGTCGTGACCGGCGCGCCCGTGGATCACAGCAATTTCCTGCTGACCGACCGGGCGGTTCCGTTTTATGAGATCGTGACCCACGGCTATGTGGATCTGACCGGCCCGCTCATGAACACGGCGGACGACGCGGAGGATACGGCGCTGCGCTGCATCGAATACGGCGTGGGCCTGCAGTATCAGCTGATCTATCAGCCGTCCAGCTTCATGAAGAACACGGAGTATGACCAGCTGTATACCGCGAATTATCAGGATCTGATCCCGACGATCGCCTCTTTGTACAGTCAGGTGTCGGGCGCGCTCTCCGGGGTGCGCAATGCCGCCATCGAGGAACACGACCGGCTGACGGATACGCTCAGCCGCACCGTCTACGACAACGGCATCTGCGTGTATGTCAACTACGGCGATCAGGCGGCGGAGGCGGACGGCGTTTCGGTTCCTGCCCACGGATACGCGGTCAGCGAAAAGAAAGGAGGATGAACGATGGGACGCAAAGCCGATGCCGGGCGCGGCATGTCTCTGAAAACACGGCGCGCCATCAACGGGTATGTATTCATCATCCCGTGGCTGATCGGATTTCTGGTGTTTTTCCTGACGCCGATCATCCTTTCGATCACTTTCAGCTTCAACAAGGTCACCACCTCCTCCGTCGGCTATCAATTAAACTGGGTCGGGCTTGCCAACTACCACAAGGCGCTGCTTGAGGATACGGCGTATCCGCAGCACCTGCTGAATTCTTCGGTCAGCCTGATCACCGACGTGCCGATCATCGTGGTATTCAGCTTCTTTGTGGCGCTTCTGCTCAAGCAGAAATTCCGCGGATCGGGACTTGTCAAGGCGGTGTTTTTTCTGCCGGTGATCATGTCCTCCGGTCTGTTCGTGGATCTCCAGTCCAACTTCGGTCAGGCGACCTCCAGCACGTTGGATGCCGCCATGGAGGCGTCGGGCGGCATGCTCACCGTGCTGTCGAGCGACACCGTGACCAAGTATCTGACGGAGATGGGCATGCCGGACAGCTGGCTCAACTATATCACCGGCGCGATCGACTCCATCTATTCGATCATCACCAATTCCGGTATTCAGATCTTTATCTTCCTGGCGGGACTCAATTCGATTTCCCCCGCGCTGTATGAGGCGAGCGATATCGAGGGGGCTACCGGCTGGGAGGCGTTCTGGAAGATCACATTCCCGATGATGACGCCGATGATCCTGGTCAATGTGATCTATTCCATTGTGGACAGCTTCACATCGACCGGCAACCGCGTGATGAATTACACCTACAATCTGGCGTTCGGCAGCTTCGATTTCGGACTGTCCAGCGCCATGAGCTGGATCTATTTTGTCATTCTGGCAGTGGTCATGGGCGTGGTTGCGGCAGTGATCTCCCGCAGGACGTTCTACTATACCTGACGCGAAGGAGTGAAGGATTATGTCAACAGTCAACGACAGCCTCCGCCGGACGGCGGACAAGATCCGCACCTTTCGTGAGCGGCCGCAGACGATACAGGCGGAGCACAAGTGCAAAAAATATGCGCGCAGCTGGGCATGGAAGCTGATCCGCGCGGTGTTTATCCTCGGCTTCTGTTTCATCATCCTGTATCCGGTCATCAGCATGATCTCCAAGGCGTTTATGAATCAGATCGACGTGTATGACAACACGGTGATCTGGGTGCCGAAGCATTTCACCCTGCAGAACATCGTCTTTTCCTTCAAGGGCATGAACTATCCCGTGGCGTTTGTCAATTCGTTTGTCCTGACCGCTCTGGTGACGGTGCTGCAGACGCTGTCCTGCATGGTGGCGGGCTACGGCTTTGCCCGGTTCGAGTTCCCGCTGAAAAAGCTGCTGTTTGTGTTCGTGGTGTTCACCATCGTGATCCCGCCGCAGCAGCTGATGGTGCCGCTGTATCTGCATTTCAACAAGTTCGACATTCTGGGGCTGTTCACCATGATCAACGGCAAGCCCCTGAATCTGCTCGATTCCTATCTGCCGTTTCTGATGCTTTCCGCCACCTGCATGGGAATCCGCAACGGGCTTTTTGTGTTCATCTTCCGCCAGTGCTTCCGCTCCATGCCGCGGGAGACCGAGGAATCGGCAATGGTGGACGGCGCCGGCGCCTACCGCACCTTCTTCTCCATCATGATGCCCAACGCCATGGCGGTGACGGCGACGATCGTGCTGTTCTCCTTTGTGTGGCAGTGGAACGATACCTATTATGCCGGTCTGTTCCTGACCGATCTCAAAACAATGCCGAAAGCCTTTGAAATGTTCAACGGCTATATCTCCAGCGGCCGTCTGTACGGTGATCTGACCTCGTACAGCACGCTGTATGACTTTACCGATAAGAACATTCTGCTGCTTCTGCGCAATGCGGCGATGCTGCTCGTCATGCTGCCGCTTCTGATCACCTACCTGTTCACCCAGCGCTATTTTGTGGAGAGCATTGAACGCACCGGTCTGGTGGGCTGATCTGTTTCCGGGAGGTCCTGTCCGGTCAACGGACAGTAGTTGTATGTCAAATTCAGAAAGAAAACGGAGGAATACCCATGAAAAAAGCAATTGCACTGGTTCTGACCCTGACGCTGCTGGCCATCGGCTGTCTGTCGGCGGGCGCTGCCACAAAGAGCGCCTTTAAGCAGATAGATACCTATGACGGAATGCCGATGCAGGACAATTCGCCCAAAAACGAAAAGGACATCTTCTATTCCGACGAGTTCGGCATCGGCAACACCGGCGCAGGCGACTGGGTCATGTTTTCCGATGTGGATTTCGGCACGACGGGGGCTAAGGAAGTGTCCCTGATGTTCACCTTTATGGTCACGGACTATTCCGACTTCCCCTGCACGCTCGAGATCTATCTGGACGATCCCGACAAGGGCAAGCCGGTCGGCACGGTCAGCATTGACGAGGACTGCGGTCACTGGATGCGCGACGCCGCCATGTGGTTCAAGGGCAAATGCGACATCTCCGGCGGCGTCCATGACGTGTATGTGAAGTGGAAGGACAACACCGGCTCGCTGTTTGCCATCAAGTTCACGGCGAAGGACGGCGGCAATAATACCCCTGCCACGACGAAGGCGCCCGCCAATACCACCACGAAAGCGCCCGCGAACAACACGACCAAGGCTCCTGCCGGTACCACCGCAACCAAAGCGCCCGACGCGACCACGGCGGCTCCCGACACGGAGAACACCACGGCGGCTGTTTCTGCCGATGTGACCGAGGCATCCGATACCACCACGACCACGGATAAAGCGCAGGACGTCATTGCGGAGAGCAAGGACAACGCCGAGAGCAGCACCTCCGGTCAGACCGGGAAAAACGGTTCCTCGCCGTGGCTCATCGTGGGGATCATTGCTGCGGTCATCATTGTCGCCGGTATCGTCGTCTTCGTCGTTGTTTCCCAAAAGAAAAAAGCCTGAGACGGATAAACGGTAACACATAAATGCTGCGGCCGGCGGGTCGGGCCGCTCCCCTGCGGGGCGGCCCGGTCCCGCGGCACAGCGCACGGAGGATATCGGCTATGCCGTTTGTGTACGATTTTTCGCTTAATGACAACACACTGCCCCGCGTGAAGAGGGAAACGGCAGTGGGATCGGTGACCGATACCCACACCGGCGTCCGTTTGGATTCCCGCGGTCATGTCTGCTTTCGCCTGCCTGCGGCAGAGCGGGAGCGCATTCTGGAGCTGCGTGAGCTGCATCGGCGGGAGGACGCCGCCTTTTGCTACACGGTGACGGTAAACGGCAGACACATCTACACCCGCTCCTATGAGCCGCTGGCCAATGCGCCGGTGAGCGTATTTATCCGTCTGCCCGACGATCTGCCGATCGACGGCGAGGCGGAGATCGGCATGGAAAACATTTCCGGCAGTCCGGTCTTTTTGTGGGATGCCCGTCTTCACGACCTGAAGCTGTTGGAGACTGCCGGTCAGCATCCGATGGACGTGGGCTTTTTTGCCCCGCATCTGTCCCATGATCTCGAGAAGGACTGCGCGCTGATCGAGTCCATGAAGACGGAGTTTGGCAATGACGGGATCTACCGGATGCGTTTCGGGCAGGATCTGTTCTACATGAGCCGTACCGATGACGAGATGACCGATCTCGTCCGGTACATTCTGACCTTGAGTGCCCGCACCCAAGTGCCGCTGTTTCTGGACCTGAACACCTGGTGGGGAGGAACCCCCAGCGGGCCGGACGGACAGGGCGGCTATTTCGGGGATATGGAATATAATCAGGTGACCTATGATTCGCTGACGGGGAATTACGCCCTGTCTGTGCCGAATATGTGGTCAAACACCCCGTGGCTGACAATGAACCACGCGGTGTTAAACGGCGTCCGCTGCTGCCGCCTGCATTGGATGCTGCACATGCTGTCCAAGGAGATCGCGGCGGTGCGTGCAACGCAGGAGCTGCCGCCGGTCAAGCTGTTTATTGACAACGAGCCGACCTACTGGGCGAGCTTTGCCTATACGAATAATCCCGACTCCGGCGGAGACTTCTGCGTGGCGGCGGTCAGGGCGGCGGAGGCGGACGGCGTACAGCTTCGCCATACCGGTCCGCTGAACGAGACCGACCGGCTGTGGATGCAGAAAAATCTCAACACCTATATTGATCAGCTGTCCGAGGCGTTTTACCGCGGGTCGGACGAGGAATACGCCGTTGTGCAAAACGGCACCTGCCGCTACAGCGGGCGGGAGCTGGCGGAGAACACCTACACCCATGTGTTCCCCGGACAGTGCTATCCTTATCAGCATTTCCGCCATCCGCAGTGGGAGACGCATGTGACGCCGTGGGCGAAGCTGGGGCTGGAGGGGTGCAACTGGGAGGATCGCCGCTATTTCGATTACGCCATTCAGTTCGGGCGGTTCGGCGATATCAACTCCGAGCGCATCTGCTACACCGATCACACGTTCCACCACTATTATTACCTGTTCGGCGGCGACAGCACCATGATCTTCAACTACTATCCCACAGATTTTCGGGATACCGCGGCGACGGCGCACGCCGGACATACGCCGTATCGGGAGCCTGTGTACGCCGCGCCGGTCTTTGAATACGATATATTCACCCGCGGGCTTAAAGACCCCGCCATCGTCTCCTGTGACAATCTGGCGCGCCGCCCGTATCGCAACCGCTGGGTCTGGCAGCCGGAGGTGCCCGGCACCGGCAGGATCGTGCTGCGTGTGGGCAGGGTCGGCGACTATCCGCACGGCGCGCTGCTGGAGCTGAGCGCATTTGTCAAGCCGAAAAACGGCGGCATCCGCGTATGGGCGGGCACGTCGCCGGAGAAGCTGACCGCGGTGTGCGACCTGCCGCAGCAGGACAATGTGGCGGCAGTGATCTTGCAGAACATCCCGCTTGCGGGCTATGCGCCCGACGAGGAGCTGCTGGTAGGTTTGGAGATCACCAGCACGACGTTTGACGAGGACTGGGCAGATCTTAACTATGTGTGGTTTTTCCGCATGCTGGCCGACTGGCGGCTGCCGACCGGGCATACCGACGGCTTCAGCTTTACCTATGACGAAAAGCGCGAGCTGTCCCGCATGGTGATCGCCCGCGCCGAATGCCAAAAGCTGCGCAGCCGGTATCCGGAGCTTGCGAAAGCCGTTCCCCCCGCAGAGACATCGGCGCAGTATGCCGAGCGGTATGCCCGGCTGCGCGCGGTTGTTTCCGAAAAGCGCACCGAGCGGTTTTTCCTGTATGACCGCGGCACGCTGGGACGCTTCCCGCTGACCGCCGAAACGGATCGACCGGTGTATCTGCACCTGACCCCGGAGGGGGCGGGCTGGCAGCTGGAGACGGAGGGCGAGCCGGGGACTGCGATCACCTTCACCGGCGTATCGGCGTCGCCGCGCGGGACAAACCGCTGGCACCTGACCCCTGCCAAGGGCAGCAGCACCGTCACGGTGCTAAAGGAGCCCCTGCCCGATACCTGCACCGGGCGCCTGCTGGCGACGGATGAGCACCGCGTGCATATGCAGACGCAGGCGCTTGCCGACTGGCACTATCAGCATAAGCAGCTGCTGCCGCTGACCGCCGATACGGCGTATTACCTGCGGCAGGACGGCGGCGCCTTTGTCCCGGCTGAGCGGAAACAGCTCCCGCCCGGCAGCATGGTGCAGGCCATGCTGACCGACGGCGTTGTGACGGCGCTGTACTGCACCGTGGGACGGATATCCGGCACCGTGCAGGCGGTGGAGCCGCGCGATTTCATGGCGGAAGCGCGCGACGCTTTCGTGACGGTCGCCGACGACAGCGGCAAAACGGTCAGCGTCACGGTGGCGCGCGGCTGTGCGCTGGAATTCACCGGCGCTCCCTGCTGTGACCCGCTCTGCTGTGCAGACGGCAGTCTGGGACTGACCGTCGGTCTTCCGGTGACGGTCAGCTATTGCCCGTACTGTGTAAACGGCAGACTGCCCCGTGCTGACCGCATCGGGGACAGAGAATGATTCAAAAGGAGGAGAACGCGATGTATAACATGCATCTGATCATCAACACCCACTGGGATCGCGAATACCGCTGGTCCTTCAGCGAGACCCAGTTCCGTCTGGCGGAAGCGGTGGACGATCTGATCAACATTATGAACAAGGACAAGGAGTTCACCTATTTCCATACCGACAGCCAGACGTCCATGCTGGACGACTATCTGGACATCCGTCCGGAGCGCCGTGCGGAGCTGGAAAAGCTGGTGGCAGAGGGCAGGATCCTGACCGGCCCGTGGTATACGCTTCCCGCGGAATACCTCGTCAGCGGCGAGGCGCTGGTGCGCAACCTGCTCACCGGTCACGATATTGCCCATAAGCTGGGCAAGGTCATGAAGGCGGGCTACAACATCTTCAGCTGGGGACAGGTCTCCCAGCTGCCGCAGATCTACCGCCAGTTTGGTATGAACACCATCATCTTCTACCGCGGCGTGGACCAGTCGAAGCTGGATCGGCTGGAATTCCGCTGGAGGGCGCCGGACGGCACCGAGGCGCTGGGTATTACGTTCGGCGCGTATCACCGGCTGAACTTCTGGCGCTATGTGTATCTGCCCTATATCCTCGGCGGCGACAGCGTCAGCGGCGACAACCACCGCATCGGCCGCAGCAATCTGGGAGATGCCTATCTGACGCATGTCAGCGACAATAACCTCGACATGGTCAACCACAACGTCTACAACCAGCAGTGCGCCCGCGATCTGCCCGCCGCCCTGCACGGGATGCAGCAGCTGATCGACACGGTGAAAGATAAAAGCTCGGTGGAGGATCTGCTGTTTTTGCAGGGCTTCGACCAGGAAAATCCCGATCCCATCGTCAGCGAACTGGTGCGCCTGATCAACGAAAAGGGCGATTTCGGCACCCTGAAGGTCGCGAGCCTCGAGGACTATATCGCGACCGTCAACGAAAAGCTCCGCGACCGCGGCATCATGGAGAAGCTGCCGGTGCTGTCCGGCGAAATGCTGGAGGTCGAGCGCGTGCATGATGCGTTCGGACCGCTGTACAACGGCGTGTTCTCCGCCCGTATGCCCGTCAAGCTGCAAAACTCCCGCTGCGAAGCGCTGCTGACCGGCCGTTCCGAGCCGATCGCGGTCTGGAGCATGCTGGGCGGCACGCCCTACCCCGCCGTGGCTATGCACAAGGCGTGGAAAGAGCTGCTGAAGAACCAGCAGCACGACGGCATCGGCGGCTGCCATGTCGATCGCGTGACCGAGACCATGAACGAGCGGTACCGCAAGGTGCAGGATATCGGCGAGACGGTCATCAAGACCTCGCTGAGCGAGCTTGCAGGACGCATTGATCTCTCCAAGCTCGGTGAGCGCGAGATCGGTCTCGTGATCGCAAACACCGCGTTTGTTCCGCGCTCCGGCATCGTGGAGTGCCTTGTGGACATCCCGCGCGACTGGAATGTTCGCTGGTCGGGCAACAGCCGCCGCGATTTCTATCTGAAGGCGACCGACATGAACGGCAACCCCGTGGACTGCCAGATCCTGAGCCTCGAGGACGACAACGTGTTCGGCTACCTCAAGTTCGGCAACGTTATCGGCTATGAAGCCACCCGCTGCCATTTTGCCCTGCAGGTGAAGGATGTGCCGGCGAACGGCTATACCACGATCAAGGTCGAGCCGTATACCCTCAAGCAGGCGGAGCGCAACCCCATTGCCGACGACGCGCAGCATATGGAGAACGCGTTCCTCGCGGTGGATATTCAGGACAACGGCACGCTGTCTGTTCTGGACAAGACCACCGGCCGCCGCTATGACCGTATCCACTATTTCGAGGATTGCTCCGACAAGGGCGGCCCGCTGAAATTCGACCCCGCCTATGAAAAGGGCATGACCACCACCCTCAGCCAGCATCCCGACATCGAGCTGATCTACAACGGCGAGCTGGAGGCAACTTACCGGATCACCTATTCCTGGGAGCTGCCCGCCTCGATCGAGACGGATCTGCGCATCCATGTGCCGCACGGCAGCGAGTGGATCGACCAGGGACGTCCCCACCGCTCGAAAGCCACCGCCGTTCTGGCGATCGCCACCGAGGTGACGCTGAAAAAGGACGCCACGGCGCTCGAATTCAAGACCACGGTGAACAATAAGGTGCGGGATCACCGCCTGCGTGTGCTGTTCCCCACCGGCCTGCCGGAGGTCGACACCTGCGTGGCGGATTCTCCCTTTGACGTGGTGCAGCGCGCCATTCCGGTGCCGGATTCCACGGGCTGGTATGAGGAAGCCGCCAAGACCTGGCCCACCAAGTCGCTGGTATCGGTGATGGACGACAAGGGCGGTCTGTCGGTGTACCACTGCGGCCTGTCGGAGTATGAGGTCACGGACAACCGCAGCCGCTCCATTGCGATGACGCTGCTGCGCTGCTTCTCCACGGCGGGCAACCCCACCGAGACCTTCCGCTATCAGGAGCTGGCGGAGTGCCAGGGTGAATTCACGTTCCGTTATGCGCTGGATGTGACCGGCGCGCTGACGACCGCGGAGCGCATGCACCGCGCGGGCAATTTCTGCACCCCCCTCCATGTGGTGCAGGTCACGCCGCACGAGGGCGTACTGCCGACCGCCCATTCCTTTATGACGGTCGACGGCGACTCCTTTGTGGTGACGGCGATGAAGAAAGCCGAATACGAGGACGCTGTTTTGCTGCGCGGCTACAACGAGAGCGACGAAGCCGCCGCGATTGTCCTGCATCCGGGCTTTGCAGTGGAAAAGGCGGAAAAGGTCACGCTCGAGGAGATCAACGGCGAGCCGCTTACGGTAGGCGACGGCACCGTGACGGTGAACGCCGGTCCCAAGGAGATCGTCAGCGTGATGCTCTATCCTGCCGAATAAAGGACTTTTGTCCCCTATTTATGACCAGAAAGGATGAGACGAATGCAATGGAAAAAATGGTCTGCTCTGCTGCTTTCGGCGTGCCTGCTGTTTTCTCTGGCGGCATGTAATACGCCGAAGGATCCGGACGGCTCGGGCACTTCCGCGGATGACCCCTCCTCCCGGGCGGAATCCACGGCGGACAGCGCCGACAGCTCTGACGGCGCCGACAGCACGGACGGCACGAGCGGCTCCGGCGCGACGGAGTCCACCTCCTCGGGCGGCAGCACCCGCAACCCCGGAAACAACGGGACGACCGGCACGACGGCTCCTCCGATCCCCGTGATCAATGTCAAGGGGAACGGACCGACGGCGGATCTGACCGGCAAAGATGTCCAGACCAAGGGCAAGACCGGCGTGACGACGGTGACCTCCTCCCTGTGGGGAACCAAGCGCTCCTGCCGCACGATGACCGGCAAAAACAGCGAGCTGTCCTTTGCCTTCACCGGTCTGACGGCGGGCAAGGATGCGACGATCGAGCTGGAGGAGGTACACCTGCGCGACGACAAGGTGTTTGCCTATTCGGTGTACGTCAACGGCACCGAGGTGTATTTCCGCAGCTACGCGCCCAGCTCGGATAACAATGTCAACTACTATATCCCCGTGCCCGGCTCCCTGATCGGGAAAGACGGCAAGGCGACGGTCACGCTGAGAAACTACGGTGACGCGGTGGTGCGTTTCCACCGCGCCTGGGCGTTCTCGGATATGGACAGTATGCTGGCAGGCGAAAAGGTCGCCCGCAAGATGAAGGTGCTGCTGCTCTCCCCGAAGCTGACCAAAAACAGCAAGACGGATACGCAGACGCTGAAAAGCCTGCTGAAGGATTTTAACGGCGGCAATATGTACGAAGTGGGCTTTGCAACCGAGGTGTCGTATCTGTCCAGCGGCACCGAGAGCCTGCACAATACGGTGGACTATCTGATGGAGCTGTCCTCCCTGACCGGCGCGCCGTATCACATCGGACTGAACTCCTGGTGGTCGGGCACGCCGAGCGGCCCCGACGGCAAGGGCGGCCTGTTCAGCGATATCACCTATCATCAGGTGGTGTACGATCCCCTGAACATCAACGGCCGCGGCAAATGGCAGCTCTCCACGCCCAACCGCTGGTCCAACGTGCCGTGGCTGACCATGAACAATGCGGCGCTGAATGCGGCGCGCAAGACCCGCCTCGAGGAGATCACCCGGCACATCTCCGATAAGATGGGCGAATATGCGGCGGCGGGCAAAACGCTGCCGAAGATCGGTCTGTATCTCGAAAACGAGCCGATCTACTGGCCGTATTCCGCTTTTGAAGAGTCCCCCGAGGGCGGCGCCGATTTCAATGCCGCCACGATCGCCGCGGCAAAGAAAGACGGCGTGACGCTGGATCCCACCAACGGCTTGAGTATGCAGGAGAAGCTGTGGATGCTGAAAAATCTGCACACCTACATCGCCGGTGAAGGCGAATCCGTGGAAAAGGGGCTGCAGTATAACAGCGTGCTGGTCAAGGGCAGCAGCGTGACGCTGCCGACGTCCCAGCTGGTGGAGAACTCCTTCACCCACAGCGTGCTGAGCACCTACCCGCTGTATGATTCGTCGCACGGCAGCTGGGAGACGCATATGCTGGATACCATCCGCACCGGCCTTGAATATGCCGACGCGCTGTCGGATCCCCGTCCCCTCGACTATGTCTCGGCACAGGGCCGATACGGCGACGTAAACGCCGAGCGCGGCTCGATGTCGGACTACGGTGTTATTTCCCAGGCGTTTGCCTACGGCGCCGACCATGTCACCATTTACAACTTCAAAAATACCGATTCCGGTCACCTGACCAGCGAAAACGCCACCTATAAGGACACCGCCTCGGTCAAGGGATACCACACGGAGCTGTTCAGTTACAACTTTGAAAAGTCCGGCAGTGAAAAGAAGAATTCCGTGCTGGTCGAGGCGACGGACGTGGAGCGCACCTCCTATTCCTCCTCCTATGTGGTCGCGCCCTCCAACACGTTCGGCAAGGGCGGCTATGTCATGTTCAAGCTGCAGCTGGACAAAGCGCCCACGAACGGTCTGATCGTTGAAATGGACGGCCGCATCATCACCTCGATGGCGGCAAGGATGCGGATGCGCCTGTATGTCAGCAACAACGCGGACGACCTGAAAGGCGCCTATAACGAGATCGACGATAAATTCCTTGTGAAAGAGCTGAAAACGCTGGACAGCGATCAGTTCGACATCAGCAACTACATCGACCGTTCGAAAAAGACGGTGTATATCCGCGTGCATATGGCGGCTACCGGCGGTCTGCGCAGCTGGTGCGCGCTGAAGAGCATCAAGGTGTACAGCCCGTGGGGACGCACGACCGGTTCGACCGTGGGCATGACCTACACCAATCTGCAGATGCGCAACCGCTATCTGTTCACCCAGTACCGCGCGGACGCCGCCCGTCTGCTGGAAAACTACGTCTCCCGCGGCGGCAAGGACAGCATCTATACGCAGGCGAAGAAGCTCTATGACGCGAACAAATATGTGTCGGCGTATAACCTGCTGACCGGAAACATCAGCCAGACGCTGCCCGCAAACTACACGGTGGCGGGCAGTGCGAAGCTCGGCAAATACGGGCTGACCGTGAACCTGAACAACAGCAGCGCCACGGCGGCGGTGCAGCTGCAGAAGGCGTCCAAGACCGGCTATACCTTTACGCTGTCTCCCTCGAACACGGTGAAGGTGACACTCACCGCCGAGGTGGATGCCGGCACCTATGCGCTGACCGTGAAAAACGGCGTGTACACGATTCAGAAAGCCTCCTCCGGCACAAAGGCATCCGGCGGCAAGGTGACGCTGACGGTGAACGTGGCGAAGCCCACGCAGGATCTGCCGTCGAGCTTTGAAGCCCAGGCGGCCGCCACCGGCACCGCCAGTGCGCTCAAGGTGCTGGCGCAGGATCCCGCCGTCAGCGAATATGCCAACACGGCTACGCTGACGGTGGCGGCAAACTGCAAGGTCTATCTGGGCAATGCCGGTGACCCCGACAGTGCGCTTAAATCGGTTACGCCCGCCTCGATCCAGCTGGGCGATTATCTCAAGATCAAGACCGACGACCGCAACAAGGTTGTTGAGGTGAAGGCGTATCGCGGCAATGTGACCGGCACCGTCAAAGCGGTGAAGCAGATCTTCAACAACGGCGTGGCGGCCAATCCCACCGTGACGGTGGAAGCCGGCGGCAAGACCTACACCTTCGAGATCGGCGGCGACTGCGTGCTCGAATACGAGGGCGCTACCGGCGACCGGGTGAAGCTGTGCATGCCGAACGATCTGGGCATCAAGGTCGGTCAGAAGCTGACGATCCGCTATTGCCCGTGGTCGTATAACGGCGGCAACATGCGCGCCGTCAGGATCAGTTGACCTGTCCTGCCGTTTATTGACACAAACGGGGATCGGGCTGTCGGCGATACTGCCGGCAGCCCGATCTTTTTGGGAAAGATCCATTTTGCAGACAAATAAGGGAGACATACCTATGGAACTGACCGCGATTCTCGGCACGCATTTCCGGGAAGAATTAGAGGCGATACCCCAAACGGAGGACGGGCTGTTTCGCGCCGGGCAAAACGGCGTGGACGGCGTCTTCACGCCGCATGACCGCAAGGTGGAGTTTGCCGCCGTCAACGGGCAGGTGCTCTGCCGCGTAAATTCCCTGAT
>CAKUMQ010000021.1 GCA_934667845.1 uncultured Eubacteriales bacterium | reverse complement strand
CGCCGGAAAGATCGGGCGCACGGCAGTGGCAGAGGGCGTTCCCCGCGTCGTCTATGCCCGCCCGGCATCGTTTTTGAACGGATTTCTGACCCATGCCTACGCAGACGACGCGCTGGACCGCCAGATGCGCCGGATCGTCCCGATGGGGCTTTTGCTGGCGCTGTTTCCGGCGCTGTCCTATGCCCTGTGGAAGGGCGACTGGTGGCTCGCCTATTCCGCCTTCACCGTCACCGTCTGCCTGCTGTTCCCCTGCGCCCCGCTGCTTTCGGGCGCCGCTCTGCTGCACCGCACCGCGCGCCGCGCCCTGACGGCAGGCGCCATGATCGGCGGAAGCGAAGCGGCGGAGCATTTCGGCGACATCGACGCCGTCGCCGTTGACGCCGAAGCGCTGTATGCCCCCGAGCAGCTGCTGCTCCACGGCATCCGCACCTTTAAAGGCGCGCGGATCGACGAGGCGATCATGGATGCCGCTGCGGTCTCCATCGCCGTGGGCGGTCCGCTTTCCACGGTATTCCGCCGCATTATCACCGACCGCGTGGACATTCTGCCCGCCGTGGAAACGCCGGTGTATGAACAGGATATGGGCGTTTCCGGCTGGGTGGACGGCCGCCGCGTGCTGGTCGGCAACCGCCGTCTGCTGCAGAATCACGGCGTGGACGTGCCGTCCGACGCCTATGAGGCGCGCTACGCCACGGACGGCAGGCAGCTGGTCTACCTGTCCACGGCGGGCGAGCTGTCCGCCATGTTTGTGCTGAGCTATCTGCCCGACGACGATCTGGCGGAAAAATGCCGGGAGCTGTCCCGCTGCCGCATTGATCTGCTCGTCCGCACCTGTGACCCGAACGTGACCGAGGCACAGCTCTGCGAGACATGGGAGCTGGACGATTATCATGTGGCGGTGATGGACGCCGCAGCATCCCGCGCGTTTGCGGCGCTCCCCTCTGAGCCGGAATCCTGCCCCGCGGTTTTGGCAACCGACGGCCGCCTTTCAGCGCTTGCCGCCGCACTGGTCGGCTGTCACCGGCTGCGCCGCGGCTTCGCGGTATCCCGCGCGCTGCAGCTGATCGGCGCGCTGCTCGGTCTGACCGTCGGTATGGCGCTGCTGTTTGCCGCCGACACCGTATTGCCGCCGCTGCCGGTTGCGGCAGTCGGTCTTTGCGGCACGCTGCTCGGCTGGGCGCTCCCCCTCCTGTTCGGCAGCCGCTGACCGCCGCGCTTTTACCTGCGGCATTCCCGCGAAATTTGTAGGATGTTCCAAAAATCCCCGTCGGAAATTGTGCCGACGGGGGATTTTTTTGCCTTCCCGCAAAAATCTGTTGCTTTTTTGATAGGAATGCGCTATACTTAACAAAAGAGGTTGCGCGGTTGATTTCTTTTTAGATAATTCTACGCATTTCGACAAAACGTATCCGCCGGGGAACCGGCGGTGCCGATAGAAAGGGGAGCTTCCTGTGAAATCGTATAATGCCAAACACATCCGCAATGTCGCCCTGGTGGGTCATGCCGGCGCGGGCAAAACGTCGCTGGCTGAAGCCGCCTTTTATCTTTCCGGTCAGTCCGACCGTCTCGGACGTGTCGCGGACGGCAATACGGTCTGTGATTTTGATCCCGAGGAGATCCGCCGCAAGGCGTCCGTGTCCACCGCCGTTTTGCCGGTCGAGTGGAAGGATGTCAAGATCAATCTGCTGGACACGCCGGGTCTGTTTGACTTTTCCGGCGGCATGAGCGAGGGCATCCGCGCCGCGGGCAGCGCCGTCATCGTCATTTCCGGCAAAAGCGGCGTCTCGGTCGGCAGCGAAAAGGCATTTGCCGCCGCTGCGAAAAAAGGAATCGCCAAACTGTTTTTTATCAATAAAATGGATCACGAGCACGCGGATTTCTATAAGGTGTTTGAGGATCTGAAGGCGACATTCGGTCCGATGGTCTGCCCGATCGTCGTGCCGTATGTGCAGGATCACAAGGTGCAGTGCTATGTCAACCTTCTGGAATACAAGGCCTATGCCTATACAAACGGCAAGGCGCAGCCCGTGCCGCTGCCTGACATGGGACACCGCCTTGACGGTCTGCGCACCGCCATCTGCGAGGCGGTCGCGGAAACGAGCGAGGAGCTGATGGAGAAATATTTCTCCGGCGAGGAATTTACGCCCGACGAGTTGATTATGGGGCTTGCCGTCGGCGTGCGCCGCGGCGAGATCGCGCCGGTGTTCTGCGGCTCGGCGCAGGAGCTGGAGGCGATCGACCAGCTGCTCAGCGGTCTGATCTGGCTGGCGCCGTGGGCGGAGACCGTCGCGGGTGAGACGGGCGTCGATCCGGCGGGCAACGCCGTCAAGCTGACGGTCAACGAGGACGCGGCGGCGGTCGCCACCGTGTTTAAGACTGTGGTCGATCCCTTTGTCGGCAAGCTGCTGTACTTCAAGGTGGTCAGCGGAAAAATCACGCCGGATTCCGTTTTGCTGAACATGCGCACCGGCAATACCGAAAAGATCGGCAAGGTGTTTTATGTCCGCGGCAAAAAGCAGGAGGAAGCCGCAGCGGTCGTCGCCGGAGATATCGGCGCCGTCGCGAAGCTGAACAACACCAATACCGGCGACACCCTGTGCGCACCGGTGCGCCCCGTAACGCTGCCGGGCATCGACTTTGAGCGTCCCTGCCTGTCGATGGCGGTCTGCGCCAAAAACAAGGGCGACGAGGACAAGATCGCGGCGGGGCTGGCACGACTGGCTGAGGAGGATCCGACCATTTCGGTCGAGACTGACCCCGAAACGCGGGAAATGATCCTCTCCGGCCTCGGCGACCAGCACTTAGATGTCGTAGTCTCCAAGCTGAAGAGCAAATTCGGCGTCGAGGTGACGCTCGCCGTGCCGAAGGTCGCCTATCGCGAGACCATCCGCAAAAAAGTGAAGGTGCAGGGACGGCACAAAAAGCAGTCCGGCGGCCACGGCCAGTTCGGCGATGTGTGGATCGAGTTTGAGCCATGCGACAGCGACGGGCTGATCTTTGAAGAAGCCGTGTTCGGCGGCTCCGTGCCGAAAAACTACTTCCCCGCCGTGGAAAAGGGGCTGAAAGAGAGCGCGCGCCACGGCGTTTTGGCAGGCTTTCCGATGGTCGGCGTCAAGGCGACGCTGGTGGACGGCTCCTATCACCCGGTGGATTCGTCGGATATGGCGTTCAAGACCGCCGCAAGCCTTGCCTATAAAGCCGGTATCCCCCAGGCAAATCCCGTGCTTCTGGAGCCGATCGGACTGCTGACGGTCACGGTGCCGAATGCGTCAACGGGCGATATCATGGGCGATATCACCAAGCGGCGCGGCCGCGTACTCGGCATGGAGCCGGACGGGGAAAACCACGCACTGACCCGTATTGAGGCCTATGTGCCGATGGCGGAGATCGGCGATTACAACACCATGCTCCGCGCGTCGACTCAGGGGCGCGGCAGCTATCAGATCCGCTTTGACAGCTATGAGGAGGCGCCCGCCAACGTGGCGCAGAAAGTGATGGAGACCTATAAAGCCGAGACGGAGGAATAAGCCCGCCCGGCAGACATAACACCGCCCCCGCCGCAAACAAGCGGCGGGGGCGGTGTGTATTCAGGTCTCTATTCTGCCGACGGGTCCCATCGGCAGGCGCGCAGGTCGACATGCGTGCTGTCGCGGAGCGGCACGCCCTCGCGCCGCAAAAGCTCCGCCTGCTGTGCCCAGCCGGGCACAAGGCGGCCGCAGTGATTGACCACCCGGTGACAGGGATAATCGCCGTAAAGACCGGCGCGGTGCAGCACGGCACCGACCAGGCGGGCGTTTTTCTCCCGCCCGATCAAACCGGCGATCTGTCCGTAGGTGGCTACGCGCCCATAGGGGATCTCCCCGACCACGGACAGAATTTCATAGATCAGTCCTTCGTCCATCACTGTTCTCCCCACTCAAAGCCCGAGCGCCGAAACGATCTTCTCCGCGCTCTGCAAAAGCTCCGGTTCCTCACAGGAGACGGCAACATCGGCATAGCGCGCATACAAGGCGGCGCGCTCGCGGTAGAGGTCGGAAAAGGTCTCCCCCTCGCGAAACAGGATGCCGCGCTTGGAAAAATCACCGATCCGGCGGGTCAGCTCCCGCTCGCTGACTCTCAGGTAGACGACCGTGCCGATCAACCGCAGATGCGCCATCGCGCGGTCGCTATACACGGCGCTGCCGCCGGTGGCGATCACGGTGCGGTGAACGTCCAGTCCGGCGTTCACCTCTTCCTCCAGCCGGGCAAATGCCTCGGCGCCGTCGTCCCGCAATATCTCAAACAATCGTTTCCCTGCGCGCTGCTGAATGAGCAGATCGGAATCCAAAAACGCATACCCGAGCAGCTTCGCCAGCAATACGCCGACCGTGCTTTTCCCGGAACCGGGCATGCCGATCAGGATCACATTATCCATATGGTTCTCCCTTCTGCTCCGCCGTTTTCCCAAAGCTGTAGCCGGAACGGCGCGCCTGTTCATGCTGCAGGGCGCGGGGAATCGGATAGATCCGCCCGTCCCGCCGGTAGTTCGCGCCGGTCTGATGAAACAAAAAGCTCACACTGGCACGCAAACACTGCTCCCGCAGTGAACGGATCCACATGTCGTCGCACACCCGCGCCCCCTCGCCGGACTCCCCGCCCGCCGTCACCTGCTCAATGCCGCCCGTCAGGAACAGCGACAGGTCGATCGGAGTCAGCAGCGGCTCGCAGACGATATGGCGATGGTGCAGCGGCAGCGACAGAAACACCGGCAGCCGCCGGTCGGCGCACAGCTGATTTTCGCAGGTGCAGCCGACTGTGACATTGTCCCAGCCGTCGCCCCAGTCGGGCGGCAGGCAGGCGGAAAGCCTGGTAATGCGTTTGGTGATAAAGAAAAAGTGCAGATCATGCCGCGTGCGGATCATGTCCCACGCCTCCGCCCGCCAGGCATCAGCCTCCTCCACAAGAAAATCCGAGGAAAAGCAGGTGTAGACATAGTCGCCGTCGGGGCGCAGCGTGTATGCCCCCCTGCGGTCACGCTTGAGCGGCAGGGCAAACTGCCCCGTGCGGGTGACGGCGGTGCTGTCCCGCCCGTGCCGGGCATCGGCGCGGTAGACATAGCACCGGTCGCAGCCGGGGCTGTAGCGATGACAGCCGTGCCAGGGGTTCCAGCCGGACATGACGCGCACCTCGCTTTCTTTTGCCATTATACCACCGCTTTTGCGGATTGACAAGGCAAAAAGGCTGGACAAGCGGCGCCGACTGTGCTAAAATAGGCAAAAAAGCAGGACAGGAGCGAGAACTATGGCCATTCGGGTAGGTATATACGGTTACGGCAATTTGGGGCGCGGCGTGGAGCAGGCGCTGCGGGAATGTCCGGATATGACGCTTTGCGGGGTGTTCACCCGCCGCGATCCGGCTTCGCTGACGCTTTCGACGCCGGGCGTGCCGGTGTGGCGGGCGGATGAAGCACCGCAGCGGGCTAAAGAGCTGGACGTGCTGATCCTCTGCGGAGGCAGCGCCACCGATCTGCCGAAGCAGACGCCGGAGCTTGCGAAGCTGTGCTGTGTGGTGGACAGCTTTGACACCCACGCCTGCATTCCGGAGCATTTTGCGGCTGTGGATGCCGCCGCGCGCGAAGCGGGCACGACCGCCGCCATCTCGGTCGGCTGGGATCCCGGCATGTTCTCGCTGGCGCGGCTGTACGCGGGCGCGATCCTGCCGAACGGCAAGGATTACACGTTCTGGGGCAAGGGCGTGAGCCAGGGACACTCCGACGCCGTGCGCCGGATCGAGGGCGTTTTGGATGCGCGGCAGTACACGGTGCCGGTGGAGTCGGCGCTCGAAGCTGTGCGCAGCGGCGCACAGCCGACGCTGTCGACCCGCGAAAAGCACACCCGCGAGGTATATGTGGTCGCCAAGGAGGGCGCCGACCGCGAGCGGATCACCCGCGAGATCGTGACCATGCCGCACTATTTTGACGAATACGACACCACGGTGCATTTCATCACCGCCGAGGAGATGAAGCGCGACCACAGCGGACTGCCCCACGGCGGTATGGTGCTGCGCTCCGGCGTGACCGGCAACGGCCACCACCACCTGATCGAATACGCGCTCAAGCTGGATTCCAACCCCGAATTCACGGCGGGCGTGCTGACCGCCATGGCGCGCGCCGTCTGCCGCCTGAACCGCGAGGGACGCACCGGCTGCGTCACCGTAATGGACGTGCCGCCCGCCTATCTGTCCCCGCTGCCGGCGGAGGAGCTGCGCAAAACGCTGCTGTAAGGGCAAAACGCCACAAACCCGCGCCCGCTGTGTTGCACAACACACAGCGGGCGCGGGTCATTTTTATTTCGGTCAAAGCGGCGGGCGTGCCGCACCGCTTATTTTCTCGTCATCTCATCCGGCACGGCGCGCACCATCGTGGTGAATGGAATCTCCTTGCCGTCACCGTCCACCGCCGTACCGGTAATGCGGTAACAGGGCTGCACGTGGGTGGCCTTGGTGTCATAGGCAAATTCCGCATAGACCGTCTCTATCGCCTCCAGCCGCAGGAACTTCACGCCGCGATTATAGGAATAGATATCCGTGTCCGTAGCACAGTCGTTTTTCGAAAGCAGGCCACTGACTGCGGCATAGCCGGCCGTTTTCACCGTCATATCCTCTGCCAACAAATCATAGGCGACCGAAACCTCATAGATTTCCTTTTGCGGACCGACCACTGCGTAAATGTGTGCATTGCCGACAACGGGAAGGCCGTTTAAACGGCGGCTGTAGGTCACGGATTTGGCATAGACACTCTCGTTGTCACCGCGCGAAAAGGTAAAATCCGACACCGCAGGACGCCAGTCACCGTCATCCATAAATCCGGACTGACGGATAAAGGCATCGGCAACCGTCTCGGCCTCACTGTCATCAAATTCCACAATGCCGTATTCATAGCGCGGCGGATAGTTGAGGTATTGCAGTGTACCGTTCGGATACAGCTTGAGCTGCCGGTCTCCGTCTTTATAGCTGGTATACAGCCCCTCCTGCTTCGGCGAAGCCGTCTCCATGCCGAAAGCCGAAAGTGCGTGGGCGGTGTTGGCTTCGTCCCATTTCCGCCGCTCGATTTTATACAGCGGCAGCTCCGTTTCCAGTGACTCTGTTTTGTCCGAGACGGCGGAGATATCCGGCGGCACGGCGGAAAAATCGATCAAGTGCTCATTCGCCGGTTCGGCAAACGCCACGCGTCTGATGGAGGATTGTGTGCCGCAGCCATTCAGCAATAGCCCAAGCAAAGCCAATATAAGCAGCGCTAAAATACACTTTTTCATAGTACCCTCTCCCTTATTAACGGCGGTAAGTTTTCTTTAAAAGGTAAATTTGCTCTATACCGTGAACGCTTACATTTCCGACATATTGATAAACGGATAATTCCCTCCTTTTTCCTTTTTCGTCTCCACTATAGCATATTGCACAGCACATGTCAAGCGAAGTCAAAAAAATTACAATCGGCAGTCAATACCACGCCACCTCATACCAGTGGTCGGCGAGCTTGAAGACCAGCGACTTTTGCTCCTCGTCGGGCTTGAACAAATACTGGGGCGGCTTGCGGTCATTTTCCGCATAAACAATGGCATAGGGTTCCGCATCGGCACAGAACAGGAAATATCCCTCCGTAAAAAAGAAAATGCCGCCAATTCGAAAAAAACGAAAAATTTTTGTTGCATTTTCTGCGGAGTTGTGGTATAGTATATGTACTATCGCTTTGACTTCTGAAAGAGGTGAACACCATGAAAGAGAATATTCATCCCAAATACGGCCAGACCACGATCACCTGCGCCTGCGGTGAGGTCATTGCGACCGGTTCCACTAAAGAAAATATCCGCGTGGAAATCTGCTCGAAGTGCCATCCGTTCTACACCGGCAAGCAGAAGCTGGTCGATACCGGCGGTCGCGTGGATCGCTTTAATAAGCGGTACGGCATGCAAAACGGCAAATAATCTTGACCGGAGAAAGGCAGCGCGGCGCGCTGCCTTTTTGCTTTCGAAGGGAGACGGCACCGATGGAGGAATACCGCACGGTCGCGGCAGCCGCCGAGGAGGAATTTGTCGAAAAGCGTTCCCGCTTTATCGGCTGCGTGCAGCCGGTCAGTTCGGAGGCGGAGGCACAGACCTTTATCGCCGCGCGAAAAAAGCAATACTGGGACGCGACTCACAATGTCTGGGCCTATATCACCGACGGCGGGCGTGTCCGGCGCTTTTCCGACGACGGCGAGCCGCAGGGCACGGCGGGCATGCCGACGCTTGACGTGCTGTGCAAGGCAGAGGTCACCGACTGCGCCGTGGTCGTCACGCGCTATTTCGGCGGGATCCTGCTCGGCGCGGGCGGTCTCGTGCGCGCCTATTCCCATGCGGCGGCGCTGGCGCTTTCGGCGGGACGGGTCGTTTTGCGGCGGCTCTGCCCGCAGCTGCGCCTTGACTGCTCCTATGCGCAGTACGGGCGGGTCGCGCCGATGATCGCGGCAGCGGGCGGCACGGTGACGGATACGGCGTTTGCCGAGGAGGTCACGCTGCATTTCTGGCTGCCGCCGGAACAGGAGCAGCCGTTTGCCGCCGCCCTGACCGAGTACAGCGCCGGCACTCTGGCGGCGGTCACGGAGGGAAGCGCTTTCCGGGATTTTCCGGCGGAATAAAAATTCACAATTTGTTTACATTCTCGGCAGGAGATCGGCGTTCTTTCGACGTATTATGGGAATAGATAGACTGTACCGCTGTTTTGCGGCGCTGGTCTGCTTTACCTTTTAAAAAAGGGGGACAAGCCATGACACCGCGGGAACGTTATGAAGCGGAAGAGGCACGCTGGCTTTTGCCGGAAGCCACCCGCGCGGCGGACAGCCGCGGGCGGGAGCGGCCGGAGGAGCAATGCGCCTACCGCACCGTCTTTCAGCGGGATCGCGACCGCATCCTGCACTGCAAGTCCTTTCGCCGTCTGAAGCATAAAACGCAGGTGTTTTTGTCCCCCGAGGGGGATCACTACCGCACCCGCCTGACCCACACGCTTGAGGTCTCGCAGATCGCCCGCACCATTGCGCGCGCCCTGCGGCTCAATGAGGATCTGACCGAGGCGATCGCGCTCGGACACGACCTCGGACACACACCGTTCGGCCATGCGGGCGAGCGGGCACTCGACGCGCGGATGGACGGCGGATTCCGCCACTATGAGCAGAGCGTACGGGTGGTGGAGCGGCTGGAACGGGACGGGCGCGGGCTGAACCTGACCTATGAGGTCAGGGACGGCATCCTCTGCCACACAAAGGGGCAGGAGGCGATAACGCCCGAGGGACGTGTGGTGCGTCTTGCCGACCGTCTCGCCTATATCCACCACGATATGGATGACGCCATGCGGGCGGGCATTTTACAGGAAGAGGACGTGCCCGCCGACCTGCGCGCCAAACTCGGCGAGACACACGCCGAGCGCATCAACACGCTGATCACCGCTGTCGTGGAACACAGCAGCGGCGCCGATGTGCACATGGATCCGGATACGCAGGCGGCATTTGACCGGCTGCACGATTTTATGTTTGACGCGGTATATGTCAACCCGGTCGCCAAACGCGAGGAGGGTAAGGTGGACGGCTTTATCGACCGCCTGTTCGCCTATTTTTCATCACACCCCGACCGCCTGCCGCCGGAATACACTGCCGTGCGGGAACAGGAGGGGGTTCCCCGCGCCGTCTGCGATTATATCGCCGGCATGACGGACAACTATGCCCTGGAGGTATACCGCGGACTGTTTATCCCCTCCGGCTGGACGCTGAAGCTGGAATAACACAAACCGACATAACAAAAAAGGAGGGATTGCCTGTGCCGCTGCCCGACAGCTTTTTACAGGAACTGGTCGACCGCAGCCCGATCGAGCCGCTTGCGCAGGCTTACGTCAGCGGGCTGAAACGCCGCGGGCGCAATCTGGTCGGGCTTTGCCCGTTTCACAACGAAAAAACGCCCTCCTTCACCGTGTATCCCGAGAACAACTCCTTTTACTGCTTCGGCTGCGGGGCGGGCGGCGACGTCATCAGCTTTGTGAAGCGGGTCGAAAATCTCGACTATATCGACGCCGTGAAGTTTCTGGCGGGGCGCGCCGGACTGAAAATGCCGGAGGAGGGCGTCAACGATGCGGTCTCCCGCCTGCGCGCCCGCGTGCTGGAGGCCAACCGCGAAGCCGCCCGCCTTTTCCATGCCACGCTCTACTCCCCCGCCGGCAAGCAGGCGCTTGAGTATTACCACCGCCGCGGCTACACCGACGCGACGATCCGCCACTTCGGACTGGGGTATGCGCCGGACGACTACCACGCGCTTACGCGCGCTCTGCGGCAAAAGGGCTTTCGCGATGAGGAACTGGTGTCCGCCTTTCTCTGCGCCCGCAGCCGGCAGCAAAACGGCGGCATATTCGACATTTTTCGCAACCGTGTGATGATCCCGATCATCGACGTGCGCGGCAGCGTTATCGCGTTCGGCGGACGGGTCATGGACGATTCCAAGCCCAAATATATCAACACCTCCGACACGCCGGCCTTTAAAAAGACGCACAACCTGTTTGCCCTCAATTTTGCCAAAAACCAAAAAGCGCAGTCGCTGATCCTCTGCGAGGGGTATATGGACGTCATCGCGCTGCATCAGGCGGGCTTTGAAAACGCTGTTGCCGCGCTCGGCACGTCGTTTACGGCGGATCACGCGCGGCTTGTCGCGCGGTACGCCAGAGAGGCGATCCTGATCTTCGACGCCGACGCGGCGGGACAGAAGGGCACCAAGCGCGCGATCGACCTGCTGCGGGAGACCGGCGTCGAGATCCGCGTCGTGACCATTCCGGACGGCAAGGATCCCGACGAATTTATCAAGAAAAACGGCGCCGACCGCTTCCGCGTCCTACTTGACCGTTCCGCCAACGATGTGGAATATCGGCTGATCCGGCTCGGGCAGGATTTTGACCTGTCCACCGACGACGGGCGCGTGCGCTACCTGATGGAGGCGTCAAAGCTGCTCACGGGGCTGTCCGATCCGATCGAGCGCGAGGTCTACGCCGGACGGCTGTCCGAGCAGCTCAATGTGCGCAGGGACGCCATACTCGAGCAGATCGCGCGGCTGTCCAGGCAAAAGCGCAGGCAGGAGGAGAAGCACCAGCTCTCCCATCTCGTGCGCGAATCGGAAAACCAGCGCAAGCACGCCAATCCCGACGCGGCTGCGCACCCGCGTGCCGCCGATGCCGAGGAGGCGCTGCTCGGCGCCATGATGCTGCACCCCGACTGTATCCGCCGCTTGGCGGATACGCTCTCGCCGGACGATTTTGCCACGCAGTTCAACCGCGGGCTGTATCAGCTGATCGTTTCGCGCGACCGCGCGGGGCAGCGGGTGGAACCGACCTACCTCGCGGAGGGGTATTCCGACGACGAGGTGGCCTATATCGTCCGTATGCGGCAAAAGGCGCAGGAACGGGCAAATCCGCCCGAGGAGATCGCGCACTATGCCGAGGTGATCCGACAGGAGCACCGGCTGGCGGCGACGGCGGATCCCGCCTCTATGTCGCTGGAGCAGATGCAGCAGGCACTTTCGGAATTTCGTAAAACCAAGAAGTAACCAAGGCAGAAAGGATGTTTTTGATGACTGATACCACAAGAATGAGCGGATTAGACGGACACGAGGCAACGCCGGAGGAGTTGGAAGCTGCGGCGGATGCGCTGCTTTCCGCGGATTCCGGACTGCTTTTGGACGAGGAGCCGCCGAAAAAGGGCAAAAAAATGCAGCTGAGTGATCTGGTTGAGCTGGGCCGCAGCAAGGGCAAGCTCACGACGCAGGAGATCATGGACGCGATGGAGGATTTCGACTTCGACCCCTCCCAGGTCGACAAGCTGTATGAAGCGCTGGAGGCCGCCAACATCGAGATCGTGGACGATCTGGACATTGATCCGCTGGACGACCTCGACGCGGTGCTGCAGGAGACAAAGGATCCGTCCGCGGACGATACCGTGCTGGCAGACGGCATCATTATTGATGACCCGGTAAAGGTCTATCTCAAGGAGATCGGGCGCGTGCCGCTGCTCACCTCGGAGGAGGAAAAAGAGCTTGCCATCCGCATTATGGACGGCGACGCCAAGGCGAAAAAGCGCCTGTCCGAAGCCAACCTGCGCCTTGTGGTCAGCATTGCCAAGCGCTATGTCGGGCGCGGTATGCAGTTTCTGGATCTGATCCAGGAGGGCAATCTCGGTCTGATCAAGGCTGTGGAGAAGTTCGATTATACCAAGGGCTTTAAATTTTCCACCTATGCGACCTGGTGGATCCGGCAGGCCATCACCCGCGCCATCGCGGATCAGGCGCGCACCATCCGCATCCCGGTGCACATGGTGGAGACGATCAACAAGGTGAAAAAGGTGTCCAGCCAGCTGCTGCACAAAAACGGTCACGAGCCGGTCGCCGAGGAGATCGCCAAGGAGCTGGATATGCCGGTGGACAAGGTGCGGGAGATCATGCGGGTCGCGCAGGAGCCGGTGTCTCTGGAAACGCCGATCGGCGAGGAGGAGGACAGCCATCTCGGCGACTTCATCCCCGACGATGAAGCGCCCGCACCGGCGGACGCCGCCTCGCATACGCTGCTCAAGGAGCAGCTGGCGGAGGTGCTGGGGTCGCTGACCCCGCGGGAGGAAAAGGTGCTCCGCCTGCGCTTCGGGCTGGAGGACGGCCGTCCGCGCACGCTCGAGGAGGTCGGCAAGGAATTTGACGTCACCCGCGAGCGTATTCGCCAGATCGAAGCCAAGGCACTGCGCAAGCTGCGCCATCCGAGCCGCAGCAAAAAGCTCAAGGACTTCCTGGATTGACACAGCCGCAATCGATGGGCAGCCCTTGTACATAGGGACAGCAAAACGGCAGGCGGAGAAGCTTCTCCGTCTGCCGTTTTTTCCGCCGGTGATCAGAATATCGGCACCGTGATCTCTTTTCCGTCCTGCATGGCGGACTCGTGGGCGCAGATGCCCGCTGCGGTGATATTTCCGCCAAGCACCTCGTCGATCCACGGCTTTCTGTCCTCGATAATGCTCATAACAAATTCATGCACCAGATGCGGATGCGAGCCGTGATGTCCCGCGCCCGCGCCAACCTTCAGCGAATCCTGCGGATTGAGCGGATCGTAGTTGCCGCCCACGGTGAAATGCCGGATCTCCTCGGGCAACATCTGATAGGTGTTCGGCACGTCGATGATTGCCATATCGGTCTCGCGTCCCCGCCCGTTCCGGCTTTCGGTCAGCGTCGTGATATAGGGCTTGTCGATATCCCGGAAGCCCCATTCAAAGCTCATTTTGCTTCCGTATACAAACATCCCCTCCTGATACATTCTCGCCGTCTCAAACAGCGAACGGGTTGCCTCGCCCTTTAAGCCGTTTTCAAAGGCAAAAAGCGCGCTTTCGACCGGGTAGGGGTTGTGATACGGCTTTGTCAGCCACTCCTCCATGGTTCCGGAGCCGTAGGCGTGCACTTTTTCGATGCGTGAGCCGGAGAGCGCCACCATCGGCGCAATGGCGTGCGTGCCGTAGTACATGGGCGGCAGGCCCATCCAATACGACGGCCAACTGCTCATATCCTGATAGTGGGAGCCTCTTAAAAATTGGATCCTGCCGAGCTGCCCCGATTCGAGCAGGTGTCTGACATAGAAAAACTGATAGGTATACAGCGTGGTTTCCATCATCATGTACTTTTTTCCGGTTCTCCGCACGGCATCCGTGATCCTGCGGATACCCTCAAGACTGATCGCCATCGGCACCGTACAGGCGCAGTGCTTGCCCGCCTCCAACACCTGCACCGTCTGCTCCTCGTGGAGAGGAATCGGCGTCACAAGGTGGACGGCGTCAATTTCCGGATCGTCAAGGATCTCCTCAAAGCTGCTGTAGCAGCCGTCTGCCCCCACTTCCTTTAGAAAATGGTCCTGCAGCGCGGTGTTGATATCGAAGATCTTGACTTTTCCGACCTGCGGATGCTCCCTGTAGATCGGCAGGAATGCACCGCCGAAGCCGAGACCGACCAGAGCGACATTGATCTTTTTCATAAAAACGACCTCCTTTTTCCCTTATTATACGGTATCCGTCCCTTTTGTGCCATTGACAGGGCGGATCATTTTCATGTATAATATGGAAAGGTGTCGTTTTCGGAGGTGGTTTATACGGGCGTTTATTCGATACAAAGTGAGCGTGCTGTCGTGTCCGCCGGTCAGTGTCTGTTTCCGTCGGGCTGCCTGCATCCGGATCGGGTCATGCCGGAGCATGATCTGGTCTATATTCAGGAGGGAAGCTGGGAGATATGGCAAAACGACAGCCGCTATCTGCTGCTGCCGGGCGACGTCATCCTGCTGCATGCCGGTCAGCACCATTTCGGCAGGATCCCCTGCGAGCCGCACACCCGCACGCTCTTTATCCATGTAAAAAATGACACAGGCGACGAATTTGCGGACATACAGCCGGATGAAGCCCATGTGCTTTTGTCCACTGTCCTTCACTGTCAGGGCAACGACAATGTGGAGCGGCTGTTCAAGGCAGTTCTCCGCGTTTTTGAAGCGGAGGAATTTATGAAGGAACAGCGGCTCTCCTGCCTCGTGCGCCTGCTGCTCATGGAGCTTGCCGACAGCAAGGTGGAGTCAAAATACAATCGGCTGACCCGGGAGGCGCTGGCTATCCTGCAGGATCATCCGGAGAAGTTGTTCCGCGCAGAGGAAATGGCGGCTCTGCTCTATGTATCGGCGAGAACTCTCCAGAACAGGTTCAAAGCCGTATTCCGCAAGTCTTTCACACAGTACCAGATGGAGCAAAAGCTCAAAAAGGCAGGCTTGCTTCTGCGGACCTATCCGGAAATGCGGATAAAGGAGATCGCGGACAGCCTTGGCTTTTACGATGAATTTCATCTCAGCAAGGTGTTTAAACAGCATTACGGGGTCTCACCGAGCCAATACAGGCGGGCAAGCTCCCCCTCTTTTCCACAGTCGGACAAAACCTCCGGGCAATAACAAAGCGCTGTGCTGTCATTCCGTAAAGGAATGGCAGCACAGCGCTTTTTCACCTTATCTAAGAAGCAGCTGTCTATCAGACATACTGCCACAGGTCACTGTGCGGAGACGCCATGACCGAGCTTGCGGCAAACAGCCCTTGGCTGCGCGCATAATCGGCGCCGGACTCCACGGCGGCGGTCACGTCGCTGACCTCGCCGGTCAGCATCACAACGCCCTTGCCGCCCATACCGCGGGATACCCGCAGATCCAGGATCTCGACCTTCGCGGTCTTGACCGCCGCATCGGCGGCGCGGATCGCGCTGGCGGCGGAATACGTCTCGACAACGCCGAGCGCACCGGCAGGCGAAGCCTCCTGCACGCCCATCAGCGCATCGACAACCGTCTTGTCGATGCGGCCGAGCAGAACCGTATCAATGATATACGGCTCAAATTTTTCACGGACATGCTCCAGTGCCATCTGCACAGAGGAGAGCGCGCCGGTGAGGATCATCTCATACTTGCCGGGGCAAGAGGAATGAGCCGATACCAGACGGATCTCGGCGGATTTCAGCGCGTCGTCGCAGGCTTCCACGCCCTTGGCAATGCTTTTGATCTCGATTACACCCACTGCATACAACATAAGCTAACGCCTTTCCGACAGTCCCATCACCGTCTGTCTATCAGAATCATTCCATTTTCCACGGCTGTAACCACGCCGTCCACCGAACTGTGGATATTCGCGGAAATTCCCTGCGCGGCAGCAGCCACCAGCTGTCCCGCCTTCACGGTATCCCCCACCTGCACACACGGCGTCGCCGGGGCGCCGACATGCTGCCGCAGCGGCAGCACGATGTGCGTGGGTTCGATCGTCCAATCCCGGAACTCGGGATGGCCGTCATACGGACCGACGCCAAGCCGCTGCACGAAGCGCGCACGCGGCAGCAGCCGCCCGTCCCGATCGGGATGGGGCACCGCTTCCTTGTCGTGCGGCTGATAACGCAGACGGTTTTTGCCGAGGATCGCCTTGACCTGACCGTACACGCGGCGCGGGCTGATGCCCTGGCAGCAGGCGGTCAGCTCGCACACACCGCAGCCGCAGCAGACGGCGGCATCGGTGTATTTCTCCGGCTGCTCCTCCACCGCGGAAAGCGGGGTACGCACGATCTTGTGCGGGGTCAGCGGATAGCCAAGCAGGGCACGCGGACACATATCGGTGCACACGCTGCACTGGCAGCAGTTAGACGAGGCATGTACATTCACCACACGGTCGACTGCCAGCTTGGAGATCACGGCGGGGATATCGCGCGGCAGGATCAGCAGTCCCTTGGTGGTCTTTTTAATGACTGCCGTCTCGGGGTCGATCACGGGTCCCATCGCCGGACCACCGTCCAACACGACAAAATCCTCGGGAACAGTCAGATTCAGCTTCGCAAACAGCTCCTTGACCGGCGTGCCGACCGGCACACGGATCACCATCGGCTGCGGCACACGGCCGTTGATGGTCAGCCACTTCTGCGTCACCGCTGCGCCGTCCTCGACGGCATGCGACACATTGTACAATGTCTCGGCGTTCATCACGATCACACCGGCGGTGATCGGCAGGCAACCGGGCTGCACCACACGGCGCAGCACCTGATAGATCAGGATGATCTCATCGCCCATCGGATAAACATCCGGCAGCACCGCCACCTGCACATGGTCGGACAGCTTCTGCTCGTGTACAAGGCCGAGGCGGGTCGCCGTATGGTTCTCGATACCGAGATACGCCGTGCGGATCCCCGTCGCAGCAACCACCTGCTCTGCGCCGCTCACGACGTCCGCCAGGTGATCCTTCAGGATCGTGTAGTCCGTATACAGCAGCGGTTCGCACTCGGCAGCATTGATGATCAGAGAATCAGCGCCCTCTGCCAGCTTGAACGCCGTCGGGAAGCCGGCACCGCCGGCGCCGACACAACCGCTCTCTTGAATACGGTTTTTCAGTTCATTCATTTCCATAACGCTATGTCCTTTCGCCGGGGATCTCAGTCGTCAATAATTCCTACCACAACGGCATCCACAGGTGCCGAGGGATTCGCCAGTGCCAGACGTGCGCCGCTTCCGGTCGTGATCAGCACATTTTCACCAATACCGGCGCCCACGCTGTCGATGGCGACAATATACTCATCGGTCTCCTGCCGGTTCTTGATGAGCCGGATCTCCAATATCTTGGAACCGACGATATCTTCATTTTTGCGGGTGGACACAATATTGCCCACAACCCTACCCATCAGCATGGCAGTTCCTCCGTATGTTTTACTCTTTTACAATATGCACAACGGCACCGTTGCCGATACCGGCGGCATTGGCGTCGTCGGTGTCCACATGCATCTCCAGACGGAACGCGTCGTTCACGCGCACCTGCACATCAAAGAAGCGGGTGCGGCGCGCGCCCTCGGCATCCACCGTCACATAATCGCCGTCCTTGACGCCGAAGCGCTCGCCGTCAGCAGGGCTCATGTGAATGTGGCGGTTGGCAATGATACAGCCCTGCGGGATCGTAATCACGCCTTTGGGCCCGATAATGGTGATCGCAGCGGAGCCGTCCAGCTTGCCGGACTCCCGCACGGGAGGCTTCACCTTCAGCGTAAACGAATCGGTACGCGAGATCTCCACCTGCGTCGCCTTGCGCAGCGGACCGAGCACGCGCACATTCTCGATCGGGCGCAGAGACGGACCGACAATGGTCAGGCACTCCTTGCAGGCATATTGCCCCGGCTGGGAGAGATCCTTGAGCGGCTGAAGCTCATAGCCCGCGCCGAACAGGGTATCGACATCCGCACGGGTCAGGTGGATATGACGGTTAGACACACCGACGGGAATATCCCCGTTGTCGGCGCCGCCCGTCCCCTGTGCCTCCAGCACACGCCGCACGATCGCGGCAACGGTTGTGGCGTCCACATTCATGGGAAAAGCCTCCTTATATTTTTGAAAGATCTGTCTGACAGATCGAATCGACAAAATCAGTGCACCTGGGGTTTATGTACATGCAGAGCCAACCGGTATGTCCGCCAAAGGGCGGACATACCGGCAGCTTCTCTGCCGCCGCTGTCTCTTATTTGAGCACGGGCAGCAGCTTCTCCACGTCGTTGTGCGGACGCGGGATGACATGGGTAGCCACGACTTCGCCCAGACGGGACGCCGCAGCGCCGCCGGCCTCGACAGCGGATTTCACCGCGCCGACATCGCCGCGCACCATGACGCTCACCAAACCGGAACCGATCTTCTCGGAGCCGATCAGAGTTACGTTCGCCGCTTTGACCATCGCATCAGCCGCTTCGATTGCCGCAACCAGACCGCGGGTCTCTACCATACCTAACGCTTCCATCGAAATACCTCCTTCGACTGCATTGACTTTTATATGTCCAGCGCTGTTTGGCGCCTGTGACCGGGGAAAGAACTTACTTCAGCACGGGGAGCAGCTTCTCCACATCGCTGTGGGGACGCGGGATGACATGCGTCGCCACGACTTCGCCCAGACGGGACGCCGCCGCGCCGCCGGCCTCAACAGCCGCCTTCACTGCGCCGACATCGCCGCGCACCATGACGCTCACCAAGCCGGAGCCGATCTTCTCGGAACCGATCAGGGTCACGTTCGCCGCTTTGACCATTGCATCCGATGCCTCGATCGCCGCCACCAGGCCGCGGGTCTCTACCATACCTAATGCTTCCATGATATGACTCTCCTTTTTTTCAGTCTGCACAGGGGCAGCTTTTTGTGTGTTGGCTGCCGCTTTGGCGGGCGCAGCGGTTTTCGCCGCTGTCCGCTTGGCGGGCGTTTTCTTGGCTTCTGCCATAAGAGGATCAGCCTCCTTCTGCTGTTACGACAGCGGATCGGTGTAGAGGTACTTTTGGATCTCACCGTGCGGGCGGGGGATCACGGCGCCTGCCTTGACATACCCGACCTTTGCGGCCTCCTCCCGACCGGCTTCCAGCGCAGCCGTTACAGCCGAAACCGTGCCGTCCACCACAACAGCCATCAGGCGACCGCCCAGATGTTTTTCCGTATGGATCAGCCGGACATCCGCCGCCTTGACCATGGCATCCAGACCGGCAATCGCCGCCGCCACAGCCTGAACCTCCAGAATCGCCACAGCTCTGTCCGTCTGCGGGAGATAGCTTTCCAAAATCCTCACACCCTTATTTCAGTACCGGAAGCAGCTTTTCCACATCGCCGTGCGGACGCGGGATGACATGAGTAGCCACGACTTCGCCCAGACGGGACGCCGCCGCGCCGCCGGCCTCAACAGCCGCCTTCACCGCGCCGACATCGCCGCGCACCATGACGCTCACCAAGCCGGAACCGATCTTCTCGGAACCGATCAGGGTCACGTTCGCCGCTTTTACCATAGCATCCGACGCCTCGATCGCGGCTACCAGACCGCGGGTCTCTACCATACCTAATGCTTCTGTCATTGTAATACACTCCTTTAAAAAAGTCAATCCTAAACTTACTTTCCGTTGCTGCCGGTTTGCCTCAGCTTATCCCGTCCGAGCGCACACAGGTGCGCCAGCTTCTCGGTGTCGGCCTCCTGACGGGAAATGATGTGTGAGGTGATATACAGATCCTTTTCCTTTGCAGAGCGGATCCCCGCCTCCATAGCAGTCTCCACCTCGGACACACCGCCCTCCATTTTGACCACCATGACCACCGGGATCGGGGCGGCATTGGGATCGACGGGCTTATTGTGATCGATCGCCACGATCCGGACATCCCCCGCCTTTGCCGCGGCGTCCGCGGCAAGGATAGCGGTGGTGTAGCCGAACATCTCAATCATTCCTAATGCCATGTGTCAAAACCGTCCTTATTCTGCGATATAGCAGATCTTGATACCCTGCTGGGAAATGTTGGTCTCCATCGCCTCGTTGAGCTTATCCAGCGGATAGGTATGGGTGACCAGCTCCTTAATCGGAATGTTCATCTCGCGCGCCTGCTTCATGAACGCCATCGTCACCGGATAATCCTGCGCGGTGTAGTCCCAGGAGCCGACAAGCGTGATCTCCTTGTTGCAGTAGGCAAAATGCGGGTTGATGGAGCACTCGCCGTTGTTGACGAAGAAGCCCATCTCGCACAGTCCGCCGCCGCGGCGGATGTAATCGTAGATGCCGGCATGCGCAGCGGGAGCGCCGGTGCACTGATAGGCAAAGTCGGCGCCGACACCGTTGGCGACCTTCTTGACCTCGGCGACGCGGGCAGCCGCGTCAGGCATCTCTTTGAAGTTGATGGTGGTCTTTGCACCCAGCTTCGTCGCCATTTCAAGGCGCTTGGCAGAGCCGTCCACCGCGATGATGTGGTTGATGCCCGCCGCACGCAGCACGGCGATCATCATCAGGCCGACAGGACCGCAGCCCTGCACCAGCACCTTGCTGTTGAAATGCAGCAGGCCGGTGGACTGACCGCGCTCAAGCGCATGCACGCAGACGCAGGCGACCTCGAGCAGCATACGCTCGTACAGGTCGAGGTCGTTGACCTCAAAGTAGGTCGCGCCCTCGCGGCTGATCATCAGGTACTCGGAGAACCAGCCGTTGAGGTGCTTGTCCTCGCTGTCGGGGATCAGGCCGAAAATGCCCTGCTTGTCGCAGAGGTTGGACTTCTCGGGCAGCATACGGCAGGTGTAGCACTCGCCGCACTTGGTGACGGAGGTCACGAGCTTGTCGCCGATCTTCAGCGGCTTGCCGGCAGTGTCGCAGTGGACGTTTTTGCCCATGGCGACGATCGTGCCGGTGCCCTCATGGCCAAGCACCAGCGGCGCCATGCCGAAGGGATCGCCCTTCCACTCATGCACGTCGGTGCCGCAGACGCCGCAGCCCTCGACCTTGACGAGGATATCGTTATCGCCGACAGGCGGGATCGGATACTCTTTGACCTGAATATCCTTCGGCTTCATCAGCATGGCCACCTTCGCGGTCTTGGGGATGCTGCCGCTGACAGCAGCGCTGCCGCCCTCGCTCTTGCCGCAGGTACAGTTGCCGCAGGAGCAGTCCTTTTTGTCCGCGTCGCCGCCGATCTGACCGAGCAGCTCACGGACGATGCTTTCAATTTGCTGTGCATTGACTTCCATGGATAATGACCTCCTATCAGATGATTCGGAAACTGTCCGCCATCACGCAGCGGCGCCGACGGGTAAAGCTGCGGGCGGAGGTCAGTCCCTCACCCGTCGGTCCGGCAATGGTGAAGGTCGTATGCCCCTCGCCGCCGAAGCCGATGCCCGCATAAGACGGTGCGTTTTTGACGAAGATCGTAGTTTCTACTGCCTTCGCGAAGCGAGACAGATGGTCGATGTTTTTGGAGTGCATATGCGCCGTATGGCGGTTGCCGTGCTCCGCCTTAACGGCGAGGTCGATCGCCTCGTCGATGTTGTCTACCCGCACGATAGGCAGGATCGGCATCATCAGCTCATGCTGCACAAACACATGCTCAAACGACGTCTCGCAGATCAGGCAGCGCACATCGGGGCCGACCTCAAGGCCGATCATCTTCGCGATCACGGCGGCATCGCGGCCGACGCACTTGCGGTTGACGATCTTGGACACCTTGCCGGTCTTCGGATTCTCCTTATCGACCAGCACGATCTTGGAAAGCTCCTCCGCCTGTGCGGCAGTGAGCATATAGGCGCCGTTTTGCAGCATATAGCGGATCAGCTCGTCCGCGATGTTGCGGAACGCAAAGACCTCTTTTTCGGCAATGCAGGGCAGGTTGTTATCGAAGGTGCAGCCGTCGATAATATCCTTTGCCGCCTTGCGGATATCGGCAGTGTCGTCCACGATGACGGGCGGGTTGCCCGCACCGGCACCGATGGCTTTTTTGCCGGAGGAGAGCACGGAGCGCACCACGCCGGGGCCGCCGGTGCAGACCAGCATACGGATGGCGGGATGCTTGTACATGATGTCCGCCGTCTCCATCGTCGGCTTGACCACGGACGCCACCAGCACCTTCGGGCCGCCCGCGGCGGCACAGGCGCGGTTGACGAGATCCACCGCGTAGTTCGACGTGGCGATCGCGCCGGGATGGGGGTTGAACACCACGCCGTTGCCCGCGGCGATCATGCCGATGCTGTTGCAGATAACGGTTTCACTGGGGTTCGTGCTGGGGGTAATGCTGCCGACCACGCCGAACGGCGCCATCTCGACGAGCGTCAGACCGAAGTCGCCGGTCTTGACTTCGGATACGATATCCTCCGTGCCCGGCGTCTTGTCCGCCACGAGGATGTGTTTGAGTGTTTTGTGGTCCGCACGGCCCATGCCGGTCTCCGCCACGCCCAGAGCGCCGAGAACGGCGGCCTCCTTGCGGGTCAGGTCACGGATGGCGGTGATCAGACGCTCGCGCTTCTCCACCGTCATGTCGCGGATGGCCTTGTAGCCCTCCGACGCGGCGGCGATCGCCTCGTTCATATCCTCATAGATACCGATCAGCCTGCGTCCCTCATACTGCGTGGCATCCCACTTTTTCGCGGGCTTTTCCTCCACAGCGGGAGCGGTCGCGCCGTCCATACCCTGCAGCACCCGCCGCACGATATCGCCGATCTGCGCTTCCGTCAAATTCGTTGCCATGCATTAAACCTCCTTATTCAGTATATATTGCGCCACCTCGGCGCCGAAATTGCCCATTGCGGTGTCCTGTTCAAGCGTTCCGCCGCTGACGCCGAGAGCGCCGACCACGCGGCCGTCCTTCAGCAGCGGCACACCGCCGCCGAAGATCACGATGCGTCCGCCGTTGGTCTGCTGAATGCCGTAAAGCGGTGCGCCGGGCTGTGCCAGACGCCCCACCTCCTCGGTGGTCATCTTCAGCGAAGCGGAGGTGAACGCCTTGTTCACCGCGATATCAATGCTGGCGAAAATCGCGTCGTCGTCGCGCTGCAGCGAGACCAGATTGCCGCCCGTGTCGCAGACAGCGGCGATCAGCCGCAGTCCCTGCTCACGTGCGCGCTGCAATACTGCCTCGCAGATGGCGGTCGCCCGCCGGCAGGTCAGCTCGCCGACCGTGCCGTAGTGCAGCGGCGCCTCCTCTGCCGCGCGTGCGGCGGGAGAGCTTTGCGGAGCCGGGGCGGGTTTGCCGCCGTTCTCCATCCCGTCGCACAGACGGGCAAGCGCGTACATCAGGTCAGACACCCGATTGAGCCAGATCAGCACATCGCGGGGAACACCGCCGGTGGCTGCCATCGCGACCGCGCGGCGTTCCGCACGGCGCGCCACGGTGCGCGCCACGTCAAGCGCCGCGCCGCACGCCGATTTCCCCGGCAGGACAAAGCCGGAAAATTCCGGCACCGTTTCCATCAGGGAATCAATGGCATTTTCCAGCTCGCGTATGCGGTCCGGCGTGGCAAATTTCTCATAGCCCGCCAGCTCGCCGCTGAGCTTGACGATATCCTGCTGCAGCGTCTCGATCAGATCGAACACATGCTTATCCGGCGTGCTCTGTTTGGCGACGCCCATGGCGGAGGTAAACTCGTCCAGCGTACCGAGCAGCTCAAAAACGGGGCTGTCCTTCGGAATGCTGCGGCGATTCGCCGTGCTGGCGCGGCCGCCGTCTCCGGCTTTCGTATACAGCTTCATACGGTCCCTCCTTTCTGATTTATCCGTTTCGTGGTTATCATCCGCCTATCTGACAGTGCAGCCCCGCCGCCTCCGCCGTCTGCTTCAGGAGCAGCATGTGTTCATCGGAGGGCGGGCGCAGCTCTGTCAATGTGTATTCCCGGCCGAGCCATCCGTATTTGTCCTGTCCCAGACGGTGATAGGGCAGCAGATGGATTCTCTCCACATGGGGCAGCGACGCTGCAAAGCGGGCGATCGCGCCGATCTCCTCCGGCGTGTCGTTAAACGTCGGAATGACCGGAACGCGGATGATCAGCTCCCGCGCCTCACGCGCGATGCGCCGGGCATTTTCCAGAATCAGCTCGTTGGGCTGTGTGGTATAGCTCTTGTGCTTGTCGCTGCTCATGTGCTTGATATCCATAAGGAAATGGTCAATATAGGGCAGCGAAGCGGCAATGTCCTCAAACGGGGCAAACCCCGTCGATTCCACCGCGGTGTCCAGACACGCGTTCTTCGCCGAAGCGAACAGCGCATGGGCAAACCGCGGCTGGCAGAAGGTCTCTCCCCCCGACAGCGTCATGCCTCCGCCCGAGCGGCGGTAATAGGGGTAGTCCTTCTTTACCGTCTCCAGCACCTCGCGTACCGTCACGTCCCGTCCGACTGTTTTCGGCTTCCCGTTGACGTTCATCGTTCCGACGGCGTATTCCTGCGACTCGGGGTTGCAGCACCAGCGGCAGCGGAGCCTGCACCCCTTCAGAAACACGATCGACCGGATCCCGGGACCATCATGCACGGAAAACCGCTGGATATCAAATATCCGTCCGGTAGTTGAGAGCAATTCTTCCATAGTTCCTCACCCGATATAGCCCTGTTCGGTACGGTGGATGATATCATCCTGGAGCGAACGGGAAAGCGAGGTGAAGAGGGCGCTGTATCCAGCCACGCGGACCACAAGGCTCTTATACTTTTCCGGGTGCTTCTGCGCATCCAGAAGCGTTTCCTTGCTGACCACGTTGAACTGCACATGGCTGCCCTTCTGATCGAAGAACGAGCGGATCAGGCTGACGAAGTTTTCCAGTCCGTGCTGTCCTGCCAGTGCGGACGGATGGAACTTCATGTTGTACAGCGTACCGTTCGAGGCAATGTAATGGTCGAGCCGGGAGACCGAGTTGGCCGCCGCGGTCGGGCCGTGGGTATCGCGTCCGGCGGCCGGAGAGACACCGTCGGCGATCGGCGTGCCCGCCAGACGGCCGTCCGGCGTCGCGCCGGTCTGCGCACCGAGCGGCACATTCGCCGACACCGGGTACAGACCCGCCTGATATCTGCCGCCGCGCGGATTGCGGAATTGCTGCAGAGGACGGGTATAGGTATAGGCGACATCCTTCGCCAGGGCGTCCACCTCGGGATCGTCGTTGCCGTAGCGCGGCAGCTCCTCGATCGCCGCCAGAAGCTCCGCATACCGTTTGGCGGAAGCGGCATCCGACAGGTCGTTTCTCTGGATCCTCGTATAGACCTCCCGCACGTCCTCCGCACTGACCGCTTTGCCGGCGGCGACCACGGGAGTCAGCGCCTTCGCCGTCAAATGCTCGGCGAGATGCGCGTCCAGCGGCTGCGCGAAATTGTGCTGCATGGCATCGCGGAAGTCCTCAAGCGTGAACCGGCGGGTCTCGTAGACGAGACGGCGCACCGCGAACAGCCCGTCCGCCATATTGGCGACACCGAAGCCCTGCGGGCCGGTGAAGTTATAGACGGCGCCGCCCTCCTGCATAGACCGGCCGCGCGCAATGCAGTCGTCGACCATGGAGGATTCAAACGGAAGCGGGCAGCGCTCCGCATGCGCCATATCAATGGCGTTATCCGCGTTGACCATCAGGGAGACCGCGTAATCCGACTGCTTCTTGTATGCGTCGTAGAATTCCTCAAACGTCGTGAATTTATCGAGCGTGCCGGTTCTCGGACCGATCTGCACACCGTCGTCCACACCGTTGGAAAAGACCAGCTCCATCGGGCGGCACATGTTGTAGAACGCCGCGTCGTGCCATCCGTCGGTCTTACCGGACTTCTGCGGCTCCACGCAGCCGATCAGGTTGTACTGCCGGGCGTCGCGGAGCGTCAGCCCGCGGTTGATCAGCGCCGGGATGATCACCTCGTCGTTGTAATACGCCGGGAGACCGATACCGGTACGCGTCAGTGCCGCGGCACGCATCATCAGATCCTGCGGCGAGCCGTTCCAGACGCGGATGGACAGCGAGGGCTGCGGAAGCCCGACGTTGTCCGACGCCTGAATGCACATGAAGGACAGATCATTTGTGGCGTCGTTGCCATCCGCATCCTGTCCGCCGACCACGAGGTTCTGGAACATGCTGTAACCGGCAAAGCCCTCCGCCGAAGCGGCGTCGCGGCACTTGTTCAGATCGTTGAGCTTGACCCACACGCAGTCGATGTACTCCTGCGCCGTCTCGCGGGTGATCTTTCCCGCCTGCAGATCGGCGGCGAAATACGGATACATGTACTGGTCAAAGCGGCCGGGAGAGATTGAATGGCCGTTTGACTCAATCTGTAAAAGCAGCTGAACGAACCAGAAGGACTGGCACGCCTCATAGAAGCTCTGTGCGCCGTTTTCCGGCACACGGGTGCAGTTTTCGGCAATGCGGCGCAGCTCCTCGCGGCGCGCGGCATCCGTGCACGCCTCCGCCTGTCGGCGCGCCTCCTCCGCATAGCGGTGGGCAAACGTCACGGCAGCGCGGCAGCAGGTCACGACCGCCTCTAAGAAGTGGGAGCGGGCGGGATAGTCGCTTTCCGTCCGGTCGAGCGCCTCCAGAGCCTGCAGAGCCGATCTTTCGATCCCGGCAAAGCCCTCCGCCAGAACGCGGTCATAGCCGACCGTCACATGACCGATGCCGTTGTAGAGGTAGTTGCCCGGCGTGAATATGCTGTGCTCGATTGCGGTGACCGCTTCGGGACACATGGCGGACAGCGCCAGATCGCTGGTCGTTTTCCCTTTCCAATAGCGGTGCACCTCTTTCAGCGCCGCCTTGGTCTCCTCCGAAATGTAGAACGGGTCCGCAGAGCGGGTGGCAAGGGTGTCAAACTCCTGCTCGAGCCACTCAAACGAATACTCCGGAAAAGTCTGTGAGCTGCGCGGACGGCGGCTCGCCGTTCCGACGATCAGTTCATCCGGGCGGATGGTCACGGGAAGATTTTCAAGAATATGCGCAAACGCCTTGGCGCGCCGCGTGATGATCGGCTCGTTTTCCGTCGCCCGATAAGTCTCGGTCAGCAAAACCGCGCGGTCCGCCTCGATCTGGGGCGGCAGCGCAAACAGCTCCGTGACCAGCCGTTCGATACGCGGCGTCCTGGAGATCCGCGTCTCTGTATAGGAACTCATATTAAGCTATGACTCTCCTTTCCTGCAAAATAAACGCCGTTATCCCGTTTGTCTGCTCATACCGCCCCCCTGTGCCTGTCCGGCACAGAGGATCGGCGGCAGAAACGGGACAGCCCCCGCAAGACTTACTTGCGGTTGAGGCTCTCGAGCACCGTCTTGGTGATCTGGCTCACCAGGTCATGCTGGGGAGAGACCGCCGGGGCGTTATCCTTGCAGCGGCAGTTCGCCGTGCCGCGGTTTTTGCAGGTCTTGCAGCCGGGATGACGGCCGGGCATACCGAACTTCTTGCGCAGCTCCATCAGCTTTTCCAGCTCTTCGCAGGGCAGCTCGCGCGGCTCGCCGATCTGGCGGGCAAGCAGGGAGACTTTCGCGTAGTACTCGACCTCGTCCATCACAAAGAACGCCTTGGTCAGCGTGTTGCCGACCGCGAGCGCACCGTGGTTCTGCAGCAGGAAAGCGTCATGATTCTGGATGTAGGGCATCAGCGAATCGGGAATCTCCTCGGTGGAGGGGCAGCCGTAGACGCAGACCGGCACGGAGCCGACCGTCAGGATCGCCTCGGGCAGCAGGTTCTCCTCCAGCGGGATGTTGCAGACCGCAAACGCCGTCGCCGTGGGCGGATGCGCATGAACGACCGCATTCACGTCGGGACGCTCGCGGTACACGCGCAGATGCATTTTGAACTCGGAGGAGGGGTTGAGCTTACCCTCGATCTTGTTGCCCTGACCGTCTACGCGGATGATCATATCGGGGGTCATGTAGCCCTTCGATACGCCGGTCGGGGTGCAGTAAAATTCGTTCGGGCCGACCTTGACGGAGATGTTACCGTCATTCGCGGCGACATACCCCTTGCTGTAGATGCGGGCGCCGATGTCACAGATTTCTTTTTTGATCTCGTAGGCAGACTGCATGTGAAACGCTCCTTTTGTTTTAAATTCTGTTTAAACCTTATTATATTCACGGAAAGCGCCGCGCCAAAAATCAGCGGGCAAGCGCCTCCGTATCCAACGCGATCATGTATTCCTCATCCGTCGGGATGACAAATGTCCGCACGCGGGCGCCGTCGGCGGTAATTTCCCGCGTCTCACTGCGCACATTGTTCTTTTCGGGATCGACGGCAATGCCGAAGAAGTCCATCTTATCGCAGACACGCTGCCGCAGGGCGATATCGTTCTCGCCGAGACCGGCGGTGAACACCAGCACGTCAATGCCGTTCATCTCGGCAACATAGCTGCCGATGTGCTTCTTGATGCCGTGGACAAGGATGTCGAGTGCCAGCTGCGCGCGGTAGTTGCCCTCTGCCGCCGCCTTGGTCACGTCGCGGGCGTCGTTGGACACGCCGGACACGCCGAGCAGACCGGACTTGCGGTTCAAAATATCCTCCACATCCTTGCCGCTCATCCCGAGGCTGTTGATCATATAGGTGATGACCGTCGGATCCAGGCTGCCCGACCGGGTGCCCATCAGGATCCCCTCCTGCGGCGTGAAGCCCATCGAGGTGTCGATCGCCTTGCCGTGATCCACAGCGGTGATGGACGAGCCGTTGCCGAGGTGGCAGGTCACCATCCGCAGCTCGGACAGGGGACGCCCCAAAAGCTCCGCTGCCTTGGCGGAAACGTAGCGGTGGGAGGTGCCGTGGAAGCCGTAGCGGCGGATGCGGTGCTGCTCATACAGCTCGTAGGGCAGCGGATAGATATAGGCATAATCGGGAATATCGCCGTAAAAAGAGGTGTCGAACACGCCGATCTGCGGCGTATCCTTCATCAGCCTGCGGCAGCCGCGGATGCCCTTGAGCGCGGGGGGACCGTGCAGCGGGTTGATCGGGACGATGGACTCGATATACGCGATCGTCTCATCGTCGAGCCGCATGGACTTCCGGCATTTTTCGCCGCCGTGCGCGATCCGGTGACCCACTGCGTCGATCTCGCTGATATCGGTGATCACACCGTGCTCGGGATCGGTCAGCAGCGCGAGCACCGCCTCCAGCGCCTCGTCGTGCGTCGGCAGCGGGCGCTCCTGACGATACGGCTCTGCACCCGTTTTCCTGTGCGTCACGATTCCGCCGGTGCCGATACATTCGCAGTTGCCCTTCGCCAGCACCTTGCCGCCGTCCATATCGAACAGCTGGTACTTGAGCGAGGAGCTGCCGGCGTTGATGACCAGAATCTTCATGGCCGTTTCCTCCTGTTTTCTGCTGGGTTCAGCCGTCGGCAGAAATCTACTCCCGCACGATAGCTTTACATCGTGTATTATACACCACTTCTGCGCATTTGTCCAGTGCTGGCGCTCATTTCGATGAATGTGCACTTGTTTTTTTTGAAATAATCTGATATAATCAAAAATGATCACAAATATCCCTCAAAAACCGGAAAGCGAGGAAATGTTATGCTGCCCTTGGAGCGCCGTGAGCATATATTGTCCATTTTAAAGGAGAAACAGGCCGTCACGGTAGACGAGCTTTGCGCCCGCCTGTATTCGAGCGGCGCGACGATCCGGCGTGACCTGCAGATCCTTGAAAACAGCGGGCAGCTTCGCCGCACCCACGGCGGCGCGGTATTTCTCGACGGCAATGCCAAGGATTTCCCGCTCCAGATGCGGGAGGCGGAAAACATGACCGCCAAGGACATCATTGCCGAGCGCGCGCTGCCGCTGATCCGCAGCGGACAGACCATATTCATGGACGCCAGCTCCACGGTCTGCCAGCTCGCGGCACGGCTGACGCGCTTTCGCAATCTGCGGGTCATCACAAACGGGCTGAAGACCGCCGACATTCTGGCGGGCATCGAGGGCATCACGGTGTACTGCACCGGCGGGCGCATGCGGGAAAACGCCAAATCCTTTGTCGGCGTGCAGGCCATGGAGGCGGCGTCGCGGTTCAACGCCGATCTGGCATTTTTCTCCTGCCGCGGCATTCACCCCGAAAGCGGCATTACCGATTCCACCGAAGAGGAAGCCGACCTAAAGCGCGTCTACATCCGGCAGTCGAGCAAGGCGTTTCTGCTCTGCGACTCCAGCAAGCTCGGCAAGCAGTATTTCAGCCGCCTCGGCGGGCTGGATATCGTCGACGATATCCTCTCCGACATTCCGCTCGGCGCGGACTATGTCCGGCACAAGGGAAGAAAATAACTTCCAAAAGAATCTCTATATGTATGTTGGAATATAGCCCCATCTAACAAATTACATTTGATTTTTTTGAAATTGTGTGTTATTCTTTTAACGAAGTCAACGGAAGTCACCCGTCGGCTCACCCATACAAATAATAAAGGAGATATGCACAATGGTTCGGTTCACTCTTCCCCGCGATCTGTATCACGGCAAAGGCGCTTTGGAAGCGCTGAAAACATTGGAAGGCAAGCGCGCGATCGTCTGCGTCGGCGGCGGCTCCATGAAACGGTTCGGTTTCCTGGATCGTGCGGTCAGCTACCTGAAGGAAGCAGGCATGGAAGTCCGCCTGTTTGAGGGCATTGAATCCGATCCGTCTGTGGATACGGTCATGAAGGGCGCAGCGGCTATGCAGGAGTTTGAGCCGGACTGGATCATCGCCATCGGCGGCGGCTCCCCGATCGACGCCGCCAAAGCCATGTGGATCAAATACGAGTACCCCGAGATCACCTTCGAGGAGATGTGCAAGGTGTTCGGCATCCCGAAGCTGCGCCGCAAAGCGCACTTCTGCGCCATTTCCTCCACCTCCGGCACCGCGACCGAGGTGACGGCGTTCTCCATCATCACCGACTATCAGAAGGGCATCAAATACCCGATCGCCGACTTTGAGATCACGCCGGATATCGCCATCGTGGATCCGGAGCTTGCGGAGACCATGCCGCAGAAGCTGGTCGCCCACACCGGTATGGACGCGATGACCCATGCGATCGAGGCGTATGTCTCCACCGCTCACTGCGACTACACCGACCCGCTCGCGCTGCACGCCATCCAGATGATCCAGGACGACCTCGTGGATTCCTACAACGGTGATATGGCCAAGCGTGACGCGATGCACAACGCCCAGTGCCTGGCGGGCATGGCGTTCTCGAATGCGCTGCTCGGCATTGTCCACTCCATGGCGCATAAGACCGGCGCGGCATTTGCCGACTACGGCGCGCACATCATCCACGGCGCTGCCAACGCCATGTACCTGCCGAAGGTCATCGCGTTCAACGCCAAGGATCCCGCCGCTGCCGAGCGCTACGGCGTCATTGCCGACTTCATGGGTCTGGGCGGCGACACGCTCAGCGAAAAGATCGCCCGCCTGATCGACTATCTGCGCGGCATGAACGATCAGCTCCGCATCCCCCACTGCATCAAGGAATACGGCGCGGACAGCTATCCCTGCGCCCAGGGCTTTGTGCCGGAGGAGATTTTCCTCGAGCGTCTGCCCGAGATCGCGAAAAACGCCATCGGCGACGCCTGCACCGGCTCGAACCCGCGTCAGCCCAGTCAGGAAGAGATGGAGAAGCTGCTCAAGTGCTGCTACTACGATACGGAAGTTGACTTCTGACGCTGAATTTGGTATACTGAACAATAAGGGCAGCCGTCACCGCCTCGTGACGGCTGCTCGGCTATACGGGCGGCTTGCCGCCGCAGCCTGTCAGGCTGAGTGAAAGGAGCAATCGGGTCTATGCGTTTTCGTATTCTGCGAAAAGAGTCCCTCAACCCCACTGTCTCTCTGATGGAGATCGACGCGCCGTTTATTGCGCGCAAGGCGGAGCCGGGACAGTTTATTATCCTGCGTGTGGACGAGGACGGCGAGCGGATCCCGCTGACTGTCGCGGGCTATGACCGCGACGCCGGATGGGTGCGCATCATCTATCAGATCGTCGGCGCCACCACCAAAAAGCTCGACGCCCTGAACGTCGGGGATCATCTGGCGGATTTTGTCGGTCCGCTCGGCGTGCCGACCCACACCGAGGGGCTGAAAAAGGTCTGCATTGTCGGCGGCGGCGTCGGCTGCGCCATTGCGCTGCCGATCGCGCAGAAGCTGCATGCGCAGGGCTGTGAGGTCCATTCCATTATCGGCTTCCGCAACCGCGAACTGCTCATTCTGGAGGACGAGTTCCGCGCCGCCAGCGACCGCCTGACCGTCATGACCGACGACGGCAGCGCCGGACGGCAGGGCGTCGTCACCGTGCCGCTCAAAGAAGCCATTGAGGCGGGCGAGCGCTATGACGAGGTCATCACCATCGGCCCGCTGATCATGATGAAATTTGTCGTTGCCACCACAAAGCCCTATCAGATCCCGACGACCGTCTCCATGAATCCGATCATGATCGACGGCACGGGCATGTGCGGCGGCTGTCGGCTGACCGTCGGCGGCGAGACCCGCTTCGCCTGCGTGGACGGTCCGGATTTTGACGGCTTTGCCGTGGATTTTGACGAGGCGATGGAGCGCGGCAGCATGTACCGCGATTTCGAGCGTCACGCCTATGAAGAGACCTGCAACCTGTTTCAGAAGGAGGTGCGGTAACGATGCCGAACATGAGCCTCAAGAAAAACCCCATGCCGACCCAGCCCGCCGAGGTGCGCGCGCATAATTTCAACGAAGTGGCGACCGGCTATGCCGAAGAGACCGCGCTCGACGAAGCCATGCGGTGCTTAAACTGCAAGAATATGCCCTGCGTCGCGGGCTGCCCGGTCAATATCCACATTCCCGCCTTTATCGCCAAGGTCAAGGAGGGGGATTTTGAGGGTGCGTATCAGATCCTGACCGAATCCTCGAGCCTTCCCGCCGTCTGCGGCCGTGTCTGCCCGCAGGAGACGCAGTGCGAGAGCCGCTGCGTCCGCGGTATCAAGGGCGAGCCGGTCGGCATCGGCCGTCTCGAACGCTTTGTCGCCGACTGGCACAACGCTCACGCCGAAGCAGCGCCCGAAAAGCCCGCCGCAAACGGCCATCGCGTCGCCGTCGTCGGCTCCGGTCCCTCCGGTCTGACCTGCGCGGGCGACCTCGCCAAAAAGGGCTATGCCGTCACCGTGTTTGAGGCGCTGCATTTAGCGGGCGGCGTGCTTGTATACGGCATCCCCGAGTTCCGTCTGCCGAAAGCCATCGTGCAGAAGGAGGTCGACACCCTCAAGGCGCTCGGCGTGGATATCGAGACCGATATGGTCATCGGCAAGACGCTGACGATCGACGAGCTGTTCGAGATGGGCTATGAAGCCGTGTTCGTCGGCTCCGGCGCGGGTCTGCCCCGCTTTATGGGCATTCCCGGCGAGTCCTACAAGGGCGTCTACTCCGCCAACGAATTTTTGACCCGCAGCAACCTGATGAAGGCGTATCGCAGCGACAGCACGACCCCGATCATGCAGGCGAAGCGCGTCGCCGTCGTCGGCGGCGGCAACGTCGCCATGGACGCTGCCCGCACAGCGCTGCGGCTCGGCGCGGAAAAGGTCTACATCGTCTACCGCCGCAGTCTTGAAGAGCTGCCCGCGCGGAAAGAGGAAGTCGAGCACGCGATGGAGGAGGGCATTGAGTTCAAGCTCCTGTGCAACCCCACCCGCATCCTCGGCTACGAGAATCCCGACGACCGCCGCGACCCCCAAAACGGCTTTGTCACCGGCATGACCTGCGTCCGCATGGAGCTAGGCGAGCCGGATGCCTCCGGACGCCGCCGCCCCGTCGAGATCCCCGATTCGGAGTTTGTGCTTGATGTGGATTGCGTGGTCATGTCCATCGGCACCAGCCCCAACCCGCTGATCAAATCCACCACCAAGGGACTGGAGGTCAACCGTCACGGCGGTATCGTCGTGGAGGAAGCCACCGGTCTGACCTCCCGCGACAACGTCTACGCGGGCGGCGATGCCGTCACCGGCGCCGCCACCGTCATCCTGGCCATGGGCGCCGGCAAGACCGCTGCCCGTGCCATTGACGAAAAGCTGTCCGGCCATGCGCCGGCATAACGGTGCGGCTGCCGCCTGTCGGATTTTCCGGCGGGCGGCAGTTCTCTGTCTTTTTGCCGCGCTGACGCTGACCGCCTGCTCCCCCGTTCGCCGGGAGGAGCCGGACAGCAGCACGGTCAATACAGCTATAACGACAGCGGTACCGACCACAGCGGCGGCAACAGCGGTGCCCGCCCCGCGGGACTGTTCCCCGCTCGCCGTCGCCGACTATTTAGACCCCGACAACTCCTCCTCCCCGCGGGAACATCCGCCCGAGTGCATCATGCTGCACTTCACCAGCGCAGTTGTGCTCTCCCGCGATGACCCCTATAATGCGGCGCTTGTGCGCGGCATTTTTGCCGATAATCCCATCGGCATCCACTATCTGATCGACCGCGCAGGCGGCATCCGCTGCTTTGTGCCGGAGACGCGCGCCGCATGGCATGCGGGGCGCGGGCAGTGGAAGGAGGAGCGGTTCACCGACAAGCTCAACGCCTATTCGATCGGCATTGAGCTGATGGGCATCGGCACGCAGGAGGAGATGGCGGAATATCTGACTGCCGCCGAATACCGCGCGCTTGATCCTGCGCTGATCGGCTTCACCGACGCGCAGTACCGGGCGCTTGACGCCCTGCTTGCCGACCTGTGCGGGCAGTACGCCATCCCGCGCGACCGCGATCACATTATCGGGCACCACGACTACGCCGCCGACAAGACCGATCCCGGGCAACTGCTTAACTGGGGCCGCATCATCCCCTGATACAAACACAAAAGCACCCGACCGGAAAGCGCCGTGCGCTCCGGTCGGGTGCTTTTTCTGCGGTTTAGTTTTCCCGGGTCAAAACGAGCCCCTTCAGCTCCTCCGTATCTTCTATGGTGCTGTCCTTACAGGTCAGCGTCCCCTTTTCGGCATCAAAGGTGAACGTCAGCGTTCCCAGCTCCGTGCCGGTTTCACCGGTCACGGTAACGGAATCCAGCGTCAGCTTGCTGATCTTCCCGCTGACACCCGTTCCCGCCTGCACGCCGTAATACTTGCCGTCGATCCGGTTCCAGGTCGCGTTTTTGTCGGCAAGCGCTTCCTTTTCCGTCTTGTACATGCCCCACTCGATAAATTGCTCTATCGGCGCGCCGGTTTGGAAGGCATACCGGAAGGTGTTGCTTTTGGTGTCAAAGGTAACGGCATAGCGGCAGCCGTTCTTCTCGCCGGACTCCGCATTTTCCGTCACCGTCTGATAGGCAAACGACCCGTTCAGATCCGCGGCAGTCACCGGCTTTTTGGTCGTCGCAGATGTTGCGGGCGCGGGCTTTTTTGTTGTCGGCGCCGTGGTCACGTCGGGCGCTTTTGCCGTCGTTCCGGTCGTCCTCGTCCCCTCTGTTTCCGAAGCGTTCGGCTTGGTCTGTGCCGCAGCCGGCGCTGTTCCGGTCGTCACACCGGCCGACGCATCCGGCTGCGCGGCAGCGGATGTGACCACCTCGGCAGTCAGCTGTTTTTCGGCAAGCCGCGCTCTGACTGCCTGTTCGGCAGCCGTCAGCACCGTATCCCTATCCGTGCCGTTCACCTGTGCGGTGTCTATCGTCATCTCGACCCTGCCGCCATTTTTCAGTCTGCCCTTTTCCGCGGCGGTATCCACGATCACGCCGAGCGCCTCGGTCAGCGATCTGCCGGTCAGGGTGACACCGGCAAAATCCGCCTCGGCGTCCGCATTGTCCGCGCGCACCCCGACCACGCGGTCCCCCGCATCCATAAACAGCGTCAGCTGCGGGTTGATGGTCACGCAAAGGGTGTAGGCATAGGACAGGGGTTCCGATTCCTCCGCAGACACGGACGGCGGATCGTTTCTGCGGCACCCCCACAGCGGACAGAGCAGGAGCAGCGCCGCGATCAGAGCAAATGTTTTTTTCATGTGGTCATCCTCTTTTCTGTTTTTGTTATCGAAAGCGGCGGCCTCCTACACCGCCATCAGCAGCGTATACACCGCCGCCGAGCTGCCGCAAAACAGCACGGTCAGCGTCAGCATCCCGCTTTGCAGCGCCGCAAAGCATCCCTCGCTCCGGCGGCTGACGCGCGTGTACAGCGCGCCCCAAAATGCCGCGCCGATCACCGGCAGCGTCGCGAGATAGCGGAAATTCATCGTGCAGGTATGGGCATAGGCGAAGCAAAATGAGAGATAGCTCGCCGCCATCACCCCCGCCGTAACGGTCAGCAGGGCGCAGAGCATTCTGCCGCCCGAGAAGCGGCGGCGCAGCACCGCTTCTCCCGTCGCGACCGTGCCGCCGAGTGCCAGAAACGCATGGCTGAAAAACAGCAGGCGGGAAGCCCAGAGTCCGATTGCGCCAACCGTCGTGTCGGCAGAAAACAGCGCCGTCTCGTCAAACACTGCCGTTTTCAGCGTCGCAAGCGGGATGCTGTACTCGTTAAACGCCCCGCCCTCGCGCGCCCAGAGCAAAAACGGCGACCGCAGCGATTCTATCGGCAAGCCGAACAGCCGCTGCCAGACGGAATAACCGCCGACATACTGGCTGCTCTGACTGCTCATTCCCGGCACATAGGTGAGCGGCGTACCGTAGCGCACGGCGTTTTTGACCTGCCACCACAGAGCCAGCGGCACACAGATCACGGCAAACAGCGCAAACTGGCGCACATAGCCCCTCAGCGCGCGGCGGTCGGCAAGCACATCACGCCCGGCGCGCCACAAAAACACCACGGCGATTCCGGGGGCTAGCAGCCCGCCGGACAGCTTGGCCATCATGGACAGCCCCACGCAGAGCGCGACCGGCAGGATCGTGCGCACAGACGGCGACTGCGCCCATTTCACGGTCGTCGAAAACGCCGCAATACCGAGCATAACGCAGAGGATGTCATTGTTGACCCCGCCCGCCATCCAGATAAACGCGGGATGGAAGCAGACAACCGCCATCGCAAGGCAAAGCCCGCGTCCGTACAGTCCGAGACGGGAAAACAGCCGCCCCGCAAGCGGCATAATCAGCGCGGAATACATCAGCGTCAGCAGCTGGATCGACTCCACCGCACGGCGGTAGCCGCATCCGAGTGCCAGCTGCAGCCGGAGCCACAGCCCGGCAATCAGGTGATGGAGCGGCGGATGGTAGAGCTGCGACAGCCCGACCGCGCGCGGATCCACCTCGGGCAGCGCCAGATACCGGCAGATATACTCCATATATTCCGCGTGACGGTAGTTGTTGAACGCCGTCATCGGCTCGGTCTCGCCAAAGGAGAACACGTCGTGCTGCCGCACGTTCACCGGCGTGTACAGCACATACCACAGCCGCAGCAGGAAGCCCGCGATCATCAGGCAGAGCAGGATATTTTCCGTGCGGATATCCCCGTCCGCCGGACGGCGGCGCGCTGAAATGACCGCCAGCACCAGCACGGCGATCAGCCCTATACCGCCGATCAGCCGCCCGCTCCAGTCCGCGCAGATCCCGCTCTTTTCGGTCTGATCCGTCAATGCCGCCAACAGCAGGCAAAATGCCGCGAGCAGTCCGCAGGCTCTGCCGGAAAACAGCCCCGATATCGGCTGTGCCCTGCCGATCAGGCGGCTCACGACTGCTTCTCCTCGTGATAGCTCTGCTCGGTATTGACCTCCCACACCGCGCGGCGGTCGGCAAGCTTTCCGGTGATGCAGTCCACAGCCCGCATCGCCGTCACCATTGAGTGATCCATATTGTTGTACCGGTGCTGACCGTTGCGCCCGATGCAGTACAGATTGTCAATGCCGCAGAGCCAATTTTGCAGCGTGTCGATCTGCGCATAGGTGTCGAAATAGGCGGGATACGCCTTTTTGACCCGCTCGCGGTGGAAATCGCGCACCGCATCCGGCTCGATGACCCCCATGGAGACCAGCTCCTTCTGCGCAAACGCTGCACACTCTTCATCCGTCATCGTCCACAGCGCGTCGCCCTCGTTGCAGAAATACTCAAGCCCGATCCAGACGGTATGCTCGGGATCCTCCACCATATACGGCGACCAGTTATTGAAGATCTGGATACGCCCGAGCTTCACGCCGGTATCCTGCACATAGATCCAGCAATCCGGCACGATATTGCCGAGCGTGGGAATATCCGTCTCATTTTTCAGCTGCAGGCGGTCAACGAGCAGTCCCACCGTGACAAAATCGCGATAGGGCAGCCCCGCCGCCACCTCGGCGACCTCCTGCGGCGGGCGCTCACCCGTCATATCCGCTATGAGGTCCTTAAGCGGCATGGAGGAGAGGAAGATATCACCCTCGATCCGCTGCTCGCCGTCCGGCGTCTCGCAGACGACCGCACGCACCGCGCCGTTTTCGCAGACGACCCCTTTAACGCGGTGCTGCCGCAGGATCTGCGCGCCGCGCTGCTCGGCATCCGCCGCCACGGTCTCCCAAAGCTGTCCCGGCCCGTATTTCGGATACCAGAACTGCTCGATCAGCGACGTTTCGGTTTTTTCGGCGTTTTTGCGGCCGGTCGCCTTGCGCAGCATATCCGCCAGCAGCGCCCGGATGGACAGCCCCTTGACCCGCTGGGCGCCCCAGTCGGCGGAGATATCCCGCGGGTGGCGTCCCCAGAGCTTCTCGGTGTAGCCCTCGAAAAACATGCTGTACAGCACCCGTCCGAAGCGGTTGATGTAGAAATTCTCCAGAGAATCCTCCGGCTTTTTCGCCACGGATGCCTTCATATAGCTGCAGCCCGCCTTGACCGTGCGGGCAAAGCCCATGTTGCGGATGGTCTGCGGCTTCATGGAGATCGGGTAGTCAAAGAATTTGCGCAGATAATAGATGCGGGACACGCGGCGGCGCACCAGCATGACGCGGTCCTCCGTGTCGGGATCGGGACCGCCCGGCGCGAGCGGCTTTTCCCGCCCGAGCTTGCGGTCGTCAAACGACGGACTGCCCTGGAGCGGCATCCGTTCCGCCCACCAGCGCATGACTTCCTCATCCCGCGAGAAAAAGCGGTGACCGCCGATGTCCATGCGGTTGCCCTTGTGGCGCACCGTGCGGGAAATGCCGCCGATGGCGTCGCTCTCCTCGAGCACCGTCACACGGTACTCCTCCGGCGCACGGGACAAAAGCTCAAACGCCGCCGTCAGCCCGGCAGGTCCCGCGCCGATGATCACGATATGTTTCATAGTTGCTCCTCCTCTTTTTTGCGGGAATGATCCGTATACAAAAGCAGCTTACGGGCGGCAAAATTCCAGACCAGCGCCGTCAGCGTGCCGCCGACATTCTTGAGCAGGAAGATCAGATCGCCGTCGCCCGGCAGCGCGTACCCGAGCAGCGAAAACGTCACGCTCTTGACCAGAAGTCCGACCAGACCGATAGCGGCAAACGACAGAAATTCCACCACGCGGTTGACGTTGGCTTTGCGGAACACCCACAGAATACTGAGAAAATAGTTGGCGACCAGACCGAGCAGAAAGCCGACTGCCGTCGCCTGCACCCCGCCGCTGACCGTCAGCCCGAACAGCACAAGATCCGTCGGACGGCAGAAGTGAAAGAACAGCCACCCCGCCCCGATATCCACCAGTGTCGCGGCTCCGCCGACAAACAGAAAGCGGAAAAACTGAATAAACCCGTCGTCCGTCGGCTCGAGCAGCAGCTCACGGAACCGCCCGTGAAACAGAAGTGATAAAAAACGGCGCAAAGCCGTCCCCCCTTTACCCGCGGCGGAAAAACCGCCTGCTGAATGGTTTGATTATACCCGATATTCCTAAAAAAAGCAAGGTATAATACCCGATTTGTGGCTTTTGCCCGTATATCCCGCCGTTTTTCGTGCAGACTAGCGAAAAAGGAGGCAGATTACCGCATGAAACTCACGAAACAGGAATACGGCGCCATGGTCAAACGGGCGTCCCCGCCCTCGCCGCTGCTGAAAAACTGCCTGATGGCTTTTCTGTTCGGCGGCGGACTGTGTCTGCTGGCTGAGCTGATTTTCGAATGGGGACGGCTCGGCGGCATGGAGGAAAAAGCCGCCCGCGGGCTGTGTTCGGTATCACTGATCTTTTTAAGCGTGCTGCTGACCGGGCTGCAGGTATACGACAACATCGCCAAGATCGCCGGAGCCGGTACACTCGTCCCCATCACGGGCTTTGCCAACGCCATGGCGTCCCCCGCCGTGGAATTCAAGACCGATGAGAGTGATATAATAGGACTCAGTCAGAAAGCCTTTAAGCATTTAGACGCGAGTATGATGATTTAGTCCAAACAATTACATTTAGAAAGGAGTATGTATTCGAGCAACATATTCAATCATAACCTGTCACACAGAAAGGCCGAATGAGCGTTGAAACCCATTCGGCTTTTCCTATTTCACGAGGAGGATAAGGATGAAAAAACAAGGTGTACTGATTTATGATGATGTAATCGGTCGAATGGACATTCGCTTCGGGCCGCTGGATTACTACGGCGGCCTTCACTGCGGAGAACGGTTGGAGGTGCTGCTTGACGGAGAGTGGATCCCGACGAGAATCGAACTCGGCGAGTTCTGGTATCTCAAAGGCGTGAAGCTGATCAAGCTGAACGGACTGATTGTAAGAATCGAAGACTGATACTATGTGACGACGGAATGGTCGTCTTTTTTATTATTCCAAGGAAGGAGGCGCTGATGTTGAAATGCTTGATGAAGTATGAATGGGTAAAGCTCCGAAGAGATACCCTGCCGGCCGGCAAAGGTATTATGGGTGCCTGGGCAAAGCTTGCCGCCCGAGCTGCATTTCGCAAAGGACATGCCTCCTACTGTGGCCATAAGAACGCTGTGAGCCCCGGAATGTGGTCCGGTGGTATTGTCGGGCTGAAGAGTATTCTCGGCATCAAAAGCCGCGTACAGGCTTTAGAAACACTGGACAAGCTATCAGCCTTCGGTTATCTGAAATACACGCTGGACAGCAAAACCAAAAAGCTGACCTATCAATTAACGGATTGGGTCGTAAAATGCTCCGGTGAGGAGTGCATGAACGGAACC